>NZ_JAYSDK010000017.1:0-101373 GCF_041914405.1 Zoogloea sp.
CCCGGCCGTCAGGCTGGCGGCTGGAGGCGGCAAATTGAATATTTCAGGGCCGACTCAATACCCAGATCATCGCCCCGCTGGTCAGCGCCAACGCCCGGTTGTCGAAGAGCGATTTCCCCGACTTCAACGATCCGAACAAGCTCGGCGAAGGCAAGGACATGGTGGAGAAGCTCTCCAACCTGATCGGCATCTTCCAGAAGCCGGAGCTCGACTTCTCCCAGAACCGCGCCGAGCACGACGACATCCTGGGCGATGCCTACGAGTACCTGATGCGTCACTTCGCCAGCGAGAGCGGCAAGAGCAAGGGTCAGTTCTACACGCCGTCCGAGGTGAGCCGCGTCATCGCCAAGGTGATCGGCATCGGGCCGGACAACACCAAGGCCTCCACTATCGCCTACGACCCGACCTGCGGCTCCGGGTCGCTGCTATTGAAGGTGGCTGCCGCTGCGGGCAAGGCAATCACGCTGGAAGGTCAGGAGAAGGACGTCACCACGGCCGGCCTCGCGCGGATGAACATGATCCTGCACGACTTCCCGACAGCCAACATCCAGTCGGGGAACACCCTGGCTGCGCCCAAGTTCAAGGACGACGAGCAGCTGCGCACCTACGACTACGTGGTCGCCAATCCGCCGTTTTCCGACAAGGCCTGGAGCACCGGCCTGACCCCGTCCGACGATCTCTACCAGCGCTTCCAGTGGGGCGAGCCGCCCGCAAAGCAGGGCGACTACGCTTACCTTCTGCACATCATCCGGTCCATGAAGAGCACCGGCAAGGCCGCCTGCATCCTGCCCCACGGCGTGCTCTTCCGCGGCAACGCCGAGGCAGTGATCCGCGAGAAGCTGGTCCGCTCCGGCATTCTGAAGGGCATCATCGGCCTGCCGGCCAACCTGTTCTACGGGACCGGCATCCCCGCCTGCATCCTGGTGCTCGACAAGGAGAACGCGGCCGCACGTAAAGGCATCTTCATGATCGACGCCAGCAAGGGCTTCATCAAGGACGGCAACAAGAATCGCCTGCGTGAGCAGGACATCCACAAGATCGTCGACACCTTCACCCGTCAGATCGATACCCCGCGCTACGCCCGCATGGTGCCTTTCGACGAGATCGCCGACCCGAAAAACGGCTTCAACCTCAACCTGCCGCGCTACATCGACAGCACGGAGCCGGAGGACATCCAGGACATCGACGCCCACCTGAACGGCGGCATCCCCGAGCGCGACCTGGACGCGCTGGACGCCTACTGGCAAGTGATGCCCGGCCTGCAGTCGGCGCTCTTCGATGCCCTACGCCCTGGTTACGCCCGCCTCAAGCTGGCGCCCACCGAACTCAAGCCCACTATCCTCGGCCACCCGGAATTCGCTGCCTTCAACCAGGCAGCAACCCAGCGCTTCATCGACTGGCGTGAGGCCACCACGCCGCACCTCACCGCCTTCGACAAGGATGACCACCCCAAGGTGCTGATCGAGACCATCGCCGAGGACCTGCTGGCGCGCTTCCGCGAGGCGCCGCTACTCGACGCCTACGACCTCTACCAGCACCTGATGGACTACTGGGCCGAGACGATGCAGGACGACGCCTACCTGATCGCCGCCGACGGCTGGGTGGCCAAGCCGACCCGCATCATCGAAACCGACAAGAAGGGCAAGACGAAGGACAAGGGCTGGACCTGCGAGCTGATCCCCAAGCCCTACATCGTCGCCCGCTACTTCTCCGCCGAGCAGGCCGCCATCGACGCGAAGCAGGCCGAGCTGGACGCCAACACAGCCCGCCTCGCCGAACTGGAGGAGGAACACAGCGGCGAGGACGCAGCTTTCTCCGGCTTCGACAGCATCACCGTTGCCGTCGTCAAGGAGCGCGTCCGCGAGATCGGCAAGGACCCGGATGGTGCCGACGAGTTGAACGTGCTGAAAGAATGGCAGACCCTGACCGAGCAGATTGCCGCGCTCAAGAAGCAGCTCAAGGCGGCTGAAGTAACTCTCGACGCGCAGGCCTATGGGCACTATGCCCAGCTCAGCGAGGCGGAGATCAAGACGCTGGTTGTGGACGACAAGTGGATGGCTCACCTGTCGGCTGCGGTGCAGGGCGAACTGGATCGCGTCTCGCAGACCCTGACTGGGCGCATCCGCAAGCTGGCGGAGCGTTACGCAGCGCCGCTGCCTGTACTCACCGACGAGGTGGCGATGCTCGCAACCCGCGTCGAGGGACATCTTGAAAAGATGGGGAGGGGATGGAGGTGAAGTCGGGGTACAAGCAAACGGAGGCGGGGACTATCCCGGACGATTGGGAAGTACGTGACATCAGATCAGTCTGCAAGCTAATAAACGGACGAGGATTCAAACCGTTCGAATGGAAGACTTCCGGTTTGCCGATAATCCGAATTCAGAATCTGAATGGATCGGACGAATTTAATTATTTTGATGGCTCATACGATCGAAAGCTTGAAGTCAGCACGGGGCAGTTGTTATTCGCTTGGTCCGGCAGCAGGGGAACGTCGTTTGGCCCACATCTTTGGTTGGGTCCACTTGGGTTGCTGAACTATCACACCTGGAGAATTCAAGTTGATAATTATGAGATTAATCCGGCCTTTTTCTTTCACGCGCTCAAAAAGCTGACCGAGTTCATAGAGGGAAGAGCTCATGGAGCTTCCGCCTTAGTTCATGTCCAGAAATGGGAAATGGAAGGGTTCACCTTTCCTGCCCCCAGAGATCCACTCGAGCAACGAGCCATCGCCTCCGCCTTGAGCGACGTCGACGCACTGCTGTCCGGTCTGGATCGCCTTCTCGCCAAGAAGCGGGACCTCAAACAAGCCACCATCCAGCAACTCTTGACCGGCCAAACCCGTCTCCCGGGGTTCTTGGAGGAGTGGGAGGTTAAGCGGTTGGGCGAGGTTGTAACATTTCAGCGCGGACACGACTTACCTCAACACGCTCGACGGCAAGGCCCTATCCCCATAATCAGTTCAGCCGGCATTACGGACTATCACGATATCGAGATGGTTAGTCCTCCGGGGGTTATTACCGGGCGATACGGTACGATAGGTAAGCTATTCTTCGTCACAGAGCCTTTCTGGCCGTTGAATACGACTCTCTATGTCAGTGACTTCCATGGCAACGATCCGAAGTTCGTTTTCTACCTGCTTCAGCGATTTGACTTTCATGCATTCAGCGGCAAGAGCGGTGTGCCAGGAGTAAATCGTAATGATCTCCATAGCGAGCTTGTACTGTTACCAAACAACCACGCAGAACAACTTGCAATCGCCACCGTCCTCTCCGACATGGATACCGAACTGGCTGCCCTCGAAGCCCGCCGCGAAAAGACCCGTCTCCTCAAGCAAGGTATGATGCAGGAATTGCTGACCGGCAAGACCCGACTGATTACCCCCGAGCGCGACGATGCCTAGAACCACTCGCCCAGAACGCCAGACCCAGAACCGCGTTGCTGCCCTCTTCACCGACGAGGCGCGCCCGGACTTTCTCGGTTACCGCTATCTGGGCGACTGGAGCCAGCGCGAAGATAACCGCCCCATCGAGACCGAACTGCTGCGGGCCAACCTCCTGGCCCGGGGTTATTCCCCCGCCCACATCGCCGCCGCGCTGCAGAAGCTCGAAACCGCCGCCGACGCGACCGGCATCACCCTGTACCAAGCCAACCTGCGCACCTACCAGCTGCTGCGCTATGGCGTGCCGGTCCAGATTGCTGCCGGCCAGCCCCACGAGACGGTACATCTGATCGACTGGACCAAGCCGGAGCGCAACGATTTCGCGCTCGCAGAGGAGGTCACGCTGAAGGGCGGCTATGAGCGCCGGCCAGATCTGGTGCTCTACCTCAACGGGATTGCCATCGCGGTGATCGAACTCAAGCGCAGCTCGGTTGAAGTGGCCGAGGGCGTGCGCCAGCTCATCACGAACCAGGAAGAGATCTTCAACAAGGGCTTCTTCAGCACCGTGCAGCTGGTGTTGGCAGGCAGCGACGCCCAGGGCCTGCGCTACGGCACCACCGGCACGCCGGAGCAGTTCTTCGTTGAGTGGAAGGATGAGGCACCGGCCGACGCCGAGCCCACGCCCGGCCAGCTGCTCGACCGCCCGCTGGCCCAGCTGTGCAGCAAGGCCCGCCTGCTCGACCTGATCCGCCATTTCGTGATCTTCGACGCCGGCCAGAAGAAGGTCCCGCGCCAGCACCAGTTTCAAGGTGTGAAGGCGGCCCAGGCCCGTATCGCCCAGAAGGAGGGCGGTGTCATCTGGCACACCCAGGGCAGCGGCAAGAGCATCCTGATGGTGCTGATCGCCAAGTGGCTGCTGGAGCACGACCCGGACGCCCGCATCCTCGTCATCACCGACCGCGACGAACTGGACAAGCAGATCGTCGGCGTGATGCGAAACGCCGGGGTGATCGGCGAGAACTCACCGTCACCACGCATCACTTCCCGGGCCGACTTCATCCACAAGCTTGCGGCGACCACTCCGCGCCTGCTGTGCGCGCTGATCCACAAGTTCGATGTGGCCGACTTGGAAGGCCCCGGCCCGGCCGTGCATGGCCGCTTTTACGTCTTCGTCGATGAATGCCACCGCACCCAGGGCGGCGACATGAATCGGCAGATGAAGCGCTGGCTGGAAGGCGCGATCTTCATCGGCTTCACCGGCACCCCGCTCCTGCGCAAGGACAAGCTGATGACGCGGGACGTCTTCGGCACTTACATCCACACCTACAAGTTCCATCAGGCGGTGGCGGACAAGGTGGTGCTGGACCTGAAGTACGAAGCCCGCGATGTGCCGCAGCAACTGACTTCGCAAGCGGCGATCGACCGGTGGTTCGAGCAGAAGACCCGGAACCTTAACAACTTCCAGAAGGCCATCCTGCGCAAGCGCTGGGCGACGATGGAGGCACTGATGAGCGCGGGGGAGCGCAAGCAGCGCATCGTCGCCAACATCATCGAAGACTTCAGCCTCAAGCCCCGCCTCAATAACGACCGGGGAACGGCGATCCTGGTAGCGGCCTCCATCTACGACGCCTGCCATTACTTCCGTCTGTTCCAGAACACGAACTTCGGCCCCTACTGCGGCATCGTCACGTCCTTCGAGCCGAACCACAACGCGATCTCGCGGGAGCCGCCGAATAGCGACGAACGCTACAAGTTCGACACCTACACCCAGCACGTCCTCCAGCAGAATCACACGACCAAGCAGTACGAGGACGAGATCAAGCGTCGCTTCATCAAGGAACCCGCCAACCTCAAGCTGTTGATCGTGGTGAGCAAGCTTCTGACTGGCTTCGACGCCCCCAGCTGTACCTACATCTACCTCGACAACGAACTACACGACCACAACTTGTTCCAGGCCATCTGCCGCACCAACAGGCTGGACGGCGACGACAAGGATTACGGCTATATCGTCGACTACAAGGAACTCTTCGGCGACGTGCAGCAGGCGATCGCGGTGTATAGCTCCGACGAGCTGGACATCGATGCGGGCGACGGCGGCGACAACAACGTACGCCTCAAGAACTGGCTGGAAGAGGGCAGGAAGCAGCTCGACGATGCCCGCCAGGCGCTGCACTACCTGTGCGAGCCTGTGCCCCAGCCCGGCGAGATGGAGCAGTTCCTGCGCTACTTCTGCGGTGACGCTGCCGACCCCGAGGCACTGAACACGACCGAACCGCTGCGGGTGTCCTTCTACAAGGCGGTGGCCTTGTTTACCCGTGCCTACGCTGATATGGCCCAGAACCTGATCGAGGCGGGCTACTCTGATGCGGAGGAGGGGGCACTGAAGCGGGAGGTCGAGTTCTACGCCGAGGTCCGCGCGGCCATCAAGCGGCACTCTGGCGAAGAGCTCGACATCAAGCCCTACGAGGCGGACATGCGCCACCTCATCAACACCTACATCCAGGCCGATCACGCGGAGGTATTGGGCGAGCTCGGCGATATATCGCTGACCGAGCTGATCATCCAGACCGGCATCCACGACGCCATCGCCAAGAAGCTCAACGAGAGGGGCAAGCTGTCGAAGAACGCCGTCGCCGAGGGCATCATCAACAACGTCCGCCAGACGATCATCCGGGACCAGCTGACCGACCCGATGTTCTACGCGCAGATGTCCCAGCTGCTGGAGGATCTGATCCAACAGAGCCGGGACGATACCGCGGCCTACGAGGAGTTCCTGCGCAAGGCCGAGGAGCTGGTCAAAAAGCTAGCCGCCAAGCAGCCCAGTGACGGCATCCCGGCCAGCCTGCACGGCCTGCAGGAGGCGACGGTGCTGTACAACAACCTGGGCTCGATCCCGGCCACCCAGTTCAGCTACCCCACCGCCGACGAAGATCGCGCCGCGCTGGCCCTGAAGATCGACTCCGCCATCCGGGAGCATGCTCCCGCCGGCTGGTATGGCGACCAGGCACGGGAAGCGCAGGTGCTGAACGCCCTGTTCCCGCTGCTCGACCGCGACCGCGACGCGACGCAGGCGCTCTTCGAGATCATCAAGAACCAGCCGGGCTACCAGTGACCGAAACGATCCAGATCGGTGAATTAGCCATCGCGGTCACCCGCAAGGCCGTCAAACACGTCCATCTCTCGGTGCATCCACCGGAAGGTCACGTCACGCTGGTCGCCCCGGCCGCCACCCGGCTGGAAGTGGCCCGCGCTTACGCCATCTCGAAACTGGGCTGGATTCGCGACCAGCAGGCCAAGCTGCGTGCCCAGGCCCGGGAGACGCCGCGACAGTTCGTCGAGCGCGAAAGCCACTACCTGTGGGGGCGCCGCTATCTGCTGACCGTGATCGAGGCGGACACTAAACCCGCAGTGAAGCTCGACCATCGGCAGATCACCCTCAGCGTGCGCCCCGGAACACCTCAGGCCAAGCGGGAAGAGGTGATGCAGGGCTGGTATCGGGCGCAGCTCCACGCCGCTGTGCCGCCGCTCATCGAGAAGTGGGAAGCCAGGCTGGGCGTCAAGGTTTCAGCCTACTTCCTGCAGCGCATGAAAACTAAGTGGGGAGGCTGTACTCCCGCTACCCGCACCATCCGCCTCAACACCGAGCTGGCCAAAAAGCCGAAGGACCTGCTGGAGTACATCGTCGTGCACGAGATGGCACACCTGGTCGAGCCGACGCACAGCGAGCGGTTTACCGCCTTGCTTGATGAGCATTACTCGACGTGGCGGGAGGCGCGGGCAGAGTTGAATGAGTTACCGCTGGGGGCAGAGTCCTGGGGCGCACAAGAGTCATGAAGCGCCAATCGGCAGCTCCAGCGCTGGCGCAACGCCAGTGCTTTGAGGCTGTTGTGCCCGACTTGAGCATGCGGCTGCCCTTGGGCGTTGGGCGGAGTTCACATCCATCGGCTGCCGTTTTGGACAGCCAGACGCTGTAATCGACCTACGCCGGTGCGCGTGCCGCCTGCTGACGGATCTCGATCAGGCTCTGGACTAGGCTGACGTGCCGAGCCGGCTCCGTCCAACGAGCGGCGGCGCTCATCAGACTGATCCAATCGACACGTCTGAACGGACCGCGCATCCCTGCGTACACGCTCCAACATCAAAAAACCTATCCCAATCCCATGGGCGACTGGCTACGCGACAGAACGTCTGGCGTATCAAATTTCCATTCGCTAAAACATATTGAGATTTCACACTTGAAAATCTGAATTGGAAAATAAAGTCCGGTTTTGCCGCTTTGAAACTAATTCCATTTTCCAATCTAGAAAATGAGAAAACGCTTTGAAATCGTTTGTTTTCCGATAGATTTCATGCGAAACGAAACTCAAAAAACTCACTTTCTGATCAAGCCACCCCTGTGCTGCATGATTTTATTTTAGCCGCCCTCAAATTAGACGTCCCTAGAACTATTCCTCACGCGAAGCGGTGATATCGTCCACCAAGTCAACTGCAACAAACTTCGGCAACGATGAAAAGAAATACAACGCCCGGCAAGCCTTCATCTAGGCGGACGAACTTATCCATAAATCAACTTTGTGGGCGATGGGCTTTTTTCCGTCAGAGCCTGTGCCAAATCGAGCGCGGAGTTAGTACCAGTGAGCAATACTGAGAGTGCAGCCTTCCCTTGGCTGGACAGGGAACTAAGCGGTGACGAACTGTTTCTTGCCAAGCGCATCGCCTGGGCTATTCATTGCCCTGCAGCCGGACAGGGCTTTTTAGTGGCTTTCAGCCTGGCAATTGACTCGCTCGAAGCTCTGGCACTGGCGTGGACGCAGATGCAGAGCTCGATCGATATTTCCCACATCGTTTACGCCGTCAAAAGCGCTCGTGCATGCCTGATTGCTTCAACGACGCTGCCGTCCGTAGTACGAAGCCGCCCCGACCTAAAACCATTGTCGCAGAGTTATGCGCTATGGCATTCAGCCGTAGAGAAGGCTCACTCCATCGCAGATGCTAAAAAAGTTCGCCAAGCTCTCGGGCTGACGCTGCTTTGGCACATGGGCAAAGGGGAAAAAATCGGCGAAAGCATTTCTGATTCGCTCAGGATTTTGGTCGATTGTGGTGCTCGTCGCGGACGTCACGCACAATTTTGGAAAGATATTATCCCTTTGATCAAGCCCGATAGCACGGTACTCGAGGAACTTGCCAAGGAGGAACGTCATGATCCAGTTGTAAAGCTACTGCGATCTTTGGCCGGCTATGCAGCCACATGTGTTCTTCCCGTTCGCCCCTCAGCTTCGAGTCCCGACTCAGATCTACTACAACAAGAATTCCGTCCCGGTCTACACGCTGAAAGCAATAAGAGAACGGAGGATCGAGATTGCTCCAATGACAGGCAGGAGCCGGCGGAAGAAGTATTGGAAAAAAATCATTCCATTATTCGCTGGCAGGTTGCGCGTGCGACCCGTGCGCCGTGGCCGCATGTTTTAGGCTTGGCAAATTGGGATATCTTCACCCCGCCCTTGCTTAAAGCTGCCCTAGCCCACGTCCCGGGCAGTTTCGGCGACAAGAGTTTTTGTGCGTATGCAATTTTGTCTACAGTGTCAATGGTTGCTGCACTGCCACCTCGCTTGGCATTGAAGCTTCCTCTGACGCCGAATAACGACATCTGGATAGACGTCGCTACCGCTCATGTCTGCTGGCATCTGGCAGAGATTGTGCCTCGAGGGGACACAACAGCAGCGATCTGGGCAGGGGGGTATCAGCCCAGTCAAATCGTCCGACTGCCGTTGCCAAAGTTAGTAGCTGCTGCGCTAAATGCTATTGACGCACGCCGTGAATCTTCTAGCACTTTACTGGAATTTCTGTTCGGTGAAAACGCACATACGGAAGACGTCTTGTTTGCATATGGACGATTCCTGCGCTCAGGTGGCGCGGCTTCAGAAATACCTGTCGGCTATTCGGCGCGCATCGCATATAGCTTCGGCGCGGTGGTTTATCAGGTGAGCCGCAACGCGGTTTTAACCGCGCTCGCCAGCCTTGATCTACGCTTCAGCGCTCCTGCCGAGCTTGACTATTTGTGTATTCACGAGGATGCCATCGCTAAAGCAGTAGGTGATGCCTTCGATTATCTCGGCTTTGGCGAATGTGTTACGACACCCGATCCACGGCATGTGGGCTCGCCCCTTTGCCCAAAGCCAGAGACGATTAGAAATGCGCTCCAGAAGATCCACGAAGAGATGACCAGTATTGTTGGCAGGGTTACTCCGCGCATGCCCATATTCAACTTCGTCAAGAATTTCAACCGACTTGCGGAGCTGAGCGCCCAGGCTTTTGTCATCCTTAGTGGACATCGGGGTAGCAAAATGGAAAGAATTAACTTCACTTCGCTCTATTCCTCGCCAGAGTACTTTCAGCTCAACGACAAGCTGACGAAAAATAACTCCACCCGAATAATTTCGAAGACATCCTCCCTAAATTCCTTGCTTGACGGCCATCTTGCTGCGACCCGGTCGTTGGCAAAAAGGCTTGCCAAGGATTGCCCAGCGGTGGCAGCAAGAATAAATAGGATTGCAAATTTTGAAAAACCATTTGCACCCGTCTTCTTTACTGTTGAGGTTGAAAATGGCGCAACCCTTCATCCCGTCAAGTTGGAGCGGCAATCCATTGATGGCACTGAATCTGGAATCGCAAAAAACGGCGGACGCCATTTTATTGTTTCGGAATTGGTGAAGCGGGGAGTGTTCGCGCCATTAATAAGGGTGATCACTGGGCATGCGCGGGAGGCGGCTGCTACATTTCATGCGGCGGCAGGGTTGTCACCTGCGGAGGCGCTCGAATCTCTGCGCCCGTTGCTGGGCGATGTCTACGCAGAGGTAGTCCCGGCTGATTGGCCGTCTCTAAGACAACCCCCCTGTAATTTTCCTCTGGTGGCAATCGTTCCCAAAGCCAGGCTGATCGGAATCACTCCCGAGATTGTCGTCAATGATGATTTTGCTCCGCCCCCAAGCTTCCCCAAAGAGCCTTTTCACAGCCAGACGCTCGCCTTTTATTCCTACGGGAAGTACTTGGTAACGGAGCTTCTTTCCGGTGCGCCCGGACTATCTCCGTGGGTGGTCGTTTTTAATTCACTGATGCTAGTGGAGTCGCTTTGGCAGCCCTCTCGAATTGCATCAGCATGGGCAAGCATTTCCAAAAAGGAGGTATGGAGACTGGGCAATACGCTGACCCTCAGAATTGAGCGGGAAAACCAGCAGCCTATAAATCTTCCCCTTCACCCCATCACCACGATGATGATCAACGCTGCCTGGGGTAGCCCAATTCCTGAGTATTTTGAGTGTGTAGTGCTGACATCCCGCTGGGTATCGTCGCTGACGCCACATACTAGGTGGGCCTCAGAACCAGATATCTTCATGCGTCAATACTCGGACATTGCTCACGCGCACCATGTTATCCGACTCCCACCTTGGTTAATAACGGCCGTAAAAACCGAAATGGAGGCTGCTGCGATATCACTTTCGTCTATTGCCCGTATAGCTTATGGACGCCCGGCGCTCTCAGAGGCGGCTGAACAAAAAGCGCCTCGAAGACCTGCAAATGTGAGCAATCACGATCTTCTTTCTGAAATAATCCGTATTGTTAATCACATGGGAGACAACTCTAAACGGCATGGTGAGGACGGCGCGCGCAAAACTGAACTTGCCAAAAAACTGCTCGCATGGAAGGCAGGCTGCGGCGTTTCCGTTGGCATCGCAATCGATATCTCGGATTGGATCATTGCTGAATGTGGAAAAAAGAAAAGTGAAAAATCGCATCTGGAAGTCTCCTCAATTGCGACTTACCTATCAAGGCTGCGTCCGTTTCTGGAGAGGGTCGATTTAAACGAGGAACTGGAAGACCTGGACAGTACTGAGTGGAGAGAGGGGCGTCGACTCGTTTTGGGCGACCTCACTGGTGACTCACAGAAGCAGGCGTCCTCCATCTTTAGACACTTTGCTCGTTTTTGGCTGGACAGGGGCTGTGTCGCAATATCTCACGACATCCTTTGGGATACTCAAAACGAAGAAAAAATCGGCCGGTGTCACAATGCCTCCAGCACGTATGTGACGGCGCAGGAGGCCGACGCTATCGTCGAGTCAGTGACCAGATCATTTGACGCGGACTCTCTTGACGCAGCACGAGCTACACGCTATGCGCAATTGGCTACATGCCTCCCGCTTCGCTCCTCTGAAGTCGGTCTTATTCATTTTCAGCATGTATTTCATGATCTGGATGTGGTCGCGATAACGACTTCTGGGCGCAGCCATCTTAAAAACCCAGAATCAAGCCGGCGCCGAATTCCGGTTCCTCATTCCATAAGCGACGCACTCGACTTATTGAAAATACGCATTAATTCTGCAGATCCGACGTCGAGGGGGTATTTTCTATCGACTGACTCCAGTTCAGACCAAACACATATAGCCGACATCAAAAATGCGATGCAGGACGCCCTTCGCTCCATCACAGGAGAGGGGTTGGTTAAACAGCACTCCCTGCGTGGCTCCGCTGAGTGCCGAATGGTATGGCCTGAATTCGAGCAAGCCGTTATTTCGATGAAAAATTGTACTCCGCCTCCGCAGATGAGTCGTGCTCCTGATGCTCGCTGGAATGAGGTGGGGCGGGCTGCTATGGCTGCCGGACACCATCCACTCTCGGCAATAAAGTACTACCTTTCGATGTGGCCTATATTTTTCTATGCGGCTAATTTCCAGATCTACTCTACTTGTAGGCCACGAGTCGGTTTTGCTCGTTTTCTTCCCGAAATCAAGGAAGACAACTTTCGCCAAATTCTTTCTCGTTCAGCGAGACGTTGCGAAGAGAATGAAGCTGCGACGGGCAGTGGCGAAGCAGCGAAAGAAAAAGATTTTTGGCAGAAACTGCTCTGCCGCTCCCAGTTTGCCAGCGAGATCAAACTGATTGAGGATCTTCTGCAGCCCACGCCCAAGTCGCAGACTTCGGTTGCGCCGGATGAGCTACGGCCCGCAAGTCTTGCGCTGCAAATAAGCTATGTTGCGCTTCGTTTTAACGGATATCCACCCGAATCGAGTGCCGATATATTTGGACTATCCGCTGCCGATTCCCGGAGACTTGATCAGCTGATCCCCGACCTCCTGTCAACAGACTCAAACGAGCTCGGGATGTCCCTTAAATTCGCAAGGGCGGAATGCCCTGGAATGAGCTCAGCCATTGTCGAATGCTGCGATCTCGACCGTCTAAGGATTGCCTTACGCGCGACATCTTCGGAAAAACGAAATTCAACATCGCCTCTCACTAAAATTTTTGAGGCTACCCGGATATTGCTCAGTCTCATTCCGTCTTACCTGACGCTCACAATACTTCCTGAAGTCGATCATGAGGTAGCTCAACTTCGAGCAGCTCTTTTTAATCTGGACAACGGGGTTGAAGTCAAGCCGAGATCTCTGGTCAAGACGATGCGGTATCGAATTCAGGTTCTTCCACGCGAAAAGTCCAAGCAAGGACCTCGTCCTCAGGGGCAATACACACGTCTTTTTAGGGCTCTTCTTCGTTCGCAAATTCTGCTTCTATCACAAGGAAAAAACAATGACCTCAAATAACAACAACCCGTTTAGTCAAGATGCCGTCCAATATGTGCTTGGCCTGCCCGTTCTGTCCCTTAAAAAAGCTCAGAGTCTGCTATCTCCACCCGGAGATTGGGTGTTTATAGACGATGTAATCCGACTTCTCCAAAGTGCAAAGAGCGCTCTGTTCGGCCTTCGCCCAAGAGGCATGGCAAATACAAACGTCGTTATTTCTCGCGACATGACTCAAGCTGCACTCGTCCGTACAAAGGGTCCGCAGAGAGATCTCCATGACGATGCTGGTGATCAGCCACCAGAGAGTTCGGGAGTGGATAAGGCCGAACTAGAAAGTGACGGCATTCTCGACAACAGCAAGCCGTTTGATAGCGAAGGAGCAAAGGCGGCAAGCCGACGCGCTATTGAGACCGCGCAGAAACTGATCAGCATGTATAAAAGTGGGGCTATTTCAAACGCAGAAGATTTTCTTGAGGTGCTTTCGACGAGCCCCGATGCCGCCGTGACACGACACTACCTTACCTTCCCGGGAAAACATCCTTTTGATGTAAGCACTCCAGACTTTACTTTCCCGATCGGGGGTAGTCCTGTTTTCCCTCAACACCTTGAGTCCGCGGAGCGGTTTAAGGTTACGTTGGAGAATATTGGAGATGTTAATAAGGATTCGGTTTCTGCTCGATTGATTTCTGTGAACTCCGGCCAAAAAAACCCTTGTATTCGTTTTTTTTCAAACAACAAAAGGTTCACGGTTCATATCGGCACAAGCCACGACGCTCTCCTCATCCGGCACCCAGGGGTATCGCTGTGTGATGAGCTGAAGGCCGAAGTAACAGTAACCGTGGATACAACCAAGGGAGTTGTCTGTGCGCTAACTCTTGTCAGGATTCTTAACAAAGACGCCCTCAAGCCGTTTGTTACAGAAATTAGTAAGCAGATCGAAATTCAGTTCGACGCGTAGGCGAGGATGCCGATTTTCTCTGCGTATGGAAAAGATATATGTCATTTTAGAAGACCAAAACCCTCTGGTGAAAAATTGGGCGCGCTGGCATTGATGTCGCTGACAATGACCGGATCAATCCCGAAGTCTTCACTCATGCGAGGCGAGATCACCACGCCATGTAGTTGTGCACGTAACTCGTCCCAGCGCTCACGGAGTACCGCCCAGTTTTGCTCGTCGTATGTACCTTTGAATATGATGGGCCTGATCAAAATGCGAGGGAGATCGTCGGCTGAAATGTTTTCGTTCAGACTGGTTTCTAATTGTTTCTCCCAGAGGCTGCCGACTCGATCTACGCGTCCGATTTGCTGCTCTACCACGCCTGGATTCCATTCCGGATGGAGTAGCACGACGGTCTTGCATGCCTTATGAAGGTTAAGGCCCTCCCGGCCGACTACCGACTGGGCAACCAGCACGCGGGGGTTGCTGTGAGGACGATTGAATGCCAATTGCAGCAGACGCCGGGTTTCCGGCTTGGTACTGCCATTCATCAAGCGTGCAAAGCCACCTTCGGGGCGGTTGAATTCCTCATCTAGACGCCCCTTTAGAAGGCTCCATAGATTGTTGGCTTCGTCGTCATCAAGGCTGCCGTCTCCATTTTCGTCGCCCTCCCCACGTTCGCTGGCTGCTTCGATGAGATCGGTGAATGCCGCGGCAATGCGCGACGCATTGGTTTGATCTTGCCCTTGCCCTGAGCCTGTGAGTTCCTGCATTACCTTGGCCACCAATCCCACTGGGCTTTCGTTGCTTTCGCCGTGCAGCCCGACCGTTCGCTTAAAGGCTTCGAATACTTGTCTTTGCGTCCCTTTGGCAGGCAATCCAGCATCTAGTAGTTCAATTAGTCCGGCACGGCTTTCGCGGCGACGATTCTCAAGCTCCCGATATTGGCGGATGAGCATCGAGTTGATCTGTTCGCGATCGAGCGGCCCTACCCGCATCAGTTGGCTATGAGCGGCCTGAATCGCTTGCCATTCATTCTCGTGGATCTTGGCCTGAGGCCAAGTGTTACCAGAATCGAGCGTACGTAGCATCTCGCGGGCATTGAGCAGTGCGACCAGGGCTTGCAAAGGCAGAGTGAAGCGGCCGAAGACCAGCACCTTCTCGTCCTTGCGGGTGACCGCTTCAATAGCGTCGACTGCAGCCAGCAGGGCGGGATGTTCGTACAGCGGATTATTGTTTCCCGAGAAGGCGTCCGAGATCACCTGTCGCCACCACGCGGATCGTTGCGATCGCTTGTCTGCTGGCGGCGTCTGAGCTAGATCGCCGAAAAGCGTGAGCTCAGAGCCCTGTGGTGCTTGCTGCGTGTCTAGCGCCAGCTGCTGGCGGTCCTGTTCAGCGTCGCGCTTAACGTGATCGAGAAGTGCTGCGATGCCGTGTCCGTTACCCATGGTCAGCCGGATACGTTTGGATATGGAGTCTTTTGTTTTGCTGGAAACGATGGACAGAGCTTCTGCCGCGCAGACGGCCTGACGCCACCCGGGGCTGAGATTCAGGGTGTCAACCGATACCTCCAGTTCCTTCCGATATGCATGGATGGACGTATTGGCCCGCTTCGCAAAAACCTGCACCCAGGAAACTTCTCGTTTGTCACGACGCAGCAAATAAGGCGAGAGCGCACTCTGAAAGGTCTCAGACGCTGAACGATAGATTTCTCGGGCCTCGCCGTTGCCGGGGCATTGCCGCACCTTGGCACAGGCGTCGGCGTAGCGTTCAAAGACATCCCCGTCCGTATTGCACAGTGTGGAAGAATCGACCCCAATGCGTCCGAGTGTCTGGTGCCATTGGAGGACATCCAGTTCCACCGGCGTGGCGGTCATGGCCAGTCGACGAGCGGTGTCTCCCACCAGTACGACCTGCTCGAGCATGCGCGACAAGCCGCTCTCGTCGCCACGGCTCTTGTGAGCCTCGTCGATGATCACCAGATCGAAGATGCCCAGGCCAAGGCCTACGGCTCGCTCCAGCCACGGACGCAGGCTCTGGTTGCGGCTATAGGCTGCCCCATCCATTGCCCCCGGCCACGGCGTGTGATCGGACAGTTCGGTGATCAGGCGGACTGCCTGATGGGATTCGGGCAGGCCAGCGACTGTTTCCGCGATACTCTTTGCTGCGGCTTGAACCCAGCCATCAGTAAGTTCCTCGTGGCCGTTAAACCCTCGGGGAAAGCGAGTCCCCTGCTGCTTGCGCCACCAGGCATAGAGCGTTGGAAGCAGCGCCCACCGCCACGCGTCGCTCTTTTCCCCCAGCCGCCAGTTGGTAAACGCATGGGAAACCAGCACCACATCCTGCTCGAACCAAGGCGTGTCCTCTGAACGTTGCGGATCCCACGCGGCGAGGAATTGCCACAGGCTGCGAAGCAGATGTGGTGACTGAATGCCGCCATCCCTCAGCTCGTCGCGCCACTGATAGCCCAAGCCCGGCGGAACGAGGACTGCGACGCGGCCTCCGGCCTTGAGAACACAGCGGGCCAGAGCAACAGCTATACGTGTCTTGCCCATGCCGACTTCGTCGGCAATGATGACTCCGTTATCCGGGAGACGGGTCTTGATACCCCGCAGGCTCGCGCACTGGCCGCTGTTGAGAGGCCAGCTTTCGGTGCCTCTGGCTGCGGCCAGAGCTTCAAGCTCAGTGGCAACGGCGTGCCACCCACTAAATTGTTGCTTCATTGTGGGCCTCCCCAATCGTCAGCAAATCCGTCGTTCCCCATTTCTCATTTATCCGGGCCAGCGCCGCCTCGTACAGTCTTCCCTCCGCGGAGTCTGATGTTTCGGCAAAGGAGGGCCTGAAGGCGGCAACGCTCAAGGGGCTCAAGGGGTTCAGGCCGAGAGTATGGAAATACGCCAATACGGGGCTGTCGGCGATTTGTGACAGCGTCTGCTCTAGCCGAACACACCATGCTGTCCAGTCGGCCGGTGTGATGCCTGTCTGTTTGGCCGCGATGTTTTCGACTAACTCCATCATCTGTCGGATGGGGTAGGCCGGAACAAGGGCTGCCGACGAGTTGCCTCCAGATGTTTGCTGGGTGGGCTCCTCGTCGTCGGGCCCGCCGTCCACGTCACGTGCAGCCGGGAAGCCCACCAGTGCCCACCAGGCTTCGTCGAATTCCAGCCGTGTCAGCTCCGTTGCGGCAAGACGTCCAAACTCGTCCATCACCGGGATGAGGCATTCCCGCTCCTGACCCTCGTCCTGCCAGCGGACACGGACTTGCCTTGGTTTGCATTCTGGCCACCAAAACCCTTTTTGGCGCTTGGCGCACGGGTTGCCAGCTTCGTTTAGCACACAAAGGTCTTCGGGCAGCACCTGCGAAGACTGAAGATACCCACCGGTATCGGCGTCGAGCCATGCCAGCCATGCGATCGGCGGGGCCACGAAAGAGACGCCCTGTTCCGGCATGTCAGCGCCAGCCGCCAGGGACGTGCCTCGGGAGAGTTCGGTGTCCCACTGGATCGGCAGCAAGTTTGTGACGAGGGTACGCGGATCGATCCGGGCTTGCGGATACCACTGAAGATTGTCAGGAGCGAAAATGACCCCCGCCTCAAGATTGCCCCGATCGCGAGACATCGCCTCTATGAATCCGGGGCCAGTCAGGTTGCCCGATCCGAGATAGAGCCAAGCGCTAGTGCAGTGGTTTGAACTTTCAATTTCGCGCGCACTGAAAATGAATTTCGCGTGGAGGGATCGCTGTGTGTTAGGGCCAAACCACTGAGGCATCGGTGACGCACATCTCACGGTCCACTGACGGTCGAGAATGGCATCAAGCGAGCTTGCGACAGCTTGGCAGCCGGCGGGATTTACGAAAAGGTCGATCGATCCGGACTTGGTTAGCAGCGCCTCGTTGGTCAGCCGGGTCACGATGGCATCGAGCACGGTCGGTACTGCGCCATCAGTAGTCTGGGCCGACGACTCAAAAAAACCCGACCCCATTGCCAGGTAGTTGCGTCGGCTCTCTCCAGCCACAACCTTGACCCTGGGCACAAGTTGCTGGAATAGCGATGCACGTCGGTTGTCGATGAAGCGTGTCGTTTTACCCGCATGGGCCCTACACAGGCCAACCCACTCAGCCAGCAGGTTTCTTCCATGCGCGGTTTCACCAATGCCGTGGGCGCTAGAGGCATCTAGCACCCGCAGGTCGAACAGCTCATGGAGGGCGCCGAGCATGGACCAGGCTGCCTTCAAATCGGCGCAACGAAGCTGGAAGTCTTCGTTTCTGGACTTCAGTTCGCCCGACTCAATCTCGATGCTCCATGCCAGATCGAGGCTCTCCTCCAAGGTCTGACGGGTCTAGTTACCGGTGGAGACGAGTAGCCGGATCCGCCAGCGGCCATCGCCTGATTCGTGACGGAAACCCAATACGGCGACCTTCGCATGAAGCAGCCGGAACGGTCGCTCAGGCAGATGACGAATCGGCAAGTGGGCGAGACCAGGCACGTCCACTGGTCCGATCGCCGGATGTCCTGGATCCAGAATAAGGGCCAGTGACACGTAGCCCCCATGGGCGCGCTGTCCTTGGGTCGCGCGGGTGAAGCGCTCGGCCGCGTCGTTGAGGAAGGCCGCATCAGCGGAGTAACCGCAGATCCAGCCAAAAGCTCCCCGGTATTCCGCGGGCGCATCGAAATGCTGAGCCAGCGATAGCGGGCAAAAGTTCTTGTCAGCCATGAGTGGCCTCTTTATTTTCAGAATTCAACCAAGCTTCGATCTCGCCATCGAGATCTAGGCTGAGCCACCAAAGATTGGAAATGCGATGGGAGATTCCGTCGGGCCAGCCGTGGCTAGCGGCTCCAGGCGCATCGTTGGATTCGGGCTGAACTTCTTCAGGTTGCTCGCCGCCATGAAACGCCGGGCCGGGGCAAATGTTGGTACCAACCAGACGTAGAATCCGGCCATCGCGACCGACAAGTTTGCTCAATACCTCGACGGCAGAGTCGGATACGCACTCGCTGCAGAACTTCCTGGCCTCCACTGAGTGGTGATTTAAGTCCAGGAAGGCCTGTGCCACGCTATTCAGAGATGTCAGCGCATCCTGTACACGCGCCGGGATTGATGCGCCGAAGGCATATTTTCGTTCGGGCGTACCAATGTAAATTTCCAACTCGTCCAGCACGTCTAAGGCCGCATTACGGACCCTGAAGAATAGAGCTCCCGCATGCAAATCAGCCCAGTGCTCTGGATTGCTGATCTGTACAGGTCGGCTGTCCCAGCCGACCGGAGGTGCGGCTTGGCGCCGTGACTCCACCCAGCGGAGTGCATCGCTACGTCGGCGCCGCGACGATTCCGCCTCACGGGATGTTCCCTGATGCAAACGTGCCTGAATCAGCAATCGTGCATGGGGCGGCAAGGGGGTCAGGGGCGAGAGCGCTGCACGCAGTCGACCCGAATCGACCCGGTCGTCTTGCCCGCAAACCCACTGGACCAAGTGCTCCACAACACTCTTGTTAAATGGCCGACTGTCCTGGCAGACCGCTTCGACCAGCTCTAGCCCCTGCCTGCTGCAGGAAAAGGAGTTGAAGCGGTTGCCCGAAGTCTCGACCAGCCCCAAGGCTGGTAGGGCTGTGACGGTGGTCATGCGCATCGGTGTGGTGACATAGAAATTCGACTGGCTAACTTTGCTGAAAGAGTAGCTGTCATGCCCAATGATCTTGGTGCTTCCAAGCACGCGGCCGCCACTTGTTCGCGGCTCTCCGGTTAGCGCCAGCCAGCAGGCGATGGCTTCAATAGCATTGGCGACCGCTATTTTCGTTACCTGGCAGCCCCGTTCATTCGCCTGCTCGGCCACCAGTACGCCCAGCGTTGCAAGAAACAGCTGCTTGCCAAACCACACTCCGCCGAGTCCAGGCACGGCGAGTTCATTGAACAGGCGCACGCATGGTGTCAGGTCTAGCGTCCTGACCCTTCTGACACTTTCGACGGAGCCAGGTCCAAGTATTCCCCACTGCATTGTCATCTTCTATTGCCTCTGTTTGTCCCGATGTCATGCTAAAAGAACTGCCGCAGCTGAACCAACGCAAGGGAGCCCAGGCTCACAGTAGTAGAGCAACTGCGTCCGGGGCTGCTCCTTGCGGGTTTGAGCCGGCTTCTGGATTGATGGCTTCCAGGGAGGCCTCCATCAGTTTCATCGGGGCAGGCTGCAACAGAGTTCAGAACGATGTAATTTTACTAAGGGCGGGCGAGCCAAGGTTTTTCGAGGCGCCCTAGTGACTATCTGATTGGGGCCCAAGCACACGCTGACGTGTTTGATTACATCGAGTTGTTCTACGACCCGAAATGTATAAACGGCTAATCTGGCTCTTCACTAGAAGGGGGACTTGTGCGGAGAGCCTTCAATTCAGCGTAAGCTGAATTTATTGCCTGCATTTTTTGCAATGCAAACTGCAATAATTCTTCGTGCAGTCCTAGACGTCTTAGTTTGTCGTCATGAAAAAAATCGCATTTTTTACCGTAGGCATATCTCACCTCCGAGAAAGGACAGTTTTTTTCAACACCTAGAACTTCATACGGATCGGCTTTGGTAGCAAAGCCATCATCGTTCTTTTGATCGCCATTTTCTTTGTCGGCATGATAATTTTTCAGGTAGTCAATTTCCAATCTCAACAGATCTATATCGTAAGTTGACCTAAGGTTTTCGATGAGAATGTTTCCGTGTGCATTTTCACCGTTCCCTTTTTGAACGGCAACGGAGCTGTTTGGATATTTTTTGATGAACCGAGCTTTCCATTTGGAAAGCGTTGAATTCCCTGGGAAAGGACGAACGAAGTAATCTTTGAAGTTTTCGTTCGGAGAACTAATTGATGCGGTAAATCCTTCGATTGCATATATGCAATCCTCTAGCTCACGAACATTCATAATTACCCCCTAAAGTTGACTCCCCTCAATCCACGAAGCTCTTGAGGTTTAAAAGATACGAGCGGCCTTACCAAAGTATTGTTCTTTATTTATTTACGTCAGAAAAAATAAGTTCTTGAGGGGGGATTTCCTGATGGCATAGTTTTGTTGTCAAAGCCCCCAGCCTGCCCCTCTAATCCCGACGACGGCGACCCTCATGACATACTCCCGGCCAGTAACTCCAGCCCGGTAAGTGCGCCCAGCGGCAGGCTCACTGCCCTCGGACTGCGGATCTGCGCCTCGGTTGGGTTGATGCGTATCAGCGTGCCGCCGGCACGCTCGCCGAAATGACGTACGGTCGGAATTGCGGTGCCGGCACCCAGTTCTACCACGACGAGCTTCTCCACCTTGGCCAACCAGTCGCGCAAGCGGATGGTCTGTCTTTCGGTTCGCTGCTCGAGCCAGTCCCCATCGTTGAACATCAGGATGTTGGGTCGTGCAATGCTGCCGCAGGCACTACACCGCGGAAGCGGGGATTCAAGCCGACAGGCGTCGACATCGACGAGCGGGAGAACCCCCCCGGCGGGCCAGATCCGTGACTCGCACTGCGACGACAGGCACTGCAGGTGGTGAATGGAGCCATGGCACTCGCAAACCTGCATTTCGGAAAACCCGGCCTTCTGGAACTGCCCGTCCACATTGCTGGTAAACACGAAGGCGCCGTGCTGCATCTGCGACGCGATTCGGTGCAGTATTCCACCTCGGCACTTCGACAGGGGGCAGGCTCACCAGGGATAGTGTCAAGATGTTCTTGTCCTGCCCCAGTTCAGCCAACGCGGCGGCGGCCATGCATTCCAGTGGATCGTCTAGCCCGGTCAGCAGCAGGATCAGATGCGCGCCGTGAATGACGTGCTCGACGATGTCCGCGGTCTGCGCAGCCATTCTTTCAATGACTTCTGGTTCGCTGTCCGTGCCAAAGCCGCGCCCCACATAAAACCCCACATCGGCGCTGGAGCAGCCCAGCGTGTCGATATTGGTTTCGACGGCGATGTAGCGTATTTCCGCAATGGTCGGGGACTCGTCGGTGTCGAGTTCCTCGCGCAGGCCACACGCCATCATGCCGTCGAGCAGTCGGCAGCCGCTGTGGCCGATGCCGATGATCCTGATCTGCGCTTTCATGGGCGGTCCTTCAAGGTTTGTGGGACTGCGGCAGAGAGGCACGAGACTCCACCTTTGTCATACGGGTCAGAGCGGTGAGTGTAGGCGAAGGCTGCGACGTGACATGTCGCGTCGGCCTGGAGGTACAAGCGCGGGCCGCGCTGCAGCAGGGCCTGGGGCTGCAGCACCGGGCGGGTTAGCTTGCCGTCCCGGTCGCGGTAGGTGGCGTGCAGGGTTCGCGGCAGGGAGAGGGCTTCGAGCACTGCTGCCGGCCCAGTTTGGTGCGGCCAGGCGTCTTATCGACCTGCAGCCAGAGACCGACCCGGTAGATGTCGTGCGAGGCGGTGTAGCCGCGACCCGTCGCCTGGTGCATGGAAGCGCCAGCCCGCGTCGGCGCCAGGCCACAACGGAGTTCGATGTGGCCTATCTCAACCTCGCCGGCGGCATCGCGCCAGGGAAAATCGCCGCGGCGCTCCAGCGCAACGGCCACGGCCGGCTATGTTTCTACGGGCCGCCTGGAACCGGCAAAACCGAGTTTGCGCATGTGCTGGCCGATGCACTTGGGCGCGAGCTGGTGGTTCGTGCAACTTCCGATCTGGTGTCGAAATACGTTGGAGAAACCGAGCGGAACATCGCCGCCCTGTTCAACAACATCGATGCCGAGCGTAGCGTGCTCTTTCTTGACGAAGTGGACAGCCTGCTGCGCGACCGCCGCCAGGCCCGACAGAGCTGGGAGACGACCCAGGTGAATGAGTTGCTGCAGCAGATCGAGCATTTCCCCGGCATTCTCATCGCGGCCACCAACCTGATGGATGGGCTGGATGCTGCCGCACTGCGCCGATTCGACTTCAAGCTGCACTTCCGCCCGCTGACCCCGGCCCGGCGCCTCGCACTATTTGCCCGCGAAGCGCTCGGTGCAACCCACGACACGGAGGCCATCTCGCCACTGCTAGCCCGCAAACTGCAGAGCCTGGAACACCTCACCCCTGGGGATTTCGCCAACGTGGTGCGGCAACGCAATCTGCTGGGTGAGGAATTGGCACCGGAGGAGTTCTTGCGGCGCTTGATGACAGAGTGTCGGTGGAAGGAGCGCAGCGGTGCGACTGCGCGTGCCTAAAGAACGATATCAGCCGAGTGCGACCGTCACTCTCAGAACGCCCGAACCTCCTCTCAGCCTTTCTGCGCCAGGGTCCGTAGATTCCCTCATTCGGCAACGACCAATATTGCTTGAACAGTGAGCAAGGCCCCTCGTTCTCTTAGCTCATGGCAGGGAGTCCCGTCCGTGGGGGAGGGGTAAAGTCCAGCATCGGGCTTGCATTTGCGTTCACCCGAAGGTCAGAGTACAGTCGTTCGCTATGCGTTTGGTTGGAACAAGGTTTGTGACAGGTCTTGTAAGCGTTCCCCGTAAAGTCGGGGTAAGCTGTCACAAGATCGGTGTTAAAAGATTTCTTTTAAATCAAATGATTGTGGTCATATATACGTTTGAAGCCACTCTTGTGACACTCGGCTACGATTAAGATTGACTCTAATCATCAGCCTCATAACCCGAAGGTCGCAGGTTCAAATCCTGCCCCCGCAACCAGTTTTAAGCGTTAAGGCTCAAGCATCCAGGTGCTTGAGCCTTTTTGCTTTGTGGCAACCCATGGTCATCATGGCAGTTGCGCCCTGTAGTGGTGCGATAAAGCCGATTAAGGGCAATAGTGGTGCATTCTATGGCCATAAAGGCTGAATTCTTCGACATATGCACTGTATGAGTGCATAATCAAAAACCAATATTGCTTCAGGTATTGTGTGCCGCGTTTCCTCTCGGAAACGCGTTACGGGGTCCATCGACAACGCTCCCTCACCGGCTCCTCCCGGTGTTTCCGGAGCGGGCCTGCGGCGCGCAGTTCATGCCACGATGATCACTGTTCCTGTCTCCCCCGTCATTTCGACACGTCCCGCTGCTCCAGTCCGCCGAAGATGGTTGCGCCTTGCCTTGCCGCTCGTCGCAGTTTCGGTGTTGATCGGTGCCGTTGGGGGCGTGGGCTATCGCTACCTGAGCGAGGAAACCCGTCGGGAGACCCACCGCACGCTGGCGGTTATCGCCGAGCAGAAGCGGCAGCAGATCGAGGATTCCCTGGCGGAGACGCGTACCGACGCCGAACTCTATTTTGCGAGTCGGTCCCAGCTGGAGATGCTGTTCCGGCGCTGGCTCAACGGTGGCCGCAAGGATGCCGAAATCCTCGACCAGATTCGCAGCCGCATGCAGGAGGTGGCCCGGGTGCGTGGCTGGGGCGGCCTGGCGGTCGTCGATGCCGATGCACGCCCGGTGGTGGTGGTCGGCAAGGCTGACATCCGCGACCACAGCGCACTGATCCAGGACATCCTGCGCGAGCCCCGCATCGAATTCGTCGACCTGTACCGCAATGCCGAGGGCGAGGTGCTGTACGGCGTCCTGGCGCCCATCGGGGCATCGGGCGACAAGCCGCTGGGGGTGGCCTACCTCACCTGGAAGGCCGAAAAGGCCCTGTATCCGCTGGTCGAGTCCTGGCCGGTCCCGACCCGCACCGCTGAAACCTATCTCGTGCGGCGGGATGGCAACAACGTCCGCTTCCTCACCCCGCTGCGTCACCGCGCCGTGCCCGCCCTGTCCCTGGCCCAGCCGCTGGATCAGCCCTTTTTGCCGGCGGGGCGGGCGGCCCAGGGCGAGCATGGCATCCTCGCCGGCGGGCGGGATTACCGCAACGTGCCGGTGCTGGCCTATGCCTCGCCGGTGGGTGGCACGCCCTGGCTGATGCTGGCCGAGATCGACGAGGTCGAGGCGTATGCTGGCATTCACAACCTGGCCTGGGCGACCGGGCTGGTGGTGGGGCTCGGCCTGCTGTTCGTCTATTCGGCGGGTTACCTGCTGTGGCGCCGCGACCGTGAGCGCCAGGAGATTGCCGCCCTGCAGGTCCAGCAGGCGGCCGAGGCGCGTTTCCGGGTGATCTTCGAGCAGGCGCCCCTCGGTGTGGCGCTGCTCGATTCCCGTGGCAGCCGGATCACCGAGGCCAATGCCCGCTTCGCCGAGATCGTCGGCCTGGCGCCAGCGACGATGGTCGGACTCGATCCGATGGGGCTTACCCATCCGGACGATGTGGAGGAGAGCCGGCGCAACATCGAGGCCCTCAACGCCGGGGCGATCGACGGTTATCGCCTGATCAAGCGCTACCTGCGCCCTGACGGATCGGTCGTGTGGGTCAGCCTGAGCTGCGCGCCGGTGCAGGTCGCCAACGAGGACAGCCGCCGCTACCTGGCCATCGTCGAGGACATCACGGCCCGCAAGGAGATGGAGGAGCGCCTGCGGATCAGCGAAGCGCGCCATCGCCTGCTGGCCGACAATGCGGTCGACGTGATCGTGACGATGGACCTGGACGGCCGTTTCTCCTACGTCAGCCCGTCCGTTGAGCGCCTGCGTGGGCTGCCTGCCGACGAGGCGATCCGGCAGCCGCTGGCCGAGGTATTGACTGCCGACTCTCTGCGCATCGCCGAAGCCTATTTCGGGCGTCTGAAGAGCAGCCTCGCCAAGGGTGGGGTACTGGAGCATTTCCGCGGCGAGCTGGAGGTGCGGCGCCAGGATGGCTCGTCCGTCTGGACCGATGTCAGCGCCAGTCCGCTGCTCAGCGCGGAGGGCGGCATCGTCGAGATTCTGGGGGTGATCCGCGACGTCAGCGAGCGCAAGCGTTATGAATACAAGCTGCGCCAGGCCTCCGAAGCCGCAGAGGCGGCCAACGCGGCAAAGAGCGAGTTCCTGGCCCACATGAGCCACGAAATCCGCACGCCGATGAATGCCGTACTGGGCCTCGCCCAGGTGCTCGAGCGCGAGCCGCTGGCGGAGCACCAGCACGACATGGTCCAGCGTATCCGCCTGGCGGGGCAGTCCCTGCTGGCGATCCTCAACGACGTGCTCGACCTCTCCAAGATCGAAGCCGGTCAGCTGCGCATCGAGCAGCGCCCCTTCGACCTGGCGGTGCTGCTTGCCAACCTCGACAGCCTGATGGGCCAGAATGCCCGCGGCAAGGGCCTCGTGCTGCGCATCGACGGGCCGCCCGAGCCCCTTGGCCCGCTGCTGGGCGATGGCCTCCGCCTGGAGCAGGTCCTGTTCAACCTGACTGGCAATGCCATCAAATTCACCGAGCAGGGCGAAGTGGCGGTGCGGGTCCGCGCGCAGCCTGCCGACGATACGAGCCTGAAGCTCCGCTTCGAGGTGCGCGATACCGGTATTGGCATCGACCCGGAAGCCCTGGGCCGCTTGTTTGCGCCCTTTGCCCAGGCCGACGCGGGCATTGGCCGGCGTTTTGGCGGCACGGGCCTCGGTTTGTCGATCTGCAAGCGCCTGGTCGAGCTGATGAACGGGCAAATCGGCGCCGACAGCCAGCCGGGACAGGGGAGCTGCTTCTGGTTCGAGCTGCCGCTGCAGCGCGCCAGTGAAGCCGAGATGGAGGCGCTGGCGGTTGCTGCCGCGCCGCCTGAACCGACGGGGCCGCGTCTCGTCGGCGCCCACCTGCTGGTGGTGGACGACAGCGCGATGAACCGCGACCTGGTGGAGCGGGCGTTGCGCCTCGAGGGCGCCAGCGCGACGCTGGCCGCCGATGGCCTGCAGGCGATCCAGATCCTGAAGACCCGGCCGGAGCGCTTCGATGCGGTGCTGATGGACGTGCAGATGCCGGTGATGGACGGCCTCACCGCGATGCGCCTGATCCGCGGCGAATTGGGCCTGATCGACGTGCCGGTGATCGCCTTCACCGCTGGCGTGCGTGACGAGCAGCAGGCGGCGGCACGGGCCGCCGGCGCGAACGACGTGCTCGCCAAGCCGATGGACCTGGACCAGATGGCGCGAACGCTGGCGCACTGGGTCCGCAGTGGGGGCCGTGATGCGGCTGCACCGGCGACTCCGCTCACCGAATCCAGGCCGGAGGATGTGGCTGCCACGAGGCCGTCGGCGGGGGGGCTGGAGGCCGCCGAGACCGAGGCCGCCACGGACTTCCCGGCGATCCCCGGCATCGACCGGGAGCGTGCCGCCCAGCGCCTGGGCCGCGACCGGGAAATGTTCCTCGGCCTGCTCGAACTCTTCGTCCATGACAATGCGTCGGCTGCCGAGGAGGCCCGCAGTGCGCTCGCCAATGGCGACCGGGAGTCGGCGGGGCGACGCATGCATACCCTGGGCAGCAACGCGGGCTTCCTCTGTGCATTCGGCCTGATGGACTCGGCGCGGACTCTCGAGGCGGCCATCGACGGCGGTGAGACGGAGCTCGACGCGGGCTTCGACGCGCTGGCGCGCGAGATCACGGACTTCGTCGAGGCCAGCGCGCCCTGGCGTTGAGGGTGTGGTCGTCCGGCCGCGTTGCTGTGCAGGGATAAGGTGGTGGATATCAGGAAGGCGCGCTTTCGGGCGCGTCTTTTTTTGCCCGCTCCGTGCGCGGCTGGCGGCGGTAGGCGCCGGGTGGGCTGCCGGTCCATTGCTTGAAGGCCCGGTTGAAGGCCGACGGGTCGTCGAAGCCGATTTTTGCGCCGATCAGCGCCACCGGCTCGTCGGTTTTGGTCAGCAGCGTGATCGCCGCATCCCGCCGCAGGCTGTCCTTCAGGGACTGGAAGCGGCTGCCCTCGACGGCCAGGCGCCGCGCCAGCGTTCGCGGCGAGGTGTGCAGTGTGCGAGCCACGTCCTCGATGGTCAGCGGCTGCGCCAGCCGTTCCCGTAAATGGTCGCCGACCCGGTGGGTGACCGGGCGCTTGCTGGCCGAGACATGGAACCAGTCCATCGGCGCATTGCGCAGGAAGGCGCTCAGCGCGGTTTTGTTGCGGCGAATCGGCAGGGGCAGGCAGGCCGGATCGAGATGCAGGGCCGTCACAGGCTGGCAGAAGCGGGCCGGGCCGGGATACATGCGCGGATACTCGTCGGCGTGGGGCGGTGACGGATAAGCCAGGTCGATGCGCTGGAAGGAGATCGGCTTCTCGATCATCCACGAGGCCACGCCCTGGACCAGCAGCAACATGAACTCCAGCGCCAGGATGCGGCGCTCGCCCAGGTCGCCCTTTTCGACTAGCCTGACGCAGGCGCCGGTCTCCGATTCCCCCAGCTCGAACTGCAGGTCGTCCAGCACCAGCCGGAAGAAGCCGGCGAAGCGGTGCAGCGCGACGCCCAGGCTGGGGGCGTCCAGCATGGACAGGCACAGGAACTTCAGGGTGCCGTTGCGCAGCGGCCGGGAGAACAGGCCGGGAGTCTCGTCGTCGTACTGGACGGCGAGCAGCCGGTATAGGGACGACAGCTGTTCGATGGTCACGCGGGCGCCGTCGTGCTGTAGCTGCGCCGGGGCGATGCCGGCACGCTGCACGCAGTCCGGGTCGAAGCCCGGCGTGTCGCGCAGGTGGGCGATCAGGTCGGTGGCGAAGCGGGCGGGGATCGTCTGGAGCTGCGGATTCATCGATGGGTGTAACGAGCCTGTGCAAGATGGAATGATGGCAGAAAATGTCAATTCGTCGTCCGCCTCTGCCATCCCCGCCCGCCGGGCGATCTCCTACCATGTCGCCATCAACGGGTACTTCAAAGATGCCCGCCGGCCCCAGCCCGGGGACCGATAAATACGGAGACACGATAATCATGGCATTTCCTGCGAATCCCCCGCGCGTGAGCTGACGGGCCGTCTGGTCCGGCTGTGGCCCAGCTTTCGGCTGGCGCCCTTCGTCAATTTCCTGTTGTCCCGAGACGGTCCTTGTGCGCCCCATGGCGTGCCGAGGTGGGCGTTGGCGCGCCTGGCCGACCGTCCCGGATTGCTGTTGTGAGGATGTGCGATGCACTTCGAACTGGACGGCGAGCGCCGTCAGATCCGCGAACTGGCCCGCCAGTTCGCCCACCGTGAAATCATGCCGCGCGCCGTCCAGGCCGACCGGGACTGCGCCTTCCCGCTGGAAGTGCAGGCCCTGGCGGTCGAACTCGGCCTGGCCACCGTCAATCTCCCCGCCGAGGTCGGCGGCGCCGGACTGGGTTGCCTGGACCTGGTGCTGGTCACAGAGGCCTTGTGCTACGGCTGCCTGGGCATCGGCACCGCCTTGTGCATCAACGCACTGGCGGCCCAGCCCATCGTGCTGGCGGGCTCAAAGGAGCAGCAGGCCCGCTACCTCGGGCGCATCGCCGAAGGCGCCCTGGCCAGCTTCGCGCTGACCGAGCCCGGTGCCGGCTCGGACGTGGCCGGCATCCGTACCCGTGCGGAGCGGGTGGCCGGCGGCTATCTGCTGTCCGGCAGCAAGACCTGGATTTCCAACGCGCCGCTGGCCGAGTTCTTCGTGGTCTTCGCCAAGACCGACCCGGCCGCCGGCCACAAGGGCATGACGGCCTTCGTCGTGCCGCGGGATAGCGCCGGGCTCAGCGTTGGCGAGCCCCTCGGCAAGCTCGGCCAGCGCGCCGCGCCGACCGCCGAGGTTTTCCTCGACCGGGTCTTCGTGCCGGAGGAAAACCGGCTCGGCGAGGAGGGCAGCGGCTTCGCGTTGGCGATGGCGGTTTTCGACCACTCGCGGCCGATGGTGGCGGCTTTCGGCGTCGGCCTGCTGGAGCGCTGCATCGACGAATCCCTGGCCTACGCGAAGGAGCGCCGCTCGATGGGGCACACGCTCGTCGAGCACCAGGCCATTGCCCACAAGCTGGCCGAGATGCGCATGCGCCTGGAGGCGGCGCGTCTCCTCACCTACCAGGCCGCATGGCGGGTGGACCAGGGCCAGCCCAACACGCTGCAGGCCTCCGTCGCCAAGGCCACCGCCGCCGACGCGGCCATGTGGGGCGCCACCGAGGCCATCCAGATTTTCGGCGGCATGGGCTACTCGACCGAATACCCCGTCGAAAAACTCTTCCGCGACGCCAAGGTGCTGCAGATCTACGAGGGCACCAGCGAGATCCAGCGCAACATCATCGCCCGCGAAATGCTGCGGGCGGCCTGATCCACGATTTCTTCGTCCTACGGGAACGCTCCAATGACTTTCGCTTCGCCTTCCGAACCCCTGATCCTCGCCGCCGTGCGCACACCTTTCGGGCGCCGTGGCGGTGCCTTCCGTGACACCCGTCCCGACACCCTGCTGGCGGCTGCCATCGACGGCGTGCTGCAGCGGAGCGGCCTGCCCGCCGAGCGGGTCGGCGATGTGCTGGCCGGCTGCGTCAGCCAGGCCGGCGAGCAGGGCGCCAACATCGCCCGCCAGGCCCTGCTGCTGGCCGGCCTGCCCGAGCATGTGCCGGGCGTTTCGATGAACCGCATGTGCGGCTCCAGCCAGTTCGCCACCCACGCGGCGGCCCAGGCGGTGGCCGCCGGCGACCTGGATTTCGCCATTGGCTGCGGCGTGGAGAGCATGAGCCGGGTGCCGATGTTCCTCGACCTCACGCTGGGCCAGGGCGACTTCCGCGGCTTTGACGGACTGCATCCGGACCTGCTGACCCGTTACCCGATCCCCCATCAGGTAGAGAGTGCCGAGCGGGTGGCCGAGCACTGGTCCCTCGGCCGTGCCGAGCTCGACGCCTTCGCTATCGAGAGTCACCGACGCGCCGAAGCCGCACGGGCCGCCGGCCTGCATCGCGAGATCCTGCCGCAGGCCGGTGTGGACAAGGACGGGCAGCCGATTCTTCTGGCCCACGACGAAGGTATCCGCGCCGTCATCGACCCGGCCAGGATGGCCGCGATGCAACCGGTCTTCCGCAGCGCCGATGCCGGCGTGGTGACCGCCGCCAACGCCAGCCAGATGTCCGACGGCGCCTCCGCGGTGCTGATCGGCAGCCAACGGGCCAGTACTGATTTTGGGCTGAAGCCCTTGGCCCGCTTCCGGGCCCGCGTGGCGGTCGGCTCCGACCCGGTCATGCAACTCACCGGCGTCATTCCCGCCACCCGGCTGGCGCTGCAGCGGGCCGGTCTGTCGATCCGCGATCTGGACTGGATCGAGGTGAATGAGGCCTTCGCCAGTGTGGCCCTGTGCTTCGCGCGGGAGTTCGAGCCGGACATGGACAAGCTCAACCCGTGGGGCGGCGCCATCGCCCACGGCCATCCGCTGGGCGCCACTGGCGCCGGCCTGTTGGCCAAGATGCTTGCCGGCCTGGCTCAGGTGGACGGCCAGCTTGGCCTGCAGGTGATGTGCATCGGCCACGGCATGGCGACGGCGACCATCGTCGAGCGCCTGTGACACGACCCATAAGAAAACGATAAGCAGCCAAGGAGGAGACCAAGATGAACGACATCCGTAACGACGTCCGCCGCGCCAGCCGCAACCTGATCGGCGATGCGCTGCACCGCTCGGTGCGTCGCAATCCGGGCAAGGAGGCGCTGCGCTTCCAGACGCGCAGCTGGAGCTATACGCGTCTCGACGCGGCGGCCAACCGGGTGGCCAACCAGCTGCTGGGCCTCGGCCTGCAGAGCGGTGACCGGGTGGCCGCCTACGGCCGCAACTCCGACGCCTACGTGATCCTGTGGCTGGGCTGCGCGCGCGCCGGCCTGATCCACGTGCCGATCAACTACGCGCTGATCGACAGCGAGCTGCGCTACATCGTCGAACAGTCCGGTGCCCGCGCGCTGTTCTGCGACATCGACATCGCCAGCCACGTGCAGGCCCTCGGCCCGACGCTGGCCTGTGAATGGCAGGGCACGCTGCATGGCGGCGATGGCGCCCACGACGTGCTGGCCTGGGCCGACACGCCGGGCCGTGACCAGGCGCCGGCGCTGGACATCGACGAGGAGAGCATCGCCCAGTTGCTGTACACCTCCGGCACGACGGCGGCCCCGAAGGGCGCGATGATGAGCCACCGGGCGCTCTTGGCGGAGTACACCAGCACGCTGCTGGCGACCGATATCAAGCCCGGCGACCGTTCCCTGGCCTCGCTGCCTCTCTATCACTCGGCACAGATGCACGTTTTCCTGATGCCGCAGCTGCTGGTCGGTGCGACCACCATCATCCTGCCGGCACCCCAGGCCGAGCTGTGCTTCGAGCTGATCGCGGCGGAGAAGATCACTTCCTTCTTCGCGCCGCCGACGGTATGGATTTCCTTCCTCCGGCACCCGGCTTTTGGGCGCAGCGATCTGTCCTCGCTGGAGAAGGGCTACTACGGCGCGTCCATCATGCCGGTGGCGGTGGTGCAGGAACTGGCGGCCCGCCTGCCGGCGCTGCAGCTCTACAACTGCTACGGGCAGAGCGAGATCGCCCCGCTGGCAACGGTGCTGCGCCCCGAGGAGCACGCTGACCGGCCGGCCTCGGCGGGGCGTCCGATCTTCAACGTGGAAACCCGCATCGTCGATACCGACATGAACGACGTGCCGCCCGGCGAGATGGGCGAGATCGTCCATCGTTCGCCGCAGCTGATGAGCGGCTACTGGAACAAACCGGAGGAGACCGCCGGTTCCTTCGCTGACGGCTGGTTCCGTTCCGGCGACGTGGGCTATGTGGATGAAGCCGGCTACCTGTACATCACCGACCGCATCAAGGACGTCATCAAGACTGGTGGCGTGCTGGTGTCGAGCCGGGACGTGGAGGAGGCCTTGTACACCCACCCGGCGGTGGCCGAGGTGGCGGTGGTGGCTCTGCCCGACGAGCGCTGGATCGAGATCGTCGCCGCGGTGGTGGCGCTCAAGCAGGGTGCCACGGCCAGCGCCGACGAGCTGATGGCGCATGCGCGTGAGCATCTGGCGGCCTTCAAGGTCCCGAAGAAGATCTTCTTCATCGAAGACATGCCGCGTAACGCCTCCGGAAAGTTGCTCAAGCGCGAGCTGCGGCGGATCTATTCCGCCTAGTCCTTCCCGGGTTCGTATTTCCCCATTTGCGTCTGCTCAGAGAACACGGCGGGAGTCTTGCGCCCGCCGCCCCGCGACGGCCTGGCCGACTGGGCCGTCGCTCGCCACAGCCCCCTGCAGAGGGGCACATCGTTGCCGGCTTAAAGCCGGCTTCAGGAGAGGAGATTGTCCGTGCATCACAAAAAGTCCATGAGTCGTTCCATTAACCGTTCCATCGCCCGCCGCCCGCTGAGCCTGCTGTTGCTGGCCGTGTTCGGCACCGGCGTCGCCGCACCGGCTTTCGCCGAAAGCGAGATCGACGCGCTCAAGCGTGAGCTGGCCGAACAGCGCCAGCTGATCCAGCAACTGCTGAAGAACCAGGAAGAACAGAAGAAGACCGAGATCCAGACCGGCGGTCCGGCCCGTGGCGCCGGCCTGCAGATGGGGGTGCCGACGGGGCCGTCTGGCACGCTGACGATCTACGGGGTGGCCGATGTCAGCGCCTCGACGGTGAACAGCGGCTACGGGCAGAAATCGACGATCGGCTCCGGCGGCATGACGTCCTCCCGCCTGGGCTTCAAGGGCGAAAAGGAGTTGGGTGACGACATCAAGGCGGTGTACCTGATGGAAGCCGGTCTGCTGTTCGACACGGGTTCCGTCGGCACCGGCGCGATCACGCCGGGCATCAACAACACCGCGGTGTCCAGTGGCGGCCAGACCAGCAACGGCAGCCAGATCTTCTCGCGCCAGATCTATGCCGGTCTCTCGACCCGCTTTGGTACCGTGACGGCTGGCCGTCAGTACGCCGGTTCCTACACTTCGTCGGTGATGTCCGCAGCGATGGGCGCCGGCTTCTTCGGTTCCTCGGCGGGATTCCTGCCGGTGATCGGCGGCATGCCGACCCGGCTCAACAACTCGCTGGTCTATGCCTCACCGAAAGTCGCCGGCTTCTCTGGCCAGCTGACGCTGACCAGCGGTAGCGAGAACAACGTGAACATGGTGACGCCGGTTGCGGCCGGTTCGACGACCGTGACCACGGACAAGGCCGGCCGTGGCGGCGATCTGGCGCTGTATTACGCGGGGGGCCCGGTAAATGCGACCTTCACCGCCTGGAACCTCGATAACGGCAGCTACGTCGCCCCGGCAACGGGCCCGCAGGAAACGGGTTTGGCGAAGCGCCGCGGCTGGCAGGTCGGCGGTAGCTACAACCTTGGCTTTGCGACGCTGTACGGCAACTATGTGGCGGGTCGCATCAGTGGCGGCAACTACGAGAACGTGACGGGCACCCTGTCCAAGGCCGAAGGCTGGAGCGTCAGCGCCGGCATTCCGGTGTGGCGTGGCAAGGCTTTCGTGAGCTACAGCCAGCTCGACGACAAGTCGATCAAGAACCGCGACGCCAACCTGCTGGGCCTTGCCTACGCCTACAAGCTGCAGGACAGCACGACGCTGTACGGCACCTGGGCAAGGTCCTCAACAAGGCCAACGGCACCTACAGCCTGACCGACGGTGGCAACCTGGTCGGCACCGTGGCCAAGCCGGGCTACGACCCGAACGGCTACATGCTGGGTGTGAATCACGTGTTCTAGAACCGGCGAGGCCTTGCCCTGCAAGGCCTCAAGCCAGGACTGGGACCTGTCCTGGCGCAAGGGAAGAGCCCTGTGGGGGCGAATTCATTCGCCCCCACAGGGTGCCCCGGCTGACGCCTACCTGTCCGCGACCTTGATGAACTTGAGCGTGAACTTGTCGCTCTCGCCGATGGCCAGGTAGCGGGCCCGGTCCTGGTCCTTCAGACGCAGCGTGGGCGGCAGCGTCCACACGCCGGCCGGGTGGTCCTTGGTGTCCAGCGGGTTGGCGGCAAGCTCGGAGTGGGCGAGGAGCTTGAAGCCGGCCTTCTCGATGCGGGCGATGACTTCGTCCTCCCGCAGGTAGCCGGCCTGTAGCTGCTCGGCGGACGGTCGGTCCGTGCGGGCACGGTGATCCACCACGCCGAGCACGCCGCCGGGCTTGAGCACCGTGTGGAATTCGCGGATTACTGCGTCGGCGTTACCGTCTGTGATCCAGTTGTGCAGGTTCATGAAGGTCAGCAGCAGGTCGACGGAGTTCGGCTTGAGTGTCGTCGTGAGGCCAGGGCTGAGCGCCAGTTCGACCTTGCCGTACAGCGCCGCCTGGCTGGCGATCAGGCCGCCGATGGCGTCGTGTTCGGCGCGGGCGGCGGCGGGGTTGTGGTCGCCGGCGTGCAAGGCGGCGATGTAATGGCCGTGGTCGCGCAGGTAGGGGGCGAGGATCTCGAACCACCAGGCGCCGACGCTGGGCCAGATCTCGACGACTGTCTGGCTGGGCTGCAGGCCGAAGAACTCAAGAGTGGCTGCCGGTTGGCGGGCGGGGTCGCGCTGGCGGTTCTTCTCGCTGCGCTGGGGGCCGTCGATCCAGTGCCGGAGGGCGTCGTCGGCGTGGGCAGGGGCGGCTAGCTGGCAGGCCAGGAGGAGAGGCAACAGGATGCGTTTCAGGGTGGGCACGGCGTTCCTCTTTCGGGGCATGTTCAGGCAAGCTTGTTTCAAGCAGGAGTTGTGGGTAGATTTTTGTAGGGGCGAATTCATTCGCCCACGGAGGTCAATCCACCGGCTGAGGGCGAATGAATTCGCCCCCACAGGAAGCCCCCACAGGGCGGGGGCTTCAGAAGCCGTCACCGCCGGCCTGGCGGAAGTCGCCGTCTATCCACGTCCGGGCGGTGGCAGTGCTGAACTTGAAGTCAGGTGCCACCCGCTGCTGGGCAACCAGCTCACCGTCGGCGCCAAAGGCGCTGAGCAGGGCGTGGGGCTCGTATTCGTCGGGCACGATGTCCAGTGTCACGTTCCACTCGGCATCCTGGGCAAAGACGGTCAGCCGCTTGTGCAGTCGGGCCTGCAGTTGCAGGCGTTGGCGCTGCATGGCCTCTTCGGCCGATTTGACCAGGGTAATGAATTCGCCGTAGTTGAGGGGCTTGGGATTGCGCAGGTCCCGATCCAGGTCCCACGGGGCCACCAGCGCCGGTTCGCTGTCCCCGTCGCGGCGCAGTTCGACACTCCATTCGCCATCGTTGCGCAGCACCCGCGCGGTCCAGCCGTTCTCCTGCCACAGGCGGTTTTCGCGGATTGCGTCACCCTTGTCGGCGGGGGCTTCGACAACTTTGGGCACGGGGGCGGGGAAGGGGCGTCGTGTTGCCATGGGGGCAGAGGGCGCCACCAGACCGCCGTTGGCATTGACGAAGGCCAGCTGGGTAGGCAGGTGCTCGGCGGCGTGCGCGGCCCGGGCCGTCCGCCGGCGTGGAGCGAGGGCGGCGGGAATCGGCGCCGCGTCGAGGGGAAAATCGAAACTCATCTGGGCGTTCATGGGCATCGCGTCCTGAGGACGCTTCTGGCAAACGATGCATTTACTGTACAAAATAACACTAATTGCTTCAAGCCCGCGCCGCTGCTCCGTTTGCGGCTAGCGGCCATCCAGCCCCACGGGCAGCTCGGTGCGATCCACCACTCGCCGCAGCACGAAGCTGGTGTGTACGCCGGTGACGCCCTGGATGCGGGTGATGCGGTTGAGCAGCAGGTCCTGGTAGGCGTCCATGTCGCGGATCACCACCTTGAGCTGGTAGTCCGACTGCTGGCCGGTGATCAGCAGGCATTCGAGCACCTCCGGAATGTCGCGGATGCTGGCTTCCAGGCTGGCGAAGCGTTCCGGCGTGTGCTGGTCCATCGAGATGCCGATCAGGGCCATCAGGCTGAGGCCGAGCTTCTTGGCGTCGAGCAGGGCCCGGTAGCCGGTGATCAGGCCGGATTCCTCCAGCGCACGGACCCGACGCAGGCAGGGGGACGGCGACAGGCCGATGCGTTCGGCCAAATCCTGGTTGCTGATCCGCCCATCCTGCTGAAGGATGGCGAGAATTTGCCGGTCGTAGCGGTCGAGTTCCATTTAATTGCGTTAAAAGTATTTAAAGTGGAATTTTATGTCTATTTTATGGCGTTTTGACGCGCAAAACGCAAGCACCTGCCACGCCCCTTTCCGTAAGATTCACCCCATCGAATTCAATCTTCCGGAGCACCAAAATGCCGAAGCAAATGCCCACCAAGTACAGCGCCTTCCCGCCCGTACAACTCACCGACCGCCAGTGGCCCAGCCGTGTCATCGACAAGGCGCCGATCTGGATGAGCACCGATCTCCGCGACGGCAACCAGGCCCTCTTCGAGCCGATGAATGCCGACAAGAAGATGCAGATGTTCAAGACCCTCTGTGCGATTGGCTTCAAGGAAATCGAGATTGCCTTCCCGTCCGCCTCGCAGACCGAGTTCGACTTCGTGCGCGGCTTGATCGAGGGCGGCCACATCCCCGCCGACGTGAGCATCGAAGTGCTCACCCAGGCCCGCGAGCACCTCATCCGCCGCACCTTCGAATCCCTCAAGGGCGCCAAGAAGGCCATCGTTCACGTCTATAACGCCACCTGCAAGACCTTCCGCGAGAACGTCTTCGGCATGAGCAAGGCCGAGGTGGTGGCAATGGCCGTCGATGCGGTGCGCCTCATCCGCACGCTCGCCGACGAAATGCCGGAAACCGAGATCACCCTCGAATACAGCCCGGAGCTCTTCACCGCCACCGAACTCGACTTCGCCAAGGAAGTCTGCGACGCGGTCACCGAGACCTGGGGCGCCACGCCCGAGCGCAAGGTGATCCTCAACCTCCCGACCACCGTCGAGATCGCCACGCCCAATATCTATGCCGACCAGATCGAGTGGATGCACCGCAACCTCGCCCGCCGCGACAGCGTGATCATCAGCCTCCACCCCCACAACGACCGCGGCACCGCCGTGGCCGCCGCCGAGCTCGGCCTCATGGCCGGCGCCGACCGCGTCGAGGGTTGCCTCTTCGGCAACGGCGAGCGCACCGGCAATGTGGACCTCGTGACCCTTGCCCTCAACATGCACACCCAGGGCGTCGATCCGCAGCTCGACTTCTCGGACATCAACGCCGTTGCCCGTACCTACGAGCACTGCACCCAGTTGCCCATTCACCCGCGCCATCCGTACGTGGGTGACCTCGTCTTCACGGCCTTCTCCGGCTCCCACCAGGACGCCATCAAGAAGGGTTTCTCCGCTCAAAAGGCGGATGCGCCGTGGAACGTGCCCTATTTGCCCATCGATCCCGCCGACGTCGGCCGCAGCTACGATTCGGTGATCCGGGTGAATAGCCAATCCGGCAAGGGGGGCATCGCCTACTTGATGGAGAACGAATACGGCGTGGTGATGCCGCGCCGCTTGCAGGTTGAGTTCTCCGGCGTTGTGCAGCGCTATACCGACGCCCATGGCGGCGAGGTGAGCGCCGACGACATCTGGCGCTTGTTCTCCGAGACCTACCTCGACACCGTCGCCCCGGTGCGCTACTGCAGTCACCACCTCGTCGAGAACGGCGCCGTGCAGGGCATCCGCTTGAGCGTGGAGATCGACGGCCAGCCGCGCATCCTCGACGGCGAAGGCAACGGCCCGATCAACGCCGCCGTGCATGCCCTCCAGAGCGCCGGTATCCGCGTCCAGGTACGCAGCTATGAAGAACGCTCGATGGTGCCGATCGGCGACGACGGCAACGCCCAGGCCTGCGCCTTCATGGAGATGGCCGGCGAGACCCGCAGCGACTGCTACGGGGTCGGTATCGACGCCAACATCGTCACCGCGTCGATCAAGGCCCTCATCAGCGGCGTGAATCGGGCCCAGGCGGCGGGCCGTGTGGCACCCAAGGCCGAGGTGCAGTCGGCCTGAGCCGGGCGAGTTCGCTAACGTGGCCCTTGGCGCCCCGCTGGAAATCCGGCGGGGCGCCGTCCGTTTACGGCTCCTCGGTGGCCATCTTGCCGATGCGGGCGGTGGTCTCGCGGGTGCGCTCGGCCAGCTTGCGCACTTCGTCGGCGACCACCGCAAAGCCGCGTCCGCTTTCGCCGGCGCGGGCCGCCTCGATGGCCGCATTGAGCGCCAGCAGGTTGGTCTGGTCGGCGATCTCCTTGATCGTGCCGACCAGCTCGCCGATCCGGTGCAGCGTGGCCTCCAGCTTGGCCTGCTGTTTCTCGCGGATCTCCCGCTGTTCGTTCTCCCGCAGCCGGGTGTCGATGTCGGTGAGGGCGCCGACGGCGCGCAGCGGCGTGCCGTCAGGCGTCCGGCGGGTCTGGGCGGAGGCGCGGAACCAGCGGTACTCCCCGTTCTTCAGGGCGAGTCGGTGGGCTTCGTCGTAGGGCGTGCGGCCGCTGCGGTCGGCCAGGTGGTTGAGGAAGGCTTTCAGCACGCGCTCCCGGTCGTCCGGATGGAGGCGCGAGGACCAGGCTTCCAGCGTGTTCGGAAAATCGTGCTCATCGTTGAAACCGAGCATGCGCCGCAGCTGCTGCGACCACCACACGGTGTTGGCCGGGTTGAGGGCGTCGCCGCCGACGATCTCGATGTCCCACAGCCCGTCGCTGAGCAGCTCGCGGACTAACTCGAAGCGCTCCAGGCTACGCTTGAGCAGGGCGTCCTGCTCCAGCGTGTCGTGGATGTCCAGCAGTGAGCCGGCCACCCGCAACGGCGTTCCGGACGCATCGCGCAGCGTTGTGCCGATGGCCCGGAACCAGCGGTAGCTGCCGTCCTTGCGGGCCAGCCGGTAATGAATGTCGTAGGGCGTGTGCCCGCCCCGGTCGGCCAGATGGGCGCCGAAGGCGGCGACGACCCGGCGCGCATCGTCCGGGTGCAGGCGCTTGCTCCAGCTTTCCAGCTGGTCCGGAAAGTCCCGTTCGTCGTCAAAGCCGAGCAGGCGCCGCAACTGGGGCGACCACCAGACGACGCTGTCCGGATGGGCCGGGTCGCCGGCCACCAGGTGGATGTCCCACAGCCCCTCGCCGCTGGCGCTGCTGATCAGCTCGAAACGCTCGGCCAGTTCGGCGGTTTCCCGGCGGGCTTCGGCGAGGGCGGTCTCGAGGCGGATGGTTTCTTCTTCGAGGGCGTCAGCCCGGCGACGGATTTCCGCCGCCCGGTTGAGGGCTCCTAGGTGGGCTTGCTGCAGGCGGGTGTCGAGTTGGGTGAGGCGGCGGGAGGCGCGGAACGGGGTGAGCAGTGGGGTTTCGCCGGCGAGGGCATCGGCGAAGTGTTCCAGGTGGGCGAGCCACTGGCGATTGGCAAACACGTTGGTCGATCTCCGTGGAGAAGGGGACTGGAAGGGGCGGGCGCGGGGATGCCCGCAGCGGGCGCCCCGGCCTACGTGTCACGGAGGATGGGCCTCAGGCCGAGATGACGACCTTCAGGGCCTTGCTGCTGGCCGCGCTGGCGAAGGTCTCGTAAGCCTCGAGGGCCTGCTCCAGCGTGAAGCGGTGGGTGATCAGCAGGGACGGATCGAGCTTCTTGGCCTGCACCGTCTTCAGCAGCATGCCGGTGGTGGCGGTGTCCACCAGGCGGGTGGTGATGGAGATGTTGTGGGCCCACAGGGTTTCCAGGTGCAGGTCCACCTTGGTGCCGTGCACGCCGACGTTGGCGATCACGCCGCCGGCGGCGACGATGTTCTCGCAGATGCCGAAAGTGGCAGGGATGCCCACCGCCTCGATGGCGGTATCCACGCCGCGGCCTTCGGTGAGCGCTTTCACCGCTTCGGCGGCCTGGCCGTCGCTGCTGTTCACCACGTCGGTGGCGCCGAAGCGCTTGGCCACGTCGAGGCGGTTGTCGTCCAGGTCCACCACGATGATGCGGGCCGGCGAATAGAAGCGGGCGGTCAGCAGTGCCGCCAGACCGACCGGGCCGGCGCCGACGATGGCCACCGTGCTGCCCGGCTGCACCTTGCCGTTGAGCACCCCGCACTCGAAGCCGGTGGGCAGGATGTCGCTGAGCATCACCAGGGCTTCCTCGTCGGCGTCGGCGGGGATCGGGTAGAGGCTGGTGTCGGCGTGGGGCACCCGCACGTACTCGGCCTGGGTGCCGTCGATCAGGTGGCCGAGCTGCCAGCCGCCCGTGGTGCAATGGGAATACATGCCCTTGCGGCAGAACTCGCACTTGCCGCAGCTGGTGATGCAGGAGATCAGCACCCGGTCGCCGGGCTTGAAGGTGGTGACGCCGGCGCCGACCGACTCGACCACGCCGACCCCTTCGTGGCCGAGCACGGTGCCGGGGGCGACGGTGGGCACGTCACCCTTGAGGATGTGCAGGTCGGTCCCGCAGATGGTGGTCTTGGTGACGCGCACGATGGCGTCGCTGGCGTCCTTCAGTACCGGAATGGGGCGTTCTTCCAGAGACTTCTTGCCGGGACCGCCGTAGACGAGGGCTTTCATTGTTTCTTCTCCGATCATGTTATGGATTGCGGCGCCCGCAGCCGGGACGGTCGCGGGGCGGGGCTTTACAGCAGGGGCCATGCCATTCGGGCAGGCCTGTTCCGGCTGCAGCGGAGCGCCCTGTTTTGAAAGGTATTTCCGGTTGAGGCTGGCAGGCGGGCGGCGGGCCGTCGTCTGATCTCCGGACGTCGGCCGACCGACGATCAGACGTTGGCCGTCTTGCGGGCGAATCGGCGCGGCTGGACGACCCAGCCCTCGAGCTGCAGGCTGTCCGGAGCGGTCAGGGCGACCCGTTCCGAGAACCAGCAGCGGGTTGGCAGCAACGGATTGGCGGCAGTGGCACGGATGGCCGCCGCGTCGCCGGGCAGTTGGGCGAGAGCGGCCCGGATCGCCTCGGCGGCGTCCGGTGGCAGATCGCGAGTGATGAAGACCAGCCGGCCCCGCCGGTCTTCGAAGGCGCCCTCGGCGGGCCAGGCCGGCAGGCTAACCGGCGGGTACGCGACGCTCTGCACGCACTGCACGACCCGCGGTCGGGATTCGCCGGCCACGTTGACGAGCCCCTTTACGCGCAGGAGTCGAGGGCCGTACTGCTGCAGGATGCGCCCCAGCGCCAAAGCCAGGCCGAACCAGGGTACCGGCGCTTCCAGGCGTACCACGAAGCTGGATACGCTGCCGTCGTGGCGAGGGGCATGGGCCGGGGCGTGGGGGCTGCTCCGGCGCGTCCAGCTGAGCGTCGGTGGCGCGAGGCGGGCCTCGGCATCGCGAGCGCGTTCTTCGCCGAGCCAGGCCGCTACATCGGGCAGCTTGTCGCCGGGCGCATAGACGCCGCCGCCGAACAGGCGTGCCGGCTCCACCTGGCCGTGGCGCACTTCGATGCGCGGTGCGCCGGGGTTGAGTTCGGCCAGGCGGGCGTTGAGCCGGGCAAGCTGGCTGGAGCCGGCCAGGTCGGCCTTGGTGATCAGCAGGCGATCGGCCAGCGTCACCTGGCGCACAGCTTCCGCATGGCTGTCGAGCTGGGCGTCGCCGTGGGTGGCGTCCACCACCGTCAGCACGCTGTCGCACACGTAGCGGGCGGCGATGAAGCGTTCCTCCATCAGCGTGTAGACCACCGGCACCGGGTCGGCGAGGCCGGTCGTCTCGATGACGACCCGCGAAACCGGCGGAATCTCGCGGCGTGAGCTGCGCTGGTGCAGCGTCTTCAGCGCGTTCACCAGGTCACCCTGCACGCTGCAGCACAGGCAGCCGGAGTCGAGTAGCACGGTGCTGTCGTCGATCCGGTCCACCATGTGGTGATCCACGCCTACCTCGCCGAATTCGTTGATCAGCAGCGCCGTGCCGGCCATCGCCGGGTTCTGCATGAGGGCATTGAGGAGGGTCGTCTTGCCGGCGCCGAGGAAGCCGGTGAGCAGGCTAACTGGGATGCGGTCGACAGGGGGGGGCGTCATGGAATGTCTCCTGTTGTTGTGTTTTGTTGGGTGTCGAGAGCGGGAGCCTGTCTCCCGTGGGGGCGAATGAATTCGCCCCCACGGGTGTGGCAAGGGCTGTGCCACGAAGGCTTAGTGGCGCAGCAGCGCGGCTGGCAGGGCGTATGCAGCAGATGCGGGTGCTGACTACGTCCGGGAAGCAGTCGCAAAAAGCTGGAGGTGCGTCCGAATTCCGGTCGTGTTGGCCGGCCGCGGCGGTGGAGCGCTGCCGGCAGCCGTGATTTGCCCCCACCGATTCAAGGGCTTGGCGGCGGAGGGCGGAAATGTCGGGACGGGCATGGCCCTTGCCATTTCGTCGTGCAGGCGGCGCCAGCGCCGTCGCATCCACACCGAATGAGAAAAAGGAGACGACATGGGGGTTAGCATCATTGGCTGGGCGCATTCGCCCTTCGGACGGCTGGACGGCCTGGACCTGGAGGCGTTAATCGGCGGAGTCAGCCGCGACGCGCTGGAGCACGCCGGGATCCATCCGGAGGATGTGGACGGGATCTGGCTCGGGCATCTCAACGGCGGCTTCGTGCCGGACATCTTTTGTTCCTCGCTGGTCCTGCAGGCCGATCCGCGCCTGCGCTGGTGCCCGGCGACGCGCGTGGAGAACGCCTGCGCGTCGGGGGCGGCGGCGGTGTTCGCGGCCTGCGACGCCATTGAGTCCGGCCGCGCCGGCTTCGCGCTGGTGGTTGGCGCGGAGAAGATGACCGCGGTGTCCGGCCCGGAGGTCACGCGCATCCTCGGCTCGGCATCCTACGTGCGGGAGGAGGCCGCCCACGGCATGACCTTCCCCGGCCTCTTCGGCGACCTTGCCGAGGCCTATTTCCAGCGCTACGGCGACCACTCGGCGACGCTCGCGCGGATCGCCGCCAAGAACCACGCCAACGGGGTGCGCAACCGGTGGGCGCAGATGCGCAAGGATCTGGGCTTCGAGTTCTGCAACACGGTGTCGGAGCGCAACCCGCGTATCGCCGGCCCGCTGCGCAAGACCGACTGCTCGCTGGTGTCGGACGGGGCGGCGGCGCTGGTGCTCGCCGACGACGCCCTGCTTGCCAATGCCCGCAGGGCCATCCGCTTCCGGGCGCGGGCGCAGGTGAACGACTTCCTGCCGATATCCCGCCGCGACGTGTTGAGCTTCGAAGGGCCGCGGCGCGCCTGGGGTACGGCGCTGGCCGGCGCCGGCTGCCGGGTCACCGACCTGTCCTTCGCCGAAGTGCACGACTGCTTCACCATCGCCGAACTGCTCAGCTACGAGGCGATGGGCCTGGCGCTGCCGGGCCGCGGCGCGGATCGGTTGGCGGATGGCACGGTCTATCCGGGCGGCGCGCTGCCGGTCAATGCATCCGGTGGCCTCAAGGCCAAGGGCCATCCGATAGGGGCCACCGGCGTGTCGATGCACGTGCTGGCGGCCATGCAACTGGCCGGCGAGGCCGGTGAGATGCAGGTGGAGGGCGCGCGCCTCGGCGGCGTCTTCAACATGGGCGGTGCGGCGGTTGCCAACTACGTGAGCATCCTGGAGAGACGGAAATGAACCTGGCCCATATCCTCGCGCGTTCGGCGCGGACCTTCCCCGAGCGCCCGGCGCTGCTCGTCGGCGACCGCCAGCTGCATACCTATGCGGCGCTGGCCGCCCGTTCGGCGCGCCTCGCCGGCTACCTGCGCCAGAACCTCGGGCTCGAGGCCGGTGAGCGGGTGGCGATCTACATGAGCAATTGCGCCGAATACCTGGAATGCCTCTACGGAACCTTGTGGGCCGGCCTGGTGGTGGTGCCGATCAACGCCAAGCTGCATCCCCGCGAGGCGGCCTGGATCATCGGCAATGCCGGGGCGCGGCTGGTCTGCGTGTCGGCGGACCTGGCCGGCGAACTTGCGCCCGTGCTGCAGGACGAGGGGGGCGTGGTGCCGCTGCTGGTGCCCGGCGACGGGCATTACCTGCGCGCCGTGACCGCGCTGGCGATCCCGGTGCAGGAGCGGGCGCCGGACGCGCTGGCCTGGCTGTTCTACACCTCAGGCACCACCGGCCAGCCTAAAGGCGTGATGCTGAGCCACCGCAACCTGCAGACCATGACTGCCTGCTTCTTTACCGACGTGGATCCGGTCGCCCGCGACGACGCGTCGGTCTATGCGGCGCCCCTGTCCCATGGGGCCGGGTTGTACAGCTTCCCCTACATGCTGCGTGGTTGCCGCCACGTGATCCCGGAGTCCGGCGGCTTCGAGCCGGACGAGCTGATCGCCCTGTCACGCTCCGTCGGCCGCCTGTGTCTGTTTGCCGCGCCGACCATGGTGCGCCGCCTGGTGGATCGAGTACAGCGCAGCGCTGCGGACCCGTCCGGCTTCCAGACCATCATCTACGGCGGTGGCCCGATGTACGCCGACGACATCCGCATTGCCCTCCACGTGATGGGGCCGCGCTTCGTGCAGATCTACGGCCAGGGCGAATCGCCGATGACGATCACCGCCTTGTCGCGGGAGGTGCTGGCGGACCGCGCCGATCCGGACTGGGAGTCGCGCGTCGCCTCGGTGGGCGTCGCCCAGGCCCTGGCCGAGGTGCGCATCGTCGATGCGGAGGGGCGCAGCCTGGCCAGCGACGAGGTCGGCGAGGTGGTGGTGCGTGGTGACGCGGTGATGTCCGGCTACTGGCGCAATCCGGCGGCCAGCGAGACGACGCTGCGTGACGGCTGGTTGTGGACCGGTGACATGGGCAGCATGGATTCCCATGGCTTCGTGACCCTCAAGGATCGTTCCAAGGATCTGATCATCTCCGGCGGTTCCAACATCTACCCGCGGGAGGTGGAGGAGGTGCTGATCGCCCATCCAGCGGTGCGGGAGGTGTCGGTGATTGGCCGCCGGGATGCGGAGTGGGGCGAAGTGGTGGTGGCCTTCGTGGTGCTGGAGGAGGGGGTGAAAGGCATCGGCGCGGAAGCCCTCGACCGCCACTGCCTTGAGCGCATGGCCCGCTTCAAGCGCCCGAAGGAATACCGCTTCGTCGATGCCCTGCCGAAGAACAACTACGGCAAGGTCCTGAAGACCAGTCTGCGACGGCTGCTCGCGGAGGCTGCAGACGACTAGCCGCGCTGTCTGTGGGGCGAATTGGCGGGGGCTGCTCTGTGAGGGCGAATTCATTCGCCCCAACAGGGGCTTGCTTTTTCTGGCCTGTCCTGATCAGAAAGGCCAGGACAGGCCGCCATCATCGACCGACGCGGCGCCCGAATTTCGTACGAGTATTCAGAGTGGGCGACCGCTATTAGGACGACAATTCAACCCAAAAAGCCGGAAAATTTCCCTATTTTCTTTTTAATCAAATGGATATTTGCGCTGGCACCGCTCTTGCTGAATAAGAATTGCACGGAAGGGCCGTTCTACCAATTCACCGGGAAATGGCTGCTTGAAAGACAGGGCAATTCTTGAATAGAGAGGATGCAAGGTGTCTGTGAGAAAAATCCATTCGTCGGCCAAGGCGGCCTTGGCCGACATATTGCGCGACGACATGACCATCATGTCCGGCGGTTTCGGGCTGTGCGGTATTCCGGCGGTGCTGATCGATGCGGTGCTGGAGTCCGGTGTGCGCGGGCTGACGATCATCTCCAACAACCCGGGTACTGAAAGCATGGGCCTCGGCAAGTTGTTCAAGACCCGCCAGGTGCGCAAGCTGGTTTGTTCGTACGCCGGCGAGAACGCCGAGTTCGCGCGCCAGTACATGGCCGGCGAGGTGGAGGTGGAGTTCAATCCGCAGGGCACGCTGGCCGAGCGCATCCGCGCCGGCGGCGCCGGTATTCCGGCCTTCTACACGCGGACCGGGGTCGGCACGGTGATCGCCGAGGGCAAGCCGCTGGCCGAGTTCGACGGCAAGCTGTATGTGCAGGAGCGCGGCCTGAAGGCCGATCTGGCGCTGGTCCATGCATGGAAGGCCGACACCGAGGGCAACCTGGTCTATCGCATGACTGCCCGCAACTTCAACCCGATGATGGCCAGCGCCGCTGCATTGACCGTGGCCGAGGTTGAGCTGCTGGTGGAGCCCGGCGAGATCGATCCGGACCATATCGTCACGCCGGGCATCTTCGTTGATCGCCTGGTGCTGCTGGACAACGTGGATAAGCACATCGAGCAGCGCACGGTACGCCGTCGCGCCGCAGTGGTGGAGGAATAAAGCCATGCCCTGGACTCGGGACCAAATGGCGGCACGGGCCGCCCGCGAGCTGCGTGACGGCTATTACGTGAACCTCGGTATTGGTATTCCGACCCTGGTGGCCAACCATGTGCCGCCAGGCATGTCGATCCAGCTGCAGAGCGAGAACGGCATGCTCGGGATGGGCCCTTTCCCGTGGGAAGGGGAGGAGGATGCCGACCTCATCAATGCCGGCAAGCAGACCATCACGACGCTGCCGACGACCAGTTTCTTCGACAGCGCGGCGTCCTTCGGGATGATCCGCGGTGGTCACATCCAGTTGTCGATGCTCGGCGCGCTGCAGGTGTCGGAGAAGGGTGATCTCGCCAATTGGGCGGTGCCCGGCAAGATGATCAAGGGCATCGGCGGGGCGATGGACCTGGTGGCCGGCGTCGGCCGCGTGGTGGTGATCATGGAGCATACCGCCAAGGGCGAAGCGAAGATCGTCCGCGAATGCTCGCTGCCGCTGACCGGCAGTGGCGTGGTGAACATGATCGTGACCGACCTGTGTGTGTTCGAGGTGGGGCCGGACGGCCTGATCCTGGTGGATCTGGCGCCGGATACCTCGCTGGAGGACGTGCGGGCCAATACCGAAGCGGATTTTCTGGTGGCGTTGCAGTAACCGGCCAGCCCGTGATGGCGGGCACCGGGCTTTTTTGGGGGCAATGCGGTATCCAGCGAGGAATCCTTCTCTCTCTCCCTCTCCTCGGAATCCTCTTTGTCTGGAAGCCCCCGTTTTTTTCCTTACTTCATGTGAGGGGCGAATGCATTCGCCCCTACGGGTGCTGATGATTTTCCGGGGCGATCGAATTCGTCCGGAAATAAGCAGCCATGATCCTGTGGGGGCTAATTCATTCGTCCGCGGACGTTCCTGATCGGGCGTCCGTTTTCCGGACGGTCGGGTGTCCGGAAAGCGGACGCTTCGGCGCTCGCTGTATGCCCGATACGGGCAATATGCGGTTCTGCGGGTGGTGGCACAAAGACTGCTATGTCCGGATATCGAGTGTTTAGCGTGCTTCCCCTCAGCCACAATAGAATTGAGGCGGGTTGCACCGACTGAGCCTCGTGGCGATGCGCAGGGACACGCGTCGTCGGTCGGCTCCAAAGCAGAGCTCCCCGGAGAGCGGACAAGCGGACAGTGAGCCGCGCGACCGGGGAGAAATACACAGAATCGTGCGCCAGGATGGACTCCATCGGCGACACGGTCGGACACACATAAAGGAGGGTGGGCATGGCTGCCACAGTTTCATCCGGCCAGATGTTTTCCGTTCCGGAAAACGACGGCCGCATCATGACGTCCTGGGAGCGCTTTCTCAGCGGCGACGAAACCGGATCCGACGCACTGCGGCGGCTGATCGACGATTCCTGGCGGCGCTGTCATGGCGCCAGCGTCGATCCTGAACGCCATCGGGCGCCGGAGCCGCTGGCCGAGCATTCCCTGCATTCCCTGCGCGACGAGTGCGGTGAACTGCTTACCGCCAGCGCGCCGGTGATGGCTTCGGCGCGGGATTTCCTGTCCGAGACCGGCACCGTGATGGTCCTTACCGACCAGAGCGGCACGATCCTCAATCTCGAAGGCGACATGTCCACGCGCGGCGCGGCGGAAAACGTACATCTGCTGTCCGGCGCCAACTGGAGCGAGCTGGCTTGTGGCACCAATGCCATTGGTACGGCGCTGGAGGTGGGCCAGCCGGTGCAGATCCATTCGGCCGAGCATTACTGTGCGGGCATCAAGCGCTGGTCCTGTTCGGCCACGGTGATCCGCGATCCCTACGATGGCACGATCCTCGGCGTCGTGGACGTCTCCGGGCTCGGAGCCTCGTACAGCCGGCACAGCCTGGCCCTGGTGGTCGCCACTGCCGGGCGCATCGAGAACCGCCTGGCCAAGATCGAACTTGGGGTCCGTTATCGCCTGCTGGAGCAGTGCGTGGAGCGCCTGTCGAGCAGTTCGGCGGACGGCATCATCGTCTTCGACCGGCGTGGCCGGGCTATCAAGGCCAACAGCCGCGCATCCGCCGTCATGGCGGACATGGGCCTCGGCGAAGGTGCGGTGGCGCCGGACGGACTGGCGTCCCTGTCCCTGGCCTGGAAGAAGGGCAAGCGCCTGCCCGATGAAATGCCCGAATGGATGCGCCAGGAGTGGCTGGAGCCGGTGCTCGAGGGGGGAGAGCAGATCGGCGCGGTGCTGACCTTGCCGAGCCGCCGTGCCTTCAGTTCGGCCGGTGGGCGGATCGTGAGCTCGGTGTACGGGGGCGAGATGGCCTCCGAGAAGGAAGGCGCCTTCGAGCGCGTGGTCGGCGAGTCGTCGGCGCTGATGCAGGCACTCGGACGGGCCCAGCAGCTGGCCAAGTCCCGCGTGCCGGTGCTGCTGCTCGGTGAGACCGGCGTCGGCAAGGACGTCTTTGCGCGCTGCATCCACGAGTTTGGGGCAACCAAGGATGCGCCTTTCGTGGCCCTCAACTGCGGCGGCTTCTCCCGCGAACTGCTGACCAGCGAGCTGTTCGGCTATACCGAGGGCGCATTCACTGGCGCCCGCCGCGGCGGCATGATCGGCAAGATCGAGGCGGCCGACGGGGGCACCCTGTTCCTCGACGAGATCGGCGAAATGCCCATCGACCTGCAGCCCCACTTTCTGCGGGTGCTGGAGGAGGGGGAGGTGTATCGCCTCGGCGAGAACAAGCCGCGCAAGGTCAATTTCCGCCTGATCGCGGCAACCAACCGGGATTTGCGCAAGGAGATCCAGGCCGGGCGCTTCCGCATGGATCTGTTCTACCGGGTGGCGGTGACCAGCATCAACATCCCGTCCCTGCGTGATCGGGCGGCTGACATTCCCTTGCTTGGCGAGCACTACCTCGAGCGGCTGGCACGCCAGCATGGTCTTGCGCCGCGTCGCCTGTCGCGGGGCGCCATCGAACAGCTCCAGCAGTACGCCTGGCCGGGCAACATCCGCGAATTCCGCAACGTAATGGAGAGCATGCTGCTGACCTCCCAGGAGGCGGTGCTCACCGAGGCGGACCTGCCGCCGGACCTGCGAGCCTCGCTCGGCAGCGCGCCGGCGCTAGGAACAGATCTCCCCGGTGGCGACAGCCGTGACCTGACCTGTCTGGAGAACGCCGAGCGCGACGCCATCCTGCGGGCGATCAAGGGCTGTCGCGGCAACATGACTGCCGTGGCGCGGGAACTCGGCATCGCCAAGAGCACGGTGTATGTGAAGCTGAAGCGTTTCGGGCTTGAAAGCCTGGTGGACGATTTGCGCAACTACCGCCTCTGACCGCCGCCGCCCGGCGGCGCAACAAGGCCCGGTATTTCCGTCGAAGGGGCGGAAATACCGGGCCTTTTTCATTTTCGGGGTGGATAGGTTCCCGCGGAGGATTTCTGTGGGTGATTTCTGTTGGGGCGAATTCATTCGCCCTCTGCGGGTGATCAATCTCCGCGGGCGAATGAATTCGCCCCAACAGGGAGGAGGAACAGGGGGCGTCTTCTTGTGTCCGGTCGTTCGATGTTGCGTTGCATTAATTCAACCGGAAAACGGACGGCTTATCCGCAAAGAAAACGGGGTTGGTTCTTGGTTTTTTGTTGAATTTGTTTTTTGTTTTAAAAATCAACGATTTGATTTTTATTTTCGCCTTGGCACGCCGCTTGCCATATCTATTTGTGGAAAGTCCAGGTTCGTTGCCGGAAAAGAAGAAAGCGCTCCGGTGCGCGAAAAATAAATGCCTGGGGTCCACACGACCACGGTTTCCTTTTTAGCGATAGGGAACGGTTTCAATCCACAAGAGGATGGCAGGAGGTAATGCGGTATGGCATTGCAAATCAACATTGATAACGGTGGGACGCTCACCGATATCTGCATCATGATGGACGACGTCGTCAAAAAGACGAAGGTGTTGACCACGCCCTACGACCTGAGCAAATGCTTCTTCGAAGGGCTGCAGAAAGCGTCGGCGGTGATCTACGGCGAGCAGAACGTGGCTCGCCTTCTGGAAGAAGTGGACCTCATCCGCTATTCCACCACCCAGGGCACCAACGCCATCTGCGAACGTAAGGGGCCGCGCCTGGGGTTGATCATCGACGCCAAGACCCGCGACCTGCCGGTACGCCTGGCCGAGCACGACCCGGAAGTCTATGAAGCCCTGGTCGGCGACCGGGTGGTCTTCCTCGACACCGCGGCGGTGACCGGCCCCGATGCCGACATTGAGGTCGTCAAGGCGATCAACCAGCTCACCGCGGCCGGTGCCAACCGCCTGGTGGTGAGTTTCGGCGGCGCCGACTTCCTGGACCTGGAAACCCGCTTCAAGAAGGTCGTGCTGCGCAAGTATCCGCGCCACCTGCTGGGCGCCGTGCCGGTGCTCTACGGCAGCGACCTGACCACCGACCGGGACGTGGTCCGCCGCAGCTGGACCGCGCTGATCAACTCCTTCCTGCACCCGGCGATGGAGGCTTTCCTGTTCAACGCGGAAAACCGCCTGCGCGACTACCGCACCAAGAACCCGCTGCTGATCTTCCGCAACGACGGCGATGCGTCCCGCGTGGCCAAGACCGTGGCGATCAAGACCTACAGCTCCGGCCCGCGCGGCGGCATGGAGGGCATGAAGACCTTCGCCAAGCTCTACAACATGCCGGACGTGGTGGCCATCGACGTCGGCGGCACCACCACCGACATCGGCCAGTGCCTCGAAGGCAAGGTCGCCGAGGTGCAGCGCGGCCACGTGGAAGGCATCAGCGTGTCCTTCCCGCTGTGCGAGATCATGAGTGCTGGTGCTGGCGGCAGCTCCATATTCACGGTGGTCAACAAGCGCATCGTGATCGGCCCCGAGAGCGTCGGTGCCGTGCCGGGCCCGGCCTGCTTCGGCCGCGGCGGCAAGGAAGCCACCATCACCGACGCCAGCCTGCTGTCCGGTCTTTTCGATCCCAAGTCCTTCTTTGGTGGCGGCATGGGCCTCGATCTGGACCGCGCGGCGACGGCAGTCAGCCTGTCCATCGCCCAGCCGCTGGGCATCAGCCTCGACGATGCGCTGCTGCAGATGGAGCACGCCTACGAGGACAAGATCGCGGTCGAGCTGCACCGCTTCACCAAGATCTCCAAGGACACCGTGATGCTCGCCTTCGGCGGCGCCGGCCCGCTCAACGCCTGCGGCGTGGCGGAGAAGGCAGGCATCGACCGGGTTGCGGTGCCCAAGCTGGCGGCAGTCTTCAGCGCCTTCGGTATCGGCGCCTGCGACATCTCCCAGCGCTATGCAGTGGTCCTCGAGGAGCGTAGCGAACAGGCCATCGCGGCGGCCCGCAAGAGCCTCGAGTTGAAGGCTTCCCGTGACATGTTCGCCGAAGGCTTCGGCGCCGGCGAGTACCAGGTGGAAGCCTGGCTGGTGGGCGAGGTGGATTGCGCTGCCGACCTGATCGTACCGCTTGGCGACGGCAACGCCTTCCCGGCCGAGCTGGCCAGGGCCAAGTCCGTCGAGCTGGAACTGCGTGCCGTCAAGCCGCTGCGCAGCGATGCCGGCAAGCGCGCCAGCTTCGTTGAAGGCGAACCGGCCCAGGCCGACGGCACCCGCAACGTGCTGACCCGCGGCCAGGGGCGCATCGATGTGCCGGTCTACCGCCTCTCCCAGCTCAAGCCGGGCGACCACGCCGCGGGTCCAGCGATCCTCGAAGAAGACTACTTCACCTGCCGGGTGCTCGATGGCTGGAGCTTCGTCATCAGCGACGCGGGCGACATCCTGCTCAACAGAAAGGGCTGAAAGAAATGAAAGTACCGATGACCGAATACCTGCGCCTCGACCTGGATGCCGAGCAGTGGGAATGCCGCGTCTGCGATCACGTGATCGGCACGGCGAACAAGAGCTACAAGGAAGGGATGCTGGTCCACAACCGCGACCCGCGCGAGATCCATCCGCCCATCATCGATCCGGAAAAGTACCGCTTCACCTTCAGCCCCGATCCGGAATGGGTGCGCATCCTCGAGTACTACTGCCCCCATTGCGGCACTCAGGTGGAGACCGAATACGCCGTGCCCGGCCATCCGCCCCTCCACGACATGCAGCCTGACCTGCCCGCGCTGCGCGCCCAGTGGGCCAAGCGCGATGAGCTGAAGGACGCCGTGGTCGGCCCCGCCGTCACCGCCGACAAGGGCCACGGGCACTGAGCGGAACCCCCTGGGAATTTGCCGGCGTCCGCCCCTGCACGAGCAGCGAGGCCCTGGGCGCCAGTACGACAAAATTGAGGAGATAGCATGAGGCGCGTATCAGTCGATATCGGTGGCACCTTCACCGATTGTTTCGTGGTCTGGGATGGCAAGTACATCGAAGCCAAGGCCCTGACCACCCATCACAACCTGGCGCTCGGCTTCAACGAGGCCCTCGGCAAGGCCTGCCACGTCCTGGATCTGGACCTGGAGCGCATCCTGTCGGCGGTGGACTCGGTGCGCTACGCCACCACCCTCGGCACCAATGCGCTGATCGAGCACAAGGGGCCGAAGATCGGCATGCTGGTGACCGCCGGCTTTGAGGCCACCGTGCCCCTGAGCCGCGCCCGTGGCTACGGCGAAGGCCTGGACAACCTGGGCCAGCAGGACATGCCCAACGCCCAGCGTCCCGACCCGCTGGTGCTGCCGCACATGATCTGTGGCGTGCGTGAGCGCGTCGATTTCCAGGGCAAGCTGGTGATGCCGCTGGACGAGGATGATGTGCGCACCCAGATCCGCACCCTGGTGGACAAGGGCGCCGAAATCATCGTCGTGGCGCTGGTCAACGCGGTGGTCAATCCTGAGCACGAGCAGCGCATCGAGGAGATCCTGCTCGAGGAATACCCGTCCCACCTGCTCGGCGCGATCCCGGTGATCCTGTCCCACCAGGTGGCGGGGCGGAAGGGCGAGTACGTGCGGGCCACCTCGGCGATCGTCGACGGCTATCTGCACTCCACGATGTACCACGCCCTGTCGGCGCTGGAGCAGAACCTGCGCGCCCACCGCTACGAGAAGCCGATGCTGGTCATCCACAACTCCGGCGGCATGGCCCAGCTCAACTCCACCGACGCGCTGCAGACCATCCACTCCGGTCCGGTGTCCGGCATCGGCGCATCCGAGCACCTGGCCATGCAGGCCGGCCTCGGCAACGTGGTGGCCACCGATATGGGTGGTACCAGCTACGACATCGGTATCGTCGTGGAAGGCGGCATCAAGCACTACGACTTCAACCCGGTGATCGACCGCTGGCTGGTGTCGGTGCCGATGGTGCACCTGGTCACGCTGGGTGCCGGCGGCGGCTCGGTGGCCAGCTATGACCGCATGTACGACACCGTTAAGTGCGGCCCCGAATCGGCCGGCTCAGACCCTGGCCCGGCCTGCTACGACCGCGGTGGCATGAAGCCGACGGTGACCGACGCCGACCTGATCCTCGGCTACCTGGACCCGAAGAACTACGCTGGCGGCTCGATTCCGCTCAATCCGCGGCGTGCCTCGGCGGCCATCGAGGATGCCCTGTGCGACGACCTGGACTGCTCGGTGGTCGAGGCCGCGCTGCTGATCCGCGAGAAGGTGGACGACAACATGGCCAACGGCTTGTTCACCGAGTTGCGGGCCCGTGGCTACGACCCCAAGGACTTCACGATGCTGGCCTACGGCGGCAACGGCCCGCTGCACTGCTGCGGCATCGCCCAGAACCTGGCCATCGACAAGATCCTGGCGCCTCCGCTCAGCTCGGTGTTCTCGGCGGTCGGCGCCGGCAACATGCACCAGCTGCACATCCACGAGCAGTCGCTGTACATGGTGCTGTACGACTCCAACACCCGGCACATCTTCGACGACTACGCGCGCTTCAACCGCATCGTCGCCGAGCTGAAGGAGCAGGGCACCCAGGATCTGCTGCGCCAGGGCATCGCCAAGGAAGACATCTGCCACAACCTGGAGCTGGACATGCGCTACGGCAACCAGCTGGTGCAGACCACCGCTGTGATCCCGAAGCACGAACTGCATGGACCCGGCGACGTGCTGGCGATGATCTCCCAGTTCTCCAACGACTACGGCAAGCGCTTCGGCGAAGGCTCCCAGGCGCCGGAGGCGGGCATCCGCATCAACACCATCCGCGTGGCCGCCTACGTGCGCCACGAGACCGTCCAGTTCGAGGACATCAAGCCGGTGCCCGCCGAGCAGCGCCGGAATCCGCCGGCTCCGAGCGGCACCCGCAAGTGCTACTTCGTCGGCCACGAAGGTTCCTTCGAGACCCCGGTGTGGAGCCGCGCCGCCATCGAGCCGGGCGTGCAGATCCCCGGCCCCGCGATCATCGCCTCGGAAGTGACCACCTTCCTGGTGAATCCGGGCTGGAACTTCGTCGCCGCCAAGCAGGGCGCCTCCTGGTTCCTGCGTGCCTGAGCGCCGCGTGGATCCGATCCAAGCTAACTAGACGACAGGATTGAAAATGAGCGAAATGAATACGCCGGTTGCGGCCAAGGTGCCCAGCCCCGAGGAAGTGGCGCTGATCAAGAAGTTCCTCAACGACACCACCCTGTTCCTGGGCCCCGACCCGGAGATCATGCAGAACCACGACCTGATGCCGCGCACCGAGGTCGAGGACGAATGCATGCGCAAGGTGGGCGACGCCCATACCATCGCCAAGATCCGCGACCGCATCCAGGCCGGTTGCGACGAAGGCTACGAGATGGTCGAGCAGATGGGCGCCGCTCCCGGCGCCAAGTGGGGCGACGTAATCACCGGGGTGTATTCCGCCTCGGGCGACCTGGCCATCGCCAGTGCCGGTGGGGTGCTGATCTTCTCGGCGCTGGTGCACCATCCGATCAAGTTCATCATCAAGAACTGGGTGAATGACCCGACGGTGGGCGTGAAGGAAGGCGACGGCTTCATCCACAACGACTCCCGCTACGGCAACGTGCACAACACCGACCAGTCGATGATCCTGCCGATCTTCCACGAAGGGAAGCTGGTGTGCTGGGTGGCCTCCACGGTGCATGAGGGCGAGAACGGCGCCATCGAGCCGGGCGGCATGCCGTCGATGGCCGAGAGCCCCTGCGACGAAGGCCTCAAGATGTGTCCGTTCAAGGTGGTCGAGAACTACCAGATCAAGCGCGACATCCTGACCTTCCTGCAGAACTCGGTGCGCGAGCCCAAGCTGCAATACGAGGACATGAAGGTCAAGCTGTTCGCCTGCTTGCGCATCAAGCAGCGCATCGAGGAGACGCTGCACACCGACGGCCCCGCGGCGCTGATCTCCACGCTGCGCACCACCATGGAAAACGTGCGTGCCGAGGTGAAGCGCCGCGTCAGCGAATGGCCCGACATGACCGTGCGGACCTACATCATCCAGGACTCGACGCTGCGCGAGAACTGCGTGGTGAAGATCAACTGCCAGCTCACCAAGACCGGCGACCGGCTGATCTTCGACTTCCGCGGCTCCAGCCCGGAATTCACCAACCGCGCCACCAACACCATCGTGGCCGGCCTCAAGGGCATGCTGGCGCAGGTCTTCCTGTGCTACGTGTGGCCGGATCTGCCGCGCGGCCAGGCGGCCTTTGCGCCGATCGAGGTGATCACCGATCCGCACTCGATCGTCAATTGCTCCTACGACGCGCCGAACTCCCAGAGCCTGATGTCGATCTTCACCGGCTTCACCGCCGGCCAGCACGCCGTCGCCAAGTTCCTGTACAGCTGCCCCGAGAAGTACACCAAGGTCCACGCGCCGACCTTCAACATGATCAACACCTTCATCTGGGGTGGGGTCAGCCAGCACGGCGAGACGCTCGGCAACCTGTGTGCCGACTTGAACGGCATGGGCGCCGGCGCCACCGTGGATCGGGACGGCGAGCATGCGCTGGCGCCGATCTTCGCGACGATGGCGGACATCGGCGAGCAGGAGCTCAACGAGGAGGAAGTGCCCTTCCTGCAACTCGTCTCCAAGAAGATGACCCGCGACGCCATCGCCCCGGGCAAGTACCGCGGAGGCCAGGGCTACACCATGATGGTGGCCACCAAGGACAGCGAGCAGTGGGGCTTCATGACGGTCTGCCAGGGCGCCAAGTTCCCGCCGCTGCAGGGCCTGTTCGGCGGCTACGCCTGTGGCTCCTACCCGCTGTGCAAGGTCAAGGGCGTGGATGTGTACGACGTGCTGATGAACGAGCCGGAGAAGTTCAAGCACTCCATCGAGGAGATCATGAACGAGCAACCCTTCGAGGGCGCCAGCTACACCACCCACCACATGGGCATGGGCTTCGAGATCTCCAAGCGCGGCGAGCTGTTCATGATCTCCCAGGGCGCGGGGGCCGGTTATGGCGACCTGCTGGAGCGCGATCCGGCCGGCGTGATCCGCGACATCGAGGAAGGCCTGATGTCCCCGGGCGTGGCCGAGCGGCTCTACAAGGTCAAGTTCGACCCCACGACGCTGGCCATCAACCACGAGGCCACCGCCGCCGCCCGCGACGCCGAGCGCAAGGCGCGGATCGCCCGTGGGGTGCCGTACGCCGAGTTCATCAAGACCTGGAACAAGCCGACCCCGCCGTCCCACCTGGCCTACTTCGGCTGCTGGGGCGACGACGTGAGCAAGCTCTACATGGGCAGCCCCGACAAGTTCCGCGATGCCAACAGCCCGCGTCCCAACTACATGCCCCATCCGAAGGACGTGCGCATCGCCGAACTGGAAAGCCGTCTCGTCGCCCTGGGCGCCATGGGAGGTGAAAAGCAATGAGCCAGAGCCTCGCCGACAGCCTGCCCGGCAAGGGTGGCAGCGGCCTCAAGGTGTGGTTGAAGGCTTCGGCCTATACCCGCCGGCTGCTGCTGGGGGAAGGGGGCGACCCGTGGCAGGGGGCCGCCCAGTTCCTGGCCTATTTTTCCCAGGCCCAGGGCCTGTTGCGTCCCGACGTGGCCGTGGTGGAAGTCGGTGAGCTCTTCGATGCCTGGCTGGTGCGCCATCCCGAGGTGCGCGCCGAGCTGGGCGCGAAGCGGCGCCTCTCCTATCCGCTGCGCAAGCTGCTGGAGCAGGACGAGCCGCGCCAGCTGCTGGCCGAAGTGGTGGAGGCGGTGATCGCCAACCTGCGGGGCCAGACCCCACTGGTGCTGGCCATGCCGTCACCCAAGCACTGGCTGCTGCATGCCAACCAGCTGGCTGGGCGCAGCGACGTGGAGCTGGACCCGGATGGCATCGAGGACGCCGCGATGTACATGGCGGACCTGCTGCGCGCCGTGTCGGCCAGCCCGGTGGGCGGGGTGCTGCTGGAAGAGCACCCGGATGATGCGACGCTGGGCGAGACGGACCTGGAGCGCTACCGTCCGCTGATCAACGTGGCCCACCACTACCGCTGGTCCCTGGCCCTGCGTCCGCGAGGGGCGGCGGTGGCCGAATCGCCGGTGCTGGCGGAGTTCGACGCGGTGCTGTCGTCGGCCTTCCAGGCCGCCATGCCGGTGTCCACCGGCGTGGATGTCAGCCAGCCCCTGTGGGAGGGGGCGGCGCTGCCGGCCCTGGCGGCGGGGCAGTTCTACTTTGTCGAGATTCCCGAGAGCCAGCGACCCGAGTTTGTCCTGGAAAGCTTGGCCCGCCTCCGGGCCTAGCCTTGACGGGGGATGGATCGTCCGGCGGTCCATCCCCCGCTTTTTTGTTTCTCGCGGATTTTCCTGATCCTCCCTCTCGTGGGGGGAACCTCCCTTGTGGGGGCGAATTCATTCGCCCTTCATGCCGTGAACGATCTCCGCGGGCGAATAAATTCGCCCCCACAGGTTCCCCGCGGTCCCTATTCAGAAACCCGAAAGCTGCCCGCATGACGCCCTTTGCCCTGTGCATGCTGACCTGCCTGGCCGGTGGCCTGCTGTCCGTGGGGGCGGCGGCGATCGTGGCAACGCGTTTCGGTCCGCGCCTGCTGGCGCGCCTGATCAGCTACGCGGTCGGAGCCCTGCTCGGCGCGGCCTTCCTGGAGATCCTGCCCCATGCGCTGGAGGCGTCCGGCGATGCCGGGCAGACCAGCACGCTGGTGCTGGGTGGTGTGCTGCTGTTCTTCCTGCTCGAGAGGCTGGTGCTGTGGCTCGCTCCCCACGCGGCGCACGGTGATGCGGGGGAAGGGCAGGGCGACGACGGACATCGGCGCAGCGGCATGCTGGTGATGCTCGGCGACAGCTTCCACAATTTCGTCGATGGCCTGGTGATCGCCGCGGCTTTCGCCGAAAGTCCGCCCCTTGGCTTGATCACCGCGGCAGCCATCATCGCCCACGAGATTCCGCAGGAGCTCGGCGATTTCGTGGTGCTGCTGCATGCCGGCTACAGCCGCCGTCGGGCCCTGGCCTTCAACCTCCTGTCCAGCCTGGCGATGGCGGCGGGTGCGCTGCTGGCCCATCTGGCACTGCCGTCCCTGAGCGGCGCGGTGCCGGTTCTCCTTGCGCTGGCCTGCGCGAGCATGCTCTACGTGGCCGGGGCCGGCCTGATGCCGGGCCTGCACCGGCGCACCCGCCTCAGCGCCACGCTGGAACAGAGCGCTCTGATCACCGCCGGCATCCTCTCCATTGGCGGCGCCCATTACCTCGTCGAGCACGCCGGCCTCCTCTGAGCAGGGGGCTGGCTGCGGCTGGGTGGGGCCAGGGCTGCCGTCTTTCCTTGCTCGGCGTGGGTCATTTCCCTCTGTGTCTCCTGTGCCCCTTGTGGGGGCGAATTCATTCGCCCTTCGCGGGCAATAAGAAAGCCGGAGGCGAATGAATTCGCCCCCGCCGGGCAGTTTCCTCAAAGGGGAATTTGTCCCCGCCGGGCGATGGATCCGTATTCAAATGAAACCCGTCTTTTCCGATTCGTCCGACAGTCGTTCGATGGGGCGACGCATTCTCGGACGCTGTCATTCGCTTTGCTGCTACGCCGCAAATTGGGTATTCGCTGATTGGTGTTTTTAAGGCGATGAATTTAATGGATTAATTATTGTTTTTCTTTTTGGCATCGTAGTTGCTAATTCCCTTTCAAGGAGGCGTTCGATTGACCGGTGGAGTTTGGGGTGCAATCGGACGGATATAAGACGGCGCTTGCGGCCATCGTACGAGCTTAATTTCGACAATAAACGCGCCAGCGCGGCTGCATGCGGGGCGTCCTCCGAAATCAAATCCACAAATCCAAGAAATGGGAATGGAGACACCATGGAGACACATCTTTCCTGTCGTTGTGCCCGCGGGCATTTGGGCTCGGGGGGCGGGCATGCTTAAGGCCATCAACAAACTCGGCAAGGGGGCCCGGATGGTCGGCGCGGTGGGAACCTCATCCCTGCCCGTGGTGATCATCGGCGGCCTGCTCTACGCGGCCTTCTTCGTGAAGGCGGAGCCCACCACCGGCGAGCTGAAGGCCCGTCCGCTGGAGCGGCGCGATGCCTTCTACGGGGTGGTGGCTCCGGGAGGGGCAACGCTATGGGCGGCCGGCTCCAACGGCAAGATCGTCCGCAGCGAGGACGGCGGCACGACCTGGGGCGTGCAGGACAGCCCGGTGGTGTCCCACCTGCAATCGATCTCGGCGTGGGACGCGCAACGCGCGGTGGCGGTCGGCAACCGCGGCCTGGTGGTGGTGACGGCGGATGGCGGCAAGACCTGGAAAGAGGTCAAGGTGCCCCATTCGGAGGTCGCCAACAAGCTGCTGCAGGTGCACACCTACGCGGACGGGGTGGCATGGGCCGTTGGTGAGCTGGGGGCGGTGCTCAAGACCACTGACTACGGCGCAACCTGGACCCGCGCGCTGGAGGAGAAGGACCAGGCCTGGAACGACATCGCTTTCATCGGTCAGGCCGGCTGGTTGGTCGGCGAATTCGGCCAGATCCTGCGCACCACCGATGGTGGGCAGACCTGGGCGCCGGTGCAGAGCCCGGTGAAGTCCAGCCTGATGTCGGTGAGCTTCCGCGATGCCCTGCACGGGGTGGCGGTGGGGCTGGCCGGCACGGTGCTGGTCACCAGCGACGGCGGCGCGAGCTGGAAGGACGTCCCGCCCTTGACCCGCGAGCACCTCAACTGCGTGATCTGGGATGGCGCCGGCTGGGTCGCGGTGGGGGACAAGGGCATCCGCGTGAGCGCCGGCCCCGAGGCCGACAACTGGAAGGCGGGCCGTATCTCCGACCAGGACCTGTCCTGGCACACCCAGATCGTCAAGGTCGCCGACGACTACGTGCTGGCGGGCGCCAACCTGGCGCTGCTGCACAAGGACGAGCTGCGCATCCTCGGCCGCGACTGACGCGTCCAAACCCAAGACAAGGAAACAGGAATGAAAAACGCGACGTTCAGGGCGCTGGCGCGCCTGATCGATCTGGTCCTGCAATACCGGGTGATGGTGGTGTCGGCCATCATCGGCTTCACCTGCGTGATGGGCTACCTGGCTGCGCAGATCGAAGTGAAGACGGTCTTCAGCGACCTGCTGCCCCGCAACCATCCCTATGTGGAGGTGAACAACCGCTTCAAGCAGACCTTCGGTGGCTCCAACATGGTCAGCATCATGCTGGAGGTGGAGCAGGGTGATGTGTTCAACATGACGGTGCTGAAGAAGGTCCAGCAGATCACCCAGGCGCTGCAGAAGGTGGAGGGGGTCGATACCTACCAGATCGCCTCGCTGGCCTCCAAGAAGATGAAGGAGGTCCGCGCCTCCACCGAGGGCATCGAGTCGCGGCCGCTGATGTGGCCGGGCCTGCCCAAGGACGCTGGCGAGATCGCCACGCTGCGCGAGGCGGTGCTCAACAACCCGCTGGTGTATGGGCCCTATGTGTCCATCGACATGCGGGCCACGCTGATCACCGCCGACTTCACCGACGGCGCGGTGGATTATGTGAAGGCCTACAAGCAGTTCGAGGAGATCGCCGATGCGGCGCGTGGCGACGGGGTGCTGGTGCGGGTGGTCGGCGAGCCGATCCTGTATGGCCTCGTCAATCACTACCTGGGCGAGACGCTGCAGATCTTCATGGTCACCGTCGGTGCGTTGGTGGTTCTGCTGCTGCTGATCACGCGCACCTGGCACGGCACCCTGTTGCCGCTGATCACCGGCCTGGTCAGCGCGATTTGGGCCCTCGGTGCCGCCAAGCTGATGCACTTCCACCTGGATCCGCTGGTCATTGTGGTGGCCTTTCTGATCACCGCCCAGGCCATCTCCAACTCGGTGCAGCTGGTGTCGCGCTTCGATGACGAGGTGGCGGCGGGAGCCACTTCGGCGGGTGCGGCGGCGCGGGCGGCGCTGCTCAACCTTTTCAAGCCGGGCATGCTGGCCATCGTCGCCGACGCCGGCTGTGTGCTGGTGGTGGCGCTGACGCCGATCCCGATGCTGGAGAAGATCTCTTACATCGGTACGGTGTGGATCCTGTCGATCATGCTCAGCGCGATGGTGCTCACGCCAGTGCTGCTGTCCTGGTGCGGGGTGCGCAAGCGCTACGCCCATCCGGTCAACGTCTATCCGCTGCTGCAGAAGATCCTCGGACTGTGCGCGGCCATCGTCACCTCGAAGCTGCGCTTCGCGGTGGTGATCGGTGCGACGGCGCTGTTCGTGGTGTCCGGCCTGTACGCCTTCAAGCTGAAGGTCGGCGATGCCAACCCGGGCTCGCCGATCCTGTGGCCTGATTCCACCTACAACAAGGATGCGACGGCGATCAACCAGAAGTTCCAGGGTTCCGACCGCATGTTCGTGGTGGTGGAGGGCAAGAAGGAGGGCGCGCTGAAGGAGCCGAGCGTGCTGGAGGGCATGGAGCGCTTCCAGAAATACATGGAGGCCCAGCCCGAGGTCGGCGGCAGCATCTCGCTGGCCGACATCCTGCCGGCGGTTAAGCGGGTGGTGCGCGAGGGCAATGCCCGCTACCAGGAACTGGGCGGTAGCGCCGACGAGAACGGCGAGCTGGTGTACATGTTCGTCTCCGGTGCCGACCCCGGCGACATGGACCGTTTTGCCGACCCGCAGGCCAAGAACGGCGCGGTGACCCTGTTCTTCCGCGACCATCAGGGCGAGACGATCCGCACTGCGATTGCCCGTGTGAAGGAGTACGTGGCGGCCCACAAGCTGGAGGATGCGGAGTTCCTGCTGGCCGGTGGCCTGGTCGGGGTGCTGGCGGCGGTCAATGAGGTGATCCTCGCCGGGCAGATCGAGTCCATCGCCTTTGCCCTGCTGGTGCTGGTGGCGTGCTGCATGTTCACCTACCGTTCCACGGTGGCCGGCATGTTCTTCATGGTGCCGGTGCTGCTGTCCAACACGCTGACCTTCAGCTACATGGCCTGGAAGGGCATCGGCATGAACATCAACACCCTGCCGGTGGTGGCGCTGGGCATCGGCCTTGGTGTCGACTACAGCTTCTACATCGTCGATGGCATCCGCGAGGAACTGCACCACCACAAGGACGTCGGCCGCGCCATCGTCAAGTCCATCGCGACTTCCGGCAAGGGCGTGCTGATCACCGCGCTGACCCTGGTGACCAGCGTCGTGCTGTGGAGCTTCTCGTCCCTGCGCCTGCAGGCCGACATGGGCGTGCTGATCGCCATCTGGCTGTTCATCTCGGCGGCCTCTGCGCTGTTCCTGATGCCGGCGATGGTCTACGTCTTCCGGCCGGAGTTCATCGTCGGCTCCAAGCGCCATCCCATCGAGCGGGCGGTCGAGCCCGAGCCGATCCAGGCCGTCTGATTTTTCCGTCGTACCCGTCTCCATCCCCCGGCGCAGCCGCGCCTGGGGGCGGGGCAAGTCTTGTCCACAACAACAGAAGCGGAGGTGACACATGAAGGCAAACAGAAGGCTGGCGCTCGTCGTCAGCGCGGCCCTCGGCCTGGGATCGGCCTATCTGCCGGCCCATGCCGAGGACGCGGCGGCCGATCAGGATGGCAACTATTTCCACATCGGCGGTTATGTGCGCGGCTGGGCGGCGTTCAACCTGCAGGACATCCCGGAAACCAAGGGCAACGACAAGGGCAAGCTGTCGATGCTGCGCGGCTCGCTGCTGCTTGACGCGGACGCGGCCACCGGGCCGATCAAGTGGAAGGCGGTGGCGCGGGTGGATCGCGAAGCGATGACCCCGTACCTGCGCGATCTGGAGGAACTGCGCAAGATCAACGGCACCACCGGCGGCGACCATTCGAGCATCCTCGACAACTACAACAACGGCGACTTGCGCGAGTTCTGGGGCGAGTTCAAGGCCGGCGAGCGGGCCACCTTCCGCATCGGCAAGCAGCAGATCGTGTGGGGCGAGTCGGACTTCTTCCACGCGATGGACGTGGTGCACGGCTATGACATGAGCTGGCGCCTGTTCTTCGAAGGGGAGAACGAGGAGTGGCGCAAGCCTCTGTGGCTGGCCAGCGTGAAGCTCGATGTGCCGGAAGCTGCCGGCCAGATCCACGCCTACCTGCGGCCAGGCCTGGACCGCTGCAAGGACATCGGCAACACCTACGATATCCGCGGCGGACGCTGGTTCTTCCAGCCCTACCGGGGCTTCGACCTGTCGGCGGTGACCAACAACGACTGCAAGCACCCGGAAGGCAACAAGGACGACTGGACGGGCGGCATCCGCTGGTCTGGGGAGGCCGGCTCCCTCAACTACTCGCTGGCCTACGTGAAGACCTATGCCGCCGACCCGGTGGCCAACTCGGTCTATGCGCCGTGGAAGAAAGTGCCGACCGGGCCGCTGTTCGACCTGATCCATCCGAAGATCGACGTCTTCGGTGCCACCGTCAGCGGCTACTCGGCGACCTTCGACACCGTCTTCAGCGCGGAAGTCGCCTACACCAAGGACCAGCCCTTCAACGTGGGGACCGGCGGGCTCACCGATCCGACCCTCGGTGCGGCGGCGGGCCTGGGCCTGGGCGGGATCAAGCTGAAGGACACCGTGACGACGATGCTGCGGGCCGACAAGAACCTGCACTTCGAGAGCCTGCTCGGTACCAACCGGCCGTCCTTCTCGTCCGTGCAGGTCTTCGACACCTGGATCCGTGACCACAAGTCCTCGGAAGACCTGGTCCGCCTGTTCGCCTACGGTGCGCCGCTCACTGAGCACAACACCATCCTGACCGCCTTCACGGTACTCAACTACAAGGGCGACACCATCAACCCGGGTATCGCGGTCGGCGTCGACGTCAGCCATGGCGGCGGTTTCGTGATTCCCAGCATCGACCTGGTCCTCGGCGACAAATGGCGCGCCAAGGCCGAGGCCGACATCTTCTGGACGTCCGGCCACACCAGCAAGGCCCTGTTCGACCCCAATCCCGGCGTGCAGTTGTTTGGCTACTTCGCCAACAACAGCCAGCTCACCTTCCGTTTGACCCGTCAGTTCTAAGTTCCACAGAGGAGACAAAACGATGAACGCAACAAGAAAAGTGAATCCGGCACGCCGCAAGTTTGCCTGTCAGGCCCTGGCCATCGGCCTCGGCGCCAGCTTCGTCGGCCTTGCGCAGGCGGGCGAACTGCAGGCCGGCTTCGTCATCACCAAGGACAACTACGACAAGATCAAGAACGAGACCTTCGAAGGCAAGACCATCGCCAGCATGGTGCCGGACAAGCTCGAAACGATGATCAAGAAGCACGGCCTGACCATCAAGCTGGCCAACTCGAAGAAGATCGAGATGGACCCGAAATACGTCAGCGCCACCAAGGAGAACGTGAAGAACGTCAAGTTCGACCCGGCCACTCGCACGATGAGCGGCTGGAAGTCGGGCATGCCCTTCCCGCCGGAAACCATCAAGCTCGATGACCCGACCGCCGGCGACAAGGTGATCTGGAACCTGCGTGCCGCCACCTACGGCGCAACGATGGACCTGCGCGACATCTCCTTCGTGTTCATCAGCGGCGCCACCGGCGTCGAGCGCGTGCAGCGCTGGCAGTCCCGCCGCTACTACATGGAAGGCCGCCTGGACGGCGGCCCGGTCAGCGAAGGCGATGGCAGCATCGCCCAGAAGACCTACCTGTTCGCCACCAGCCCGCAGGACATCCGTGGCCTCGGCACTTTCTCCATCCGCTACAACGACCCGACCTCCGCCAAGCCCGACGACACCTGGGCCTACCTGAAGTCGGTGCGGCGTACCCGTCGCCTGTCCGGCGGGGCATGGATGGATCCGATCGGCGGCACCGATCAACTCTACGACGACTGGGACATCTGGGACGCCTTCCCGACCAAGTACCGCGCCAACAAGCTGGTTGGTAAGCGCTGGGTGCTGGCCATCGCCCACAGCCCGCTGGTCAGCGTGGACGCCAAGAAGCGCGATACGCCGGAGGAGTTCCCGTCCGTCGGCCTGACCGAGGCGCCGTACTACTTCCCGGCCAAGCACATCGAGTGGGAGCCCCGCGAGGTGTATGTGGTGGAAGGCACGCCGCCGCCGGAGCACCCCTACAGCAAGAAGGTGGTGTACATGGAAGTGAACTTCCCGCGCCCCTATCTTGGCGAGATGTATGACCAGAAGGGCGAGTTTTGGAAGTTCATGATCTTCCAGAACCGCCCGGACATCGGCGACGACGGCTACAAGGCGGTGATGCCAGTGGTCGGCCACGTCATCGACGTGAAGCGCAACCACTCCACCACCTGGTCTTCCAACATGAAGGCCAACCCGAAGGGCGTGAAGGAGAACGACGTCTCCCTCAGCAAGCTCGAGGAAGTGGCGACCGGCGGCAAGTAAGCAGCCTCCGTCCTTGCAGGCCCCTGCGGAACCGGCCCCCTTGTCCGGCTCCGCAGAGGCTTTTTGTTGGTGTACTGCAAATAAAGTTTGACGTACTGCGATTACTTGTCTATTATTCGACCTCTCCAGACGCGGGGTGGAGCAGTCTGGCAGCTCGTCGGGCTCATAACCCGAAGGTCGCAGGTTCAAATCCTGCCCCCGCAACCAATAAAATCAAAGGCTTACTGCTTAGCAGTAAGCCTTTGTGCTTTCTCGGTCGGGTTTTTGCAGCAAATCTGCTGCAGTCGACGCTATACCCTGTCTCTACCTCTTGGAGCAGGAAGATGGCTAGCATCACCAAGCGCGGCGCGTATCAGTACCAAGCCCAGGTTCGCCGCAAGGGCTACCCCACCCAAACCCGTACGTTCGAAACAAAGCGAGATGCCGAAGACTGGGCTTCAACTGTCGAGTCGGAGATGCGTCGCGGCTTGTTTATCGACCGGTCTGAAGCGGAACGCACGACCTTCGGTGAGATTCTGGAGCGCTACCGGGTCGAGGTGACGCCAGACAAGCGCGGCTGGAAGGCAGAGGATTGCCGGCTCCGACAGTTGCAACGCCACGCGCTAGCCCTTCGCCCACTTGCAAGTTTGCGTAGCGCTGACTTCGCGCAGTATCGCGACGAGCGACTTACTGAAGTCGGCCCCAAGACAGTTCAGCTAGAGCTGTCCCTCATGTCTGCTGTTTTCAATGTCACATACAGGGACTGGTCTATCCCTGTTGAAAACCCCATTACGCACATTCGCAAACCCAAACTGCCAAGAGGCCGAGAGCGTCGGCTTATAGGAGATGAGGAAGAGCGCCTCTTGATAGCAGCCAGAGACTGCCGCGCACGCACTTTGGAGGCATGCATCGTTCTAGCTATCGAGACAGGCATGCGCAGAGGAGAGATTGTTGGTCTGACATGGGAGCAAATTGACTTGCACAATCGCATCGTCCGGCTGGATTTGACCAAGAACGGTGACGGCCGCATCGTTCCCCTCTCCGAGGCTGCAGAGACTGCAATTCGTTCGTTACCACGTCCGCTGCGCGGGGGGCGACTAACGACATTCCACGACTCCAATGGACTGGGCGCAGCATTCGCTCGAGCTTGCGAGCGTGCCGAAATTACGGGGCTGTGCTTTCACGACCTCCGTCACGAAGCAGCATCTAGACTCGCGAAGAAAATGCAGGTAGCCACACTGGCAAAAGTCATGGGGTGGCGGACGTTGCAGATGGCAATGAGGTACTACAATCCCACCGCAAAAGATTTGGTCGACGCTGTACGAGCGGCCGCTTAGAGTAGGAAAGCCACCTCGCAAGAGCGAGGTGGCTTGAAAGTCGGACCGGGTATTGAGTACGAAACCCAGCCATTTTGCATGTTTGCCCATGAAATATGTACCTTTTCCGCTATCCGACCGGTCACGGTCTGAAGTCGTCCTGCACGCCGCCAAGCGCGCAGTCCAGCACATCACTACAACGGGCCGCCAAGCCCAACCACACACTTTCGCAAACGCTCCAACCTTTCGGAGCACGGTGCCAGCCGTCCTGCCGCTATCGCGGCTCCCCAAGCGCTTCGGTCGTATCGCGCAATGAGTCAAACCCTACTTAGTCAGTCTCCCCCTCTCTGCCATTAACCCGTGCGGTGCCACCCAACACGGTAAGAAGAGAGGTTCCCACGTTAGTTACCAGCTAATACGCAACGCAGCGCCACTGTCTCAGCACTTCCCTAGCTTTTCGGCTCCCCGTAGGTTTCCCTCGCCCGATGTTCAAGCGGCTCAGGTACTCAGGTTGTGCATCATCGACTACGAACCACGGCTTCACGCCTATGGCCCTACGTTGCTCCGCACAGCACCCTTCAAGGGGTGCCGTTACACGCTTGAGCTATCCAGAGGCCCCCGATTTCTCGAGGTGCCGGCCGCGCCAGGTTTCCCCTTGCGGCCCTCGTGCATCACTACACGCTCATCAGCCTACGTGTGCGGTACGGGTTGTGCTCTTGCGATACGCCCCCCGAGTCGGACTTTCATACCGACTTTCACTTGATAACAGGTCGTCAGGCCATTTCCTGCCTGACGCCGTTTCCGTGTCGCCCAACCTCATTTTCGAAATTGGGTCGAGGGATGGAATTGCACCATCCAGCGCCCTTCGCAGCCGCACCAGCCCTATTAGAGGCATGCAGCTACAGCGTTTGCTCAATTCCAGGCTGGCGGCCTGGAACCTGCGGGGGTGGCGCCCCCTCATGCCCTTTCGGACGTGTGTGTTTGCAGTTGGCGGTCTGCTCACTGAGCCCTCACGTTGTCGCGCGCAGACTCACTGAGCAGACCGCCGTGCTTGCGAGGTCACCGCGGCTTTCGCCGAGGCTCCTGCCCTTGCAAACAATGGCTGACCTAACTCGTATAGGGTTTTTTTTCCATGCTTTGCATGGAACATCAATACGTCTCGCTTCGCGAGACCGAATCACACTGCAATCGCCAAGGTGCACGCTATACAAAATATCACCACCACCTTGAGCCATCATGCCCCCTTTCACTCCGATTGCACGTAGTAAGTCCGCCGCCCTAGCTCGCATTCTCGACTGTGTGCCTAAGGGCTACTATCGCCAAACTCACGGAACCGTCAAGGCTTCCAAGGCTGAGGCTCTAGCGAGAAAACTTGATGCTTTGTATGGCATTGGTTGCACTCCCGCACAACGTATCAGGCGAAAAAATCAAGGGCTAGCTAATGCCGTTCTAGTCCTGTACTGGCCGGAAGGCGCGGAAATCGTAGAATGGCTGCTACTCGCCACGGACGGAACTGGGCTGGAGCAAGAAACGCTTCGTTCTGTCGCGGAGAAGCCCCGCTTGAGTTGGCTGGGGTATGAACTGGTTCGCCACTCTGTTCGGGGGCGCACGGCATGGACTTGGCGACGCAGCCGACAGGAAATGGCTGAGCTGCATGCCCTGTTGGCTTATCAGCTCAACCGACGTCATCATGCGGCGGTAGTGGAAACATTGGAGCGTATCGCCCGGCAGCCCGGCTTCCATGGCGTACGCCAACAGTCATGGACGCTGTACCAAGAAGCTCGGCGGCGCGGCTATTTGGGGCCGATGCCGCAGTTATTCTTTCTTCAAAAAATCAGTCATGGGGAACGGCTGGTGCTGTCTCCATAGAGCGAGTGGCGGGACCGGGCTGTACGTGGCAGCCGGGCTACAATGACGCCCTTGTACCTTCTGCCTGACTGCACGCCACATGCCGTTTCTCGACTGGGTCAACAAGAACCACGCCAAGGACACCGCCCGCGAGGTGCCTTATCACCTGCTCAAGCGCCAAGCCACCTACGGGGACGAGGCCAGCGCTGCCGACAACCTGCTGATTCAAGGCGATAACCTGCTGGCCTTGAAGGCGCTGCTGCCTTTTTACGCTGGAAGGGTGAAGTGCATCTTCATCGACCCGCCCTACAACACCCAGAGCGCGTTCGAGCACTACGACGACCGGCTGGAACACAGCCAGTGGCTGTCCATGATGTACTCACGCCTTGCGCTGCTACGTGACTTGCTGGCCGAGGATGGAAGTATCTGGGTGTCTTTGGACGACAATGAAGCGCACTACATGAAGGTGTTAGGGGATGAAGTTTTTGGCCGCCAGAATTTCATACTTGATGTAGCTTGGCAGAAACGCGATGGGCCTCCTAATGACAGAAAAATTGGCTCTATTCACGACCATATTTTGGCTTGGGCGAAATCTCGTCCATCTGATTCGAGGAAGACCCTCGCCGAAGAGAAGTTTAACTTGATGCCAAGAACCGAGAAGGCGGATGCCCAGTATCAGGTCTTTTCGGAGCCGAACGGTCCCGACCCTCGCGGCCCCTTTCGTAAGATAGATACCACTGCGAATGGCAAGGGTGGTCGATATGTAGAAAGCCTTTACTACCCTGTAACCAACCCCTTTACTGGTGAAGAAGTCTGGCCTCGCACAGGAACTTGTTGGCGTCACAATCGGGACGAAATGGCCCGACTCCAGGCTGAGAATCGCCTTTTCTGGGGAGCAAAGGGCACGGCAAAGACTCCAATGCGAAAGCTATTCAAAACGGAAGCCAAACAAGGGATGAGCGCACCATCCATCTGGGCGGATACAGGGTTGAATCAGCACGGCAGCTCAGAAATGGAGAAGCTTTTCGGCGAGAAGGCAGCATTCGAAACACCCAAGCCGGAAGCCTTGCTGAATCGAATTATCCATATAGCATCAAGCCCCGGCGACCTCGTTCTGGACTCCTTCCTCGGCTCCGGCACCACCGCAGCGGTTGCTCACAAGATGGGGCGCCGCTACATTGGCATCGAGATGGGCGAGCACGCCCGCACTCACTGCGTGCCCCGACTGGAGAAGGTGATTGCCGGGGAACAGGGCGGTATCAGCGAGACAGTCGGCTGGCAGGGCGGCGGCGGCTTCTCCTTTCTCACCCTCGGCGAACCGGCCTTTGATGAGGATGGCAGGCTCAATGCGGCGGTGAAGTTCCCGACCCTGGCTGCCTATGTCTGGCACGTGGAAACCGGCAGTCCAGGGCAACAAGCCTTCGACAGTCCCTTCCTGGGGATGCACGAGGGCAAGGCCTACTTCCTGCTCTACAACGGCATCCTCGGCGACCGGCGGCCAGCGGGGGGCAATGTGCTGACCAGCGCCATCCTGGCCCATCTGAGGGCGCTGTGCCCGGACCCTGTGCCGTTCGTGGTATACGGCGAAACGGCCCGCGTAGGGCCGGCGCGCATGTTCGCTGAAGGCGTGACCTTCAAACAGATTCCCTACGATGTGACCATGCGCTGAGAACCGGACCATGCTGACCCTGAAGAAATATCAGAACGACGCGCTGACCGCCTTGGTTAGCTTCGTGAAGCGCTGCCGGAGCGTGCCCGTGCGCCAGGCCTGGGACGAAGCGATGGCCGGCCAGAGCCGGAACGGGCAGGACTACCACGAGATATTCCCCGAAATTCCCTGCGTGTGCCTTCGGGTGCCTACCGGCGGCGGCAAGACGCTGCTCGCCGCTCATGCCGTCGCCGAGCTAGGGAAGGCATTGCAGGATACCGACACCCCCATCGCGCTGTGGCTGACGCCATCCGACACCATCCGCAGCCAGACGCTGGAAGCCCTCTCAGACATTCGCCACCCCTACCGCCAGGCGCTGGCCCACTATGTGGGCGACCGCCTGCGGGTGGCCGACCTTGAAAGCCTGCAAACCGTCGGCACGGGCGACGTGGGCAAGGCCTGCATCATCGTGGTGACGACCATCCAGTCCCTGAACGTGTCGGACACTAGCAAGCGCAACGTCTACGCCTTCTTCGAGGAGTTACAGGAGCATTTCCGAGACCTGCCGCCTTCGTTGGCCGCCGGGCTTGAGAAGGTGACGGCGGCGGACCTCGCCAGCCAACCTTTCCTGACCGAGAAGGACATCGGCCGGGTGAAGTGGTCGGTGGCGAACTGGCTCCACCTGCATCGGCCGTTGGTGATTGTCGATGAAGCCCACAACAACCGCACGGACCGCTTCTTCAAGACGCTCGGGCGCCTGAATCCGGCGGGCGTCGTGGAGCTGACCGCGACACCGGTCACTGGCAATAACGTGCTCTACCACGTTTCCGCCCAGGAGCTGCGGGCCGAGCAGATGATTAAGCTGCCTATCGTGCTGGCCGAGCACCCCGAAGGCTGGCGCGAGTGCCTGCGCGATGCCATCCTGACCCGCGACAGGCTGGAGACCGTAGCCCAGAAGGAAACGGACTACGTGAGGCCCATCGTGCTAGTTCAAGCCATGCCCAAGGGCGGCGAGGCGACCGTGGACGTGGTCAAAAAACACCTCATCGAGCAAGAGAACATCCCCGCCGAGCAGATTGCGATTGCCACTGGCTCTCAGAAGGAGCTGGACGGCGTCAATCTTTTCGACCCCGCCTGCCCGGTGCGCTACGTCATCACCGTGGAAGCCCTCAAGGAAGGCTGGGACTGCTCCTTTGCTTACGTGCTCTCCAGCCTGCAATCGGTGAATTCGGGCAAGGACGTGGAGCAGTTGTTAGGACGGGTTCTACGCATGCCCTACGCCACGGACCGCAACCAAGCGCCGCTAAACAAGGCCTACGCCCATATCGTCGCTAACAACTTCGCCGAGGCTGCCAGCAACCTCAGGGACCGACTGGTTCAGAACATGGGCTTCGAGCGGCTGGATACGGCGGGCCTTATCGTGCCTCAGCAGCCCTTGCCGCTGACTGGCGGCGAAGGCGGAACGCCTCCTGCAATCTCGGGGCTGGCTGCCACCATCCCCGACTGCCACATCGACCTTCCCGCCGTGCCGGAAACGCAGCATTGGCCGGAGGGACTGAAGGCGCAGGTGCAGATTCATCCCACGTCCCAGGGGGCAACGCTGGTGCTCAAGGGCAACGTGGACACCGAGACGCTAAAGCAGGCCGAGGCCTTCGTCACCGCCAAGCTGCCGGCCAAGGCCAGGGAGAAGGTGGTCCAGCAGTTCGCCGACCATCGCGCCATTCGCCAGGCCATGAAGGCCCCTGCCCAGTTGGGGTTGAGCTTCGCGCCAGTGCCACAGCTCTGCCTTGAGCTGGATGGTTATCTGGAAGTCGTCGAGAAGGACACCCTGGCGGAGCTGGGCGATTGGAGCCTGCTGGATACGCCGGTACAACTGAATAACTTCGCCATCCATGAGATGGTCAATTCCTTTGAAATTGACGTCAACGGCGAAAAAGTGACCTACAAGCATATCGACGTCCAGCAACTCAAGCTGAACGAAGTCGCCAGCCACGTCAGTGAACAGAATCTGGTCCGCTGGCTAGATGGGCAGGTGCGGCAGCCCTACGTTTCCCAGTTCGACGTTCAGGCCTATCTGGTGAAACTGTTGACCCACCTCATCCACGGCAAGGGCTTCAGCCTTACCTCGCTGGTGCGGGCTCGCTTTCAGTTGGCCGACGCCATCAAGAGCGAGGTGGGACGCCTACGCCAGCAGGCCATGAAGACGGGCTTCCAAGGGCGCCTGTTCGAGATGACAGTTTCCAAGCTGGAAGACGTAGCTCAGTACAGCTTTACGTTCGACCCCGGCAAGTATCCGGCCCGAAACATTTACCAGGGCAGCTACGAGTTCAGCAAGCACTTCTACCCCGTCATCCACGACCTGCGCGAGAAGACGAATGCCGGCAAGACGGCAGAAGAGTTCTGCTGTGCCCAAGCCATCGACGCTCATCCGAAGGTGAAGCATTGGGTCCGCAACATCGAGAAGCAGCCTCAGTGCTCCTTCTGGTTGCCGACCTCATCTGACTATTTCTACCCCGATTTCGTCGCCGAGCTGATGGACGGCCGAGTGCTCGTGGTCGAGTACAAGGGCGAGCCCTACAAGACCAACGACGACTCTAAGGAGAAGGCGCAAATTGGCTTCCAGTGGGAGCGGTCCAGCAACGGCCGATGCCTGTTCCTGTTCGCGGTGGAGTCGGACGATGCCGGGCGAGATGTGTTCAAGCAGGTTTCGGATAAGTTGAGGGGCTGACGACAGCGAGAACGACTCCCCTCGGTGTCCAGATATATGGGGAGTTGTGGATTTCGCCAGTTGTTATGTCTACCCAGCCACCTCCTTGGCAACGACGGGCACGATGATTGGTAGGAAGTAGCGCAAGTAGCCAACGCGGCAAGTTTGCACGCGAAACCGCAAGCCTGGCCGCGTCATCCAGCCCCCCATAACCGTAGAGGCGGGCACCCTTTGGAAGTCTTTCCTTACGGTCGAACTTCGCTATGTAGCGCCCCCAAGCTTTAACGCTGCGGCAGCTCTCTACCCAAGTGCTACCCCATGCCCACTGCCGAGCCAACTGGGTGGGGGCAAGCACATAATCACGTGGCAACCACAAGATGCAGTGGTAGTGTAAGTGGTTCGCTCGCTCCACCACCCAAGCATAAGGTAGTGAATGCCCTTTGCGCTTGAGTGCCCGGCGCAAGCAATCTATAAAGGCGCTGATGTGTTTCGAGGAGAAAGACGCGGCATCCCGGTAAGTTAGCGTCAGTGCAACTGCGCGCAGATTAGTGGTCTTCGCATAGCGTTTCTGTTCTCTGATGACCCGGCTCAGTTTTCTTCGGGCGGCATTTATCCGTTTCTTGGAGGATGATGCCGGACTTGTTTCAATCTTATTGACAAGTTCAGCGAACCGTAAAACAGACTTATAAGTAGCTCTCGGCTGGCTCGCGACAGACGATGATGCGGACAACATGGGCACACCTCTTGTGTGTGCCGCTTCAGCGCAATAGCTGTGTCCTTGGTACTACTAAAGTTTTGTCCTCCGCGTGCTGACTGCGGCGGGTTTATATTTTTCCGCGCCTATACTCTATTGACAGTGAGTACAGACGTGCTTCAAGTGCCTCCCGCCCCGGCTGGAACCGGGGCGTTTCTTGTGGCGCGAGGGTGTATAGCGTCAACTCATCATTGCCACCCCTGCCGTCACACCATCTCCTTGCTGCACTCGAATGGTAGACAAAGCGACCATCAAGTCACGAACTTGAGAGCGAAGCGCTTCCGTCTCCCCGCTCAGTCGCGCGAACTCTTCAGCTTTGCTGGCTGCCTGCTCACGACATTCCGACAGGGCTTGCTCAAGCTGAAGGGCCCGGCTTGCTTGTGTTCGAACCTCGGCCAACTCGAGTTCGCTACGATGAAGTTCGGCCTGTTGACGGTCGATGCATTCAGCCTGTTTCGCCTCAATGCCCTCTAAGCGACTGATTTCTTGGAAGGCTACATCTAGCTCGTTGTGTACCGCTGCAATCTGGGCTGCTGCATGCTTCTTCACCACTTGATTCTCGTCAGCCGCAAGGCGAGAGGCCAGTTTCCAGATGTTTAAGGTAAATTGATGAGCTTTCTCCTCGAATTCAGAAGGCATATCCAGTGCAGCCATATTGGCCTCAGCCTGGCCCTGATGCCACGCGTCGAGGTAGCGCTTTACCGTAGTGAATGAGCCGCCACCGACCCGCTCCCGCACTTCTATGATGGATGGGGTGCGCCCCTCCGCAACGATGGCGTCTGCAATTGTTGTAACTAGTTCCTGGGTGACAAGCTTCCGGACCATAAAATCTCCGATAACATTACGATTGAGTGGTGATAATTACGGTAATTATCGTAATTGCTTCAGTTCTCAATTTCGGATTAGTTCAGTTGCCCCCTACGTCTTTCAACTTGCTCAGCCTTCGTGGGTCTGCCGGGACGGCGAGAGTTCGAAGAAAAAATAGGGAGTACTGGAGCTGCCGGCTGCCTTTGGAGTTCAAGCCAAGCCTCTACGTCGTCAGCCTTAAAGCGAAGGAGCCGGCCTAGTTTGATTGCGGGGGGTAAATCTCCACCGGCAGAGTGCCGGTTGTAGATGGTTTGCTCGGCGAGACCGAGGAGCGTTGCGAGCGCTTTTGGAGAAAAGAGTGCTTTCAAGTTCATGTTCCTGACTAGCGCAGTCACACGACTGCACAGAGTATAGGAACGATTTCCCGCAACTTAACGTGAAAGAGCGAACCCATGCTGCAATTTCGCTGCAGCACATGCAGCAATTTCCGGTAAGATGCAGTAAGTCAGGGTATGAAAGTGCATTGATTTTATTGGGAAACCGTAGGTTGTGGCCGATAGTTAGTTGGGCTCATAACCCGAAGGTCGCAGGTTCAAATCCTGCCCCCGCAACCAGATTCAACAAAAAGCCCAAGCATTCGTGCTTGGGCTTTTTGCATTTGCTCGACGGTTTCCTCCGTCGCGGGCCAGCCTGTGGCCGAAACGACAAGCCTTGTCGTACCTAAGCCTTATCCTGTCGCCATCGGATACGAGGAGCGGTGGATGGACTGGTTTGAACGTCTGACAGGATTCAAGGAGCAGGATTTTGCCGGCACCCAGGCGCAGCTGGAGCTCGATGGGCGGCAGCTGCGGTCGCGGATCAATGGCCGCAGCTATGGCATTGGAGAGCTGGAACTGGTGTCGCTGGAAACGCTGCGCCAGCGCATCGTTCCGGATGCCGGTGGGGCAGGGCGCCTGAAATTGAGCGTCGTCGAGGGCGATGTGCGGCAACTGCATCAGGCACCGGAACTGGCGGGTGCGCTGTTTCAGGTTGCGTCCCAGTTCAACCTGCTCGAGATGACCGGCCCGGGAGTCACGCCCGAAAACGGGGTGACCCGCTATGCCGGCGATCTTACCCAGGGGCCGGCCTGTGCGATGGCTGCAGGCGCGGCGACGATCTACCGCAATTACTTCGTGCCGGTTGGCGAACAGATCGGCCAGCGCCGCCACCGTCAGCTCGATGGGCTGGCTGATCTGGGCGTAGAGCTCGCGGTGCGGACCGGTCTCTCGCGAGAAAAATTGTGGACCATGCAGAACGGCTATGCCCTGTGTTCGCGGGAAGGCCTGGCTGCCATTTCCAGGCATCTTGCCAGCCTCGACGACGGGCGGCGCGATGCGCTGCGCGGGTTGCTACGCATCGGCGTCCATCGCGACGTGGAGGTGACGGACGTGGACCGGCCAGTCCCACATAGGGTGTCGCAGGCTTTCTGTTCCGCGCTGCCGGTCGCTTATGGTCAGGCTGTGCCAAAGGCGTGCTGGGCGGATTTCGCCACGCTGGTGCTGGAAGCCGCCTATGAAGCGACGCTGTGGGTTGCGGTCGCCAACGCGCAGCGCGGCGCGTCGAACGTGGTCCTGCTGACCCGACTTGGCGGCGGAGTATTCGGCAATGAGGGCGCCTGGATCTACGCGGCGATGAGGCGCGCGCTCCAGCGGGTCAGGGATTACGAACTGGATGTGCAACTGGTGAGCTTCAACCGGCCGACACAGGAGATGCTGCAACTGCAGTCCGAATTCGGCTGAGGCGAGCCGGTTTTCTTCCAGCCGTGCGGGCGGCCGACTTGTTTGCCCGGCACGGCCCCATTCAAGTCATGCCTCTCGATGAAAAGGAGATCAATCCATGTCATCCCCTAAAAAAGTCCCTTTGCCTGCAGATCTGGTCGATCTGCTTTACGTGAATGAGTCCCGGCTCGCCGCCAGTGACGAGGAGGAGTTCCTGAATCTGTATGAGCTTGAAACGCCACCCGAGGAAATTGACGACGAGAAAATGCGCGCGGCGTATGTGGCGTTCCTGAAAAAGCACGGCTACGAGCTCTAGAGCCCGCCCGCCCTGCAAGGGCGGGCCGTGACGCGGCTCAGAACTTGAAGACGAAGCCGGTCTGGATACCGTCGATCCTCTGTCCGGTACGGTCGGTGCCGGAGAAGGTCTTGGTCAGGCCGGCCGAGCCAGCGGGGCCCCAGTTGCCGTTCTGCTGGTTGTCGATGGAGTCGAGCAGCGCGTAGAGCATCACGTTGCTGTTGAGGTCGTAGTAGCTGGCGAGGGCCCAGCCCTTGGAGCCCTTGGACTGGCCGGTGGTGTCCTTGATGGTGCCCCACAGGCCACCGACCCGCCACTGGGGCGTGATGCGGTAGTCGGCGGAGAGCTGGTAGATCTCGTAGAAGATGTCCAGGCCGGTGCCGGGCAGGCCCGCGTTGAGAGAGCCGCTGGCGCTGCCGGTCGGGTTGTTGCCGACGATGTTGCCGCCGACGTTGCTCAGCGCACCACTGCCGTTGCCGTTGGCGCCACCGTTGTTGGAGCGCACGAAGGCAGCGTAGAGCTTGCCGCGGCCATAGTCGTAGTTGGCGTAGAAGCTGTGGTACTCGGCGTTCTTCTTCACCGTGCCCTTGTAGTCGGGGCGGCCCTCGATGCCGGCGTAGCCGATGCGGAAGGGGCCGTAGAGGTAGTCCAGCGCGAACTGGTAGACCGCCATGTTGCTGGGGCTGATGTTGCTGGTAGTGGTTGCCGTGCCGGCCACCGGATTGGCACCGGCGAAGGCATAGTGGGCCTCGGCCAGCAGGCCGTGCCAGCGCGGCGAGATCCACGACAGGTCGCCGTCGTAGCGGGACGGCACACCGAAGTTGTTGACCATCGAACCCAGGGTGCGCGAAGTCAGATCGAAGTAATCGCCGCGGGCGAAGATCGCGGTGTTCTGGCGGCCCAGGCGGAAATCGCCGTAGGGTGTCTGCACGCCGGCCCAGGCCTGGCGGTCGAACAGGCGGCCGCTGGTGGTCAGGCCGGTGGTGCTGGCGTTGGCGGTATCGGCGGCGCTGCCGTTGGTGAGGTTGAAGCCCTGCTCAAGCTGGAACTTGGCCACATAGTCGGGGCTGATCGCCCGGTCGCCCTTGAAGCCGATGCGGCTGCGCAGGGCGGCGCCGTCCTGGGCGGAGGCGATGGTGGCGCCCGAACTGCTCTTCATGTAGTTCAGGTATTCGTCGAGGTTGCCGTACAGCGTGACGGTGCCGCCGCCCACGTTGAGGCTCAGCGGGCTCTGCGCGGTGCCGACGGTGATGCCGGAGGCCGCCGACGCACCCGCCGGGACAACCGCCTTCACGGTCGCCGCCTGCTTCTGGTTGTCTTCCATCTTCTCGATGCGGGACTGCAGGGCCTGCAGCTGGGCCTTGAGCTCTTCCAGTTCGCCAGCGAACGCGACGCGGGGGCTGGCGAGGGTGGTGATGCCGGCGAGCAGCAGCAGGGCGGGCAGGGTCTTGTGTCGAATCATGGATGTCTCCTCTGTCTTTGTTGGGCCAGTTGTGAGATCTGGCTTGTGTGGCATTGCCGCCGGCGCTGGTCTCCCGGGCCGGCGGCGGGGGCTTCGGCTCTTTCCGGCTTAGCTCCGAGCCCGCGCGACCGCATGCTTGGCGGCCCGATAGCCGAACACCAGGCCTGGGCCGATGGTGATGCCCGGCGCCGTGTAAACCCCGCCCATGATCGAATGCATGTCGTTGCCGACCGCGTAGAGGCCGCCGATGGGCTGCTCCGCGCCGTCCAGCACGCGGGCGTCCACGTCCGCCGCGAGGCCGGTGGAGGCGCCGATGTCGCCGGGGTAGAGGCGCACCGCGTAGAACGGCGCCTCGGTCAGCGCGCCCAGGTTGGGGTTGCGGCCGGGCCAGGTGGCGTCGCCGATGTTCTGCTGGTAGGCCGTTTCGCCGCGCCGGAAGTCCGGATCGACGCCGCTCTCCGCGTAGGCCTTGATCCTGGCGACGCTGGCCTGCAGCCGCGCCGGATCGATGCCCAGCTTGCCGGCGAGTTCGTCGATGCTGTCGGCCTGAGTCAGGTAGCCGTCGGCGAGGAAGGGGCCGAGCCCGCCGCCGCCGGGCCGCACCATGCCAAGGCCGTACTTGCGCAGCGCGCGGGCGTCGCAGATCAGGTAGGCCGGCACGTCGGCAGCTGCGTTGCCGCCCGCCAGGCTCTGCTGCATGCGCAGCGCGAAAAGGTGGTAGGAGGTGCTCTCATTGACGAAGCGGTCGCCGGCCTGATTGACCGTCAGCATGCCCGGCTTGGCCCGGTCCATCACGAAATGCGGGAAGGCCGCGGTGCTGCCGTCCGCCCGCTTGCGCAGCGATACCGGCGCCCAGAAGGCGTTGGTGCCGTGGCTCGGGCCGTAGTGGGCGCCGAGCCCGCGGGCCAGCTCCTGGGCCTGGCCGGTGTGGCCGGGGGCGGCTGGGCACCAGCTCATGTCCACCTCGCCGAGCATCGCCTTGCGCAGTGCCGGATTGCGGTTGAAGCCGCCGCTGGCGAGGATCACGCCGCCCTTCACTTGCACGCGGCGCTGCTGCCCCTGCTGGGACAGGGTGATCGCCTCCACGCCGTCGGCACCGCGGTCGATGTCGGTCACTGCGGTGTTGAGCGCCAGGCTCACCTTGTCGTGCTGAGCGAGGGAATACAGCAGGCGGGCCACCAGCGCATTGCCCATCACCAGCCGTGTGCCGCGGGAATGGCCGAGGCGGTCGCGTGCGTGGCGCAGGATGATCTTCAGCGAGTGCTGGAAGGACGCCAGCGACTGGGTCATGCCGAGCAGGTGGTTGATGTCGTTGCGGTCCACCATCATGCCGCCGAGCACCGTGAATTCCGGGATCGGCGGGCGGATCAGCGCGAACAGTTCACCGAGCAGGCGTCCGTCGAAGGGCATCGGCTCCAGCGCCCGGCCGGTCAGCGTCGAGCCGGCCAGATCGGAGATGTAGTCCGGGTGCTTGGCGTAGGGGCGGTACTGGACTTCCGACTGAGACTCTATATAGCGCACCGCCTCCGGGCCGGTTTCCAGGAAGGCACGGCGCAGGGCGGCCGGGCTGCGCTCGCCGACCGCGTTGTCCAGGTAGTGGGCGGCGTCGGCCAGCGTGTCCGTCGGATTGACCTTGGCGGAATGGTGGGTGCCGGGTATCCAGGTGGTGCCGGCGGACAGGGCGGTGGTGCCGCCGACGTAGCTGGTGTGTTCCACCAGCAGCACGCGGGCGCCCTCGATGGCGGCGACCAGCGCCGCCGAAAGGCCGGCGCCACCGGCACCGATCACCACCACGTCGTAACTTTGCGGCTCGGCCAGGTCGGCGAGCCGTGTGATGACTTGCATGTCACTCACCCAGCAGGAAGTCGACCATCAGGTCGCAGACCCGGCCGAACATGTCGGCACCGGTGGAAGTGCCGCAGCCGAGGGCGCGGGCGGCGGCGATCAGCGGGGTGATCGCCGGGGCGGTGATCACGCAGCCGACGAAGGTCTGCGGCGTCAGCTTGCTGACGTCGAGGGGGTAGGGATCGCCTTCCTTCATGCCGACCGGGGTCGCGTTGATCACGATGTCGAAGCCGCTCGGGTCGGGGCTGCCATGGCTGACCGGGCATTGGCCGAGGCCGGCCAGGCGGTCCACCAGCGTGGTGCGGCGGGCGGTGTCTTCGTCGTGGATCGCCAGTTCGCTCACGCCGGCCACCACCAGTGCGTGGGCAATCGCCGAACCGGCGCCGCCGGCGCCCACCAGCAGCGCCGTCCTGCCCTTCGGCTCGCAGCCCCGGTCGCGCAGCGCGGACACGTAGCCGAGGCCGTCGAACATGTCGCCATGCCAGCTGCCGTCCGGGTTGCGGCGCATCACATTGACCGTGTGCAGGAAGGCGGCCCGCTCGGAGGTCGTCGCGCACAGGTCGAAGCAGGCGAACTTGTGCGGCACGGTGACGATGATCCCGTCCACGTTCTGGGCCAGGGACACGCCGTCCAGCCAGGCGGCCAGCTTGGCGGGGGCCACGTGGGCGGGCATCACGTAGGCGTTGCGGTCATGGGCGTGGAAGGCCTGGGTGACGCCGGCCGGCGACTTCACCTGGGCGATCGGGTCGCCGACGATGAAGTGAACGCGGGTGGCTCCGTTGAGGGGCTGCGACATGGTTTTGTCTCCGTTGTGGGTGTCAGGAGATTCCATTCTACAAAAAGTGGAACAATATTCCACTATTGAATCTAGTTCTGTTTTATCTATAATTCGATCGTCCGCCCGCCATGGGGTTGCAGGTCCCGGATAAATCCGGCAGGTAAGAGCCTGGCAAACCCAACCTCATCGCGCCGCGTCGTGCGGCGCTGTTAATAGAACTGGAGCAAAAATGAGCGGAGTACTCGAACGAACCCTGGGCATCCTGGAACTGCTGGCCCGCCACGCGCACGGCTTGGAGCTGGCCACCATCGCCGACCAGCTCAACATTCCGCGTAGCGGCGCCCACCGCCTGCTCACCGACCTCGCCCGCTGCGGCTATGTGCGCCAGGTGCGCGAGCAGGGCGACTACGTCCTCACCACCAAGCTGGTGTCCCTTGGCCTGAGCTACCTCGGCCACTCCGGCATCGTCGATATCGCCCAGCCGCTGCTCGATCAGCTGGCTGGCGTGTCGGGCGAGCTGGTGCGCCTGTCGGTCGTCGACGGCGACCGCCTGACCTGGGTGGCCCGTGCCCAGGGCGCCCGCCAGGGCCTGCGCTATGACCCGGAGATGGGCAGCGATGCACGCCTGAGCTGTTCCGCGTCGGGCCTCGCGTGGCTGTCCACGCTCAGCGACGAGCAGGCGCTGGCGCTGGTGTCCCAGCAGGGTATCGGCCAGCCGACCGAGTTCGGCCCCAACGCGCCGGCCACCGTGCAGGCGGTGCTCGACGGCATCAACGAGACGCGCCGGCGCGGCTACAGCGTGACGCTGGAAACCTACACGCCGGGCCTCAACTCGATGGCCGCACCGGTGCGCCTGCGCGACCAGGCGACGATCGGCGTGATCTCCATCGCCGGGCCGACGGTGCGCTTCACCGAGGACAAGATGCACGCGCTGGCCGACGAACTGATCGCCACCGCGGGGCAGATGGCCGCCGCCAGCGGCGCCTCGCCTTTCTTCAACGTGGCGCGCCGATCCAGCGCCCAACCCATATACGCACCATGATCCAAACCGATCTGCTGGTCATCGGCTCCGGTGCCGGCGGCCTGTCCGCCGCCGTCACCGCCGCCCATCTGGGGTTGCGCGTGCTGGTCGCCGAGAAGGACGCCCAATACGGCGGCACCACCGCCTGGTCCGGCGGCTGGATGTGGATTCCGCGCAATCCGCTGGCTGTCGAGGCGGGCATCGTCGAAGACATCGAGACGCCGCTGTCCTACCTGCGCCACGAGCTGGGCGACCAGTTCGACGAAGCGCGGGCGCGGACCTACCTGGAACACGGCCCGCGCATGGTGGACTTCTTCCGCCGCTACACTGCGCTGCAGTTCATCGACGGCAACGCCATTCCGGACTTCCACGGCCGCACGCCCGATGCGGCGCTCGGCGGACGTTCCCTGTGCGCGGCGCCCTTCGACGGCCGTCGTCTCGGCCGGCAGATCGACCGACTCAAACCGCCTTTGCGTGAAACCACCCTGTGGGGCATGGGCATCGCGTCCGGGGTGGAACTCCGGCATTTCATGAATGCCATGCGCAGCGTGGCGTCCTTCCGCTACGTGGCTGGCAAGGTGCTGTGTTACTGGCGCGACCAGCTGCAGTACGGCCGCGGCATGCGCCTCGTCAATGGCAATGCGCTGGTCGCCGGCCTCGCCGCGTCGGCCTTCGAGCGGGGTGTGGAGATCCGCACCAACAGCCCGGCCCGCCGTCTGCTGGTGGAGGACGGGCGCGTCGTCGGCGCGGTGCTCGGCGGACCGGACGGCGACCTGGAGGTCCGTGCCAGCCGTGGCGTGGTGCTGGCCTGTGGCGGTTTCCCCTTCGACGTGGAGCGCAAGAAGGCCTGGCTGCCCCACGCACCCAGTGGCCACGAACACTGGTCGGCGGCCTCGCGCGGCAATACCGGCGACGGCCTGCGCATGGGCGAGGCCATCGGTGCCGCGCTGAACGGCCAGCTGGCCCAGGCCGCCGCGCTCGCGCCGGTGTCGCTGGTGCCCCGCGCCGACGGCAGCTTTGCGCACTTCCCGCACCTCATCGAGCGAGCCAAGCCGGGCCTCATCGCGGTGACGGCGGACGGCAAGCGCTTCACCAACGAAGCCGACTCCTATCACGACTTCGTGCGCGGCATGCTTGCCGCCGTGCCGGCCGGCCGACCCGTCGAGGCCTGGCTGGTCTGCGATCACGCCTTCATCCGCCGCTATGGCCTGGGCGCTGCCAAGCCGGCGCCGATGCCCCTCGGCCGGCTGGTCAGCAACGGCTACCTGAAGCGTGGCGCCACGCCGGCCGAGCTGGCCCGCCTGTGCGGCATCGACCCCGATGCGTTGGCGCAGACCGTTCAGCGCTACAACCAGATGGCCCGTGCCGGCCGCGACGAAGACTTCGCCAAGGGCGAGACGCCCTACAACCGCGTCCAGGGCGACGCCGCCTCTGGCTGGCCCAACCCCTGCATGGCGCCGCTGGAGCAGGGCCCGTTCTACGCGGTGAAGATCGTCCCCGGCAGCCTCGGCACCTTCGCCGGCCTCTGCGTCGATGCCCAGGCGCGCGTACTCGACAGCCACGATCAGCCGATTGCCGGCCTCTACGCCGGTGGCAACGACATGGCCAGCATGATGGGCGGCCACTACCCGAGCGGCGGCATCACCCTCGGTCCGGCCATGACCTTCGGCTACCTCGCCGCCCACCACGCCGCCGGCCAGCCCCTGCTCGCCGATGCGCAGGAACCCCGGATTCAACCCAGCTACGCGTGAAACGCAAAGGAAGCCCCATGTTCTACGAACTGTCCACGATGACCCTGCCGTTCGGCACCGCCGCCCAGGCCGCCGCCAATGTGCAGGCCTTCGCCACAGCCCCCTACGCCCAAGGCGAGCTGCTCGCCTGCTGGTTCACCGACATCGGCACGCTGAACCAGATGATCGTGCTGCGCGGTTTCGACGACCTCGCCACCTTGCAGGCCGAGCGCCAACGCACCCAGCTCAGCGCCAGCCCCTTCGGCTGTGGCGAGCTCTTCCAGAGCCTGGAGCAGCACAGCTACCAGGGTTTCCCGTGGATGAAGCCGGTGCGCCCGTCGGCCGAGTCCGGCATCCGCGGCCCGGTGTACGAGATCCGCACCTACGGCATCAAGCCGGGCGGCGTGCAGGCCACCATCGACCTGTGGGAACAGGCCGTGCCGGCCCGCGAGGAAATCTCCCCCTGCGTGGTAGCGATGGTGGCCCTCGACGGCCCGCTGCGCTTCACCAACATTTGGGCCTACCCGACCGTCGACGCCCGCGGCAAGGCCCGCGCCGACGCCGTGGCCAAGGGCATCTGGCCGCCGAAGGGTGGCCCGGCCCACCTGACCACCGCGATGACTTCCACCATCGCGCTGCCGACGGCCGTTTCGCCGCTGCAGTGAGCGTGCCATGGAGCGTTCTTTCTCTCTTGCCTACCTGACGTCCAACACCCTGACGCCGCCCGAGGCCATCCATCTCGCGGCGGAGCTGGGCTACGGCTTTGTCGGCCTGCGCCTGCTGCCCAACATGGCCGGCGCGCCGCAGCAGTTCATGATCGGCCTGCCCGACGTGCTGCGCGAAACCCTCGCTGCGACCAAGGAAACCGGCGTCGGCGTGTTCGACCTGGAAATCATCCGCCTGACGGACGACTTCAAACTCGGGCCTTGTCTACCCTTGATAGAGATCGGGGCGGAACTGGACGCCAAGGCGCTGCTGGTGGCCGGCGACGATACCGAGCCCGGGCGCCTCGCCGCCAACTACGCGCAGTTGTGCGAAGTAGCCCACCAGCACGGCATGACCGCCGACCTGGAGTTCATGCCCTGGACGGCGGTGCCCGACGCGAAGGCCGCGCTACGGGTCGTCGAGGCGGCGGGGCGCCCGGCCGGCGCCGGCATCCTGGCCGACGCGCTGCACTTCGCCCGCTCCAGCACGACGCCGGACGATCTGCGCGCGTTGCCGCGGGAATTGCTGCACTACGCCCAGATCTGCGACGCCCCCACCGGGCTCACGCTGACGGTGGAGGAGATGATCCACGCGGCGCGCTGCGAGCGCCTGTTGCCGGGCGAGGGCGGCATCGATCTGCGTGGCATGTTCGCCGCGCTGCCCGCCGATCTGCCGGTCAGCGTCGAGGTACCGCACATGATCCGGATGGCCGAGGTCGGGCAGCTCGAATGGGCGCGGCAGGCCCTGGCCGCGGCGCGTCAGGTGATCGATCCCCGGCCTTGAATGGATGCTGCAGCGCAGCACCGAAGACGCCGGAGAACGAAGAGGAGGAAAGGCTCCTTGAGCCCAACGTGGTGCGCGATTATCGAACAATTTGAGACGGCAATCGCGCATCACCCGCATCGACCCAGTTAATTCGGACATCGCTATCGTTAATCTAGCCTCACTTCGACGGCTGCAGAGGCAGCACCACCTGAACGATCCGAATTGCTGCAACACACAAAAAATAGTGGAGACAACCATGAGTAGTTCTAGCGAACAGAAGCAACATGGGACCCAGCAGACCAAGAAGGCCACCGCCAGTGGCTGGATTGGTTCCGTGCTGGAGTATTACGACTTCTTCATCTACGCGACCGCTGCGTCGCTGATCTTCCCGCAAGTCTTTTTCCCCCAGGGCGACCCCCAGATCGCCATCGTGGCCTCCCTCGCCACCTACGGCGTCGGTTACGTGGCCCGTCCCATCGGCGCCTTCGTGCTCGGTCACTGGGGCGACACCCACGGCCGCAAGCAGGTGCTGCTGATCTGCATGTTCCTGATGGGCATCTCCACCATGGCCGTCGGCCTGCTGCCGACCTATGACCAGGTTGGCCTGCTGGCCCCGACGCTGCTGGTCGTCCTGCGCCTGATCCAGGGCTTCGCGGTGGCCGGTGAAATCTCCGGCGCCAGCTCGATGATCCTCGAACACGCGCCCTTCGGCCGTCGCGGCTTCTACGCCAGCTTCACGCTGCAGGGTGTGCAGGCCGGCCAGATCCTCGCCGCCGCCGTGTTCCTCCCGCTGGCCTACTTCATGCCGAGCGAAGCCTTCAACAGCTGGGGCTGGCGCATTCCCTTCCTGATGAGCTTCGTCGTCATCATCGCCGGCTACATCATCCGCCGCGAAGTCGATGAAACCCCGGCTTTCGCCCAGGAAACCAAGAAGGGCGAGGTTCCGAAGGCCCCCGTCATCCAGGCTATCCGCGAGAACTGGCGCGACATGCTGCGCGTGATGTGCGCGTCCCTGATGAATGTCATCCCGGTTGTCGCCACCATCTTCGGTGCCGCCTACGCGGTGCAGCCCGGCTACGGCATCGGCTTCAGCAAGGACGTCTACCTGTGGATCCCGGTGCTCGGTAACTGCCTCGCCGTGCTCGTCATCCCCATCGTCGGCAACCTGTCCGACAAGATCGGCCGCCGTCCGCTGATCATCGGCGGCTCCCTCGGTGCCGGCCTGCTGTCCTTCGGCTACCTGTACGCCATCAGCATCCACAACGTACCGCTGGCGATCGTCATGTCCCTGCTGATGTGGGGCCTGGTCTACCAGGGTTACAACGCGATCTTCCCGAGCTTTTACCCGGAAATGTTCCCGACCCGCACCCGCGTCTCGGCCATGGCCATCTCCCAGAACCTCGGCACCATGGTCACCGCCATGCTGCCCGCCGTGTTCGCCACCGTGGCGCCCCCGGGCTCGAGCAACATCCCGGTGACCGTCGGCTCCATCACCCTGGGCATCACCGTCATCGCTGCCATCGCCGTCTGGACGGCCCGCGAGACCTATCGTGTCCGCATGCACGACCTGGGCAACCGCGACGCCAGCCCGGTGCCGCACGCCGAGTACCACGAGCTGCGCGAGAAGGCCTTCGCCGAAGCCCGCAAGACCTCCTGGATCTCCGCGTTCTCCATGAAGCACTAAGCCACGCGCTTCACCCAGGCACGGCCGCAAAACGGCCACCGGACACGGTTCCGGTGGCCGTTTTCAATTGGGCCGCAAGACAGCAGGAAGGAACCCAACCATGAAGCTTGCACGACGCCTCGGCCTCATCGTCGCCAGTGCGATCCTCGGGCTGATCGTGGTGGCCGGCGTGGCGCTCACCACGTTGCGCACCACCATGCTCGACGAACGGCGCAACGAACTGCGCACCGTACTCATCCTTGCCACCCAGACCGTCGCCCGCTACCAGGGGCTGGAGCAGGCCGGTACGCTGAGCCACGCCGACGCCCAGGCCCGCGCCATCGAGGCGCTGGCCGCCATGCGCGACGGCAAGACCAGATATGTCTGGGCGCGCACCACCGATGGTCTCGGCCTCGTGTTGCCCAACATGAAGGACACCGGCCGGATCGACCTCGGCAAGAAGCTCCCCGACGGCCGCCACGACTTCGAGCGCTACCTCGACGCCCTCAAGGGCAACGAATTCGGCTACGCGGAAATCCTCGTCAAGAAGCCCGGTACCGACGTGGAGCTACCCAAGATCAACGGGGTCACCCAGGTCCAGGGCTGGAACTGGGTCCTTGGCTACGGCGCCTGGGTGGACGACATCGACAGCGCCTTCTGGCGTCTGGCCTGGCGCTTCATCGGCCTCGGCGTGGTGGTGCTCGTTGTCGTCGCCACGCTCGCCGGCCTGATGGCGCGCAGCATTTACCGGCGCATTGGCGGCGAACCCGACTACGCCGCCCAGGTCGCGCGGGAGATCGCCGCCGGCAACCTCGCCCAGCAGCTCGACGTGCCCAAGGGCAGCGACAGCCTGCTCGCCTCCGTCGCCCACATGCAGGCGAGCCTGCGCGAGATGATCGACGGCATCCAGCGCGGCGCCACCGTGCTCGGCCAGATCTCGTCCAGCCTCAGCCGCCAGATGACGCGCATCGACGAAGCCAGCCAGCTCTCGTCCGACGCCACCTCATCCACCGCCGCCGCCATCGAGCAGCTGTCGGTCAGCATCGACCACATCTCCGGCAGCGCGCGGGAAACCGAGGACAACTCCGTGCATTCCAGCCAGGTGGCACGGGACGGCGAGCAGATGGTGCAGCGCGCAGCCGACACCATCCAGGGCGTATCCCGGCAGGTCAGCGAGGCGGCCCGCCTCATCGAAGGCCTACTCGACCGCTCCTCGCAGATCGGCGGCATCGCCAGCGTCATCAAGGAGATCGCCGACCAGACCAATCTGCTCGCCCTCAACGCCGCCATCGAAGCCGCGCGGGCTGGCGAACAAGGGCGCGGCTTCGCCGTCGTTGCCGACGAAGTGCGCAAGCTGGCCGAACGCACCACCAGCGCTACCGGCCAGATCACCACCATGGTCGCCGCCGTGCAGGCCGACACCGGCTCCGTCGTCGGCAGCATGCAGGCCATCACCCCGCTGGTCGGCCGCGGCGTCGACATGGCCAGCGCCGCCGCGGCATCGCTACGGGAAATCAGCGCCGGCGCCGAAGCTACCGTTGCCAAGGTCCGCGACGTGGCCAGCGCCACCGCCGAACAAAGCCAGGCCGGCACCAGCGTCGCCCAGCACGTCGAACGCATCGCCCGCATGGCCGAAGAATCGGCCGCGTCGGTGCGGGCGGCGGATGAAGACGTGAAGCGGCTGGAAAGCCTGGCCGGCGAGTTGCGGGAGTCGGTGGCGCGCTTCCGCTTGTGAGCCGCGCGGTTTTCCCCTGGTGAAACCGCGATAATGGCGGCCAATTCGTTTTGAACGCCTTTTCGGAATTCCCCCATGGAAATTAAGGTCAATTTTCTCGACAAGCTTCGTCTCGAGGCCAAGTTCGATGACTTCACGGTAATCGCCGACCAGCCCATCCGCTATAAGGGCGATGGCTCTGCGCCGGGGCCGTTCGATTACTTCCTGGCCTCGTCGGCCTTGTGCGCGGCCTACTTCGTCAAGCTGTACTGCGAAACCCGCAATATTCCTACCGACAACATCCGCCTGTCGCAGAACAACATCGTCGATCCGGAGAACCGCTACCAGCAGATCTTCAAGATCCAGGTCGAGTTGCCGGCGGATATTTCCGACAAGGACCGCCAGGGCATCCTGCGCTCCATCGACCGTTGCACGGTAAAGAAGGTCGTGCAGACCGGGCCGGAGTTCGTCATCGAGGAAGTCGAGAACCTGGACGCCGACGCGCAGGCCCTGCTGACGCTGAAGCCGGATGCGGAAGACTGTACCTATATCGTGGGCAAGGATCTGCCGCTGGAGCAGACCATCGCCAACATGTCGGGTGTTCTGGCCGGGCTCGGCATCAAGATCGAAATCGCCTCGTGGCGCAATCTGGTCCCCAATGTGTGGTCGCTGCATATCCGCGATGCGCACTCGCCGATGTGCTTCACCAATGGCAAGGGCGCGACCAAGGAAAGCGCCCTGGCCTCGGCGCTGGGCGAATATATCGAGCGCCTTAACTGCAACCATTTCTACAACGACCAGTTCTGGGGCGAAGACATCGCCAACGCGGCTTTCGTGCATTACCCGGACGAGCGCTGGTTCAAGCCGGGCAAGAAGGACGCGCTGCCGGCGGGCCTCCTCGACGAGTACTGCCTGGAGATCTACAACCCGGACGGCGAGTTGCGCGGCTCGCACCTGTACGACACCAACTCCGGTAACCAGCAGCGCGGCATCTGTGCGCTGCCCTACGTGCGCCAGTCGGACGGCGAGGTGGTGTATTTCCCGACCAACCTGATCGACAACCTGTTCCTCAGCAATGGCATGAGCGCCGGCAACACGCTGCCCGAAGCCCAGGTGCAATGCCTGTCGGAAATCTTCGAGCGGGCGGTCAAGCGCGAAATCCTGGAAGGCGAGATCGCCCTGCCGGACGTGCCGGAGGGCGTCCTGGCCAAGTACCCCGGCATCGTGGCCGGCATCAAGGGCCTGGAAGAGCAGGGCTTCCCGGTGCTGGTCAAGGATGCGTCGCTGGGCGGCCAATACCCGGTGATGTGCGTGACCCTGATGAACCCGCGTACCGGCGGCGTGTTCGCGTCCTTCGGCGCGCACCCCAGCCTGGAGGTCGCGCTGGAGCGCAGCCTGACCGAACTGCTGCAGGGCCGCAGCTTCGAAGGCCTCAACGATCTGCCGCGCCCCACCTTCGAAAGCAACGCCGTCACCGAGCCGAACAACTTCGTCGAACACTTCATCGATTCCAGCGGCGTGGTGTCCTGGCGCTTTTTCAGCGCCAAGGCCGATTACGAATTCGTCGAATGGGACTTTTCCGGCCACGGCGAAAACTCCAATGCCATGGAGGCCGCGACGCTGTTCGGCATTCTCGAAGGCCTGGGCAAGGAAGTGTACATGGCGGTCTATGACCAGCTCGGCGCCACCGCCTGCCGCATCCTTGTGCCGGACTATTCGGAGGTCTACCCGGTGGAAGACCTGATCTGGGACAACACCAACAAGGCCCTGCTGTTCCGGGAAGACATCCTGAACCTGCACCGCCTCGACGATGCCCGCCTGGAAGCATTGCTCGAACGGCTGGAAGACAGCCAGCTCGACGATTACACCGACATCATCACCCTGATCGGCATCGAGTTCGACGAGAACACCGCCTGGGGCCAGCTCACCATTCTGGAATTGAAGCTGCTGATCAATCTCGCCCTGAAGGAATTCGAAGCCGCGAAAGAGCAGGTGGAAGCCTTCCTGCAATACAACGAAAACACCGTCGAGCGCGGCCTGTTCTACCAGGCCCTGGATGTGGTGCTCGAAGTGCTGCTCGACGACGAACTGGAATTGGCCGATTACGAGCGCAATTTCCGCCGCATGTTTGGCGACGCGCGCATGGATGCGGTGCTGGGCTCGGTGGACGGCAGCGTGCGCTTCTTCGGCATCACCCCGACGAGCATGAAACTCGAAGGCCTCGACCGCCACCAGCGCCTGATCGACAGCTACCGGAAACTGCACACGGCACGCGCCAAGGTGGCGGCACTATCCAGCTAGAGACGGGGCATCGCGGAATAGGGGGGCCCACCACCTCGCCCCGCCGCTCTTTATGACACTTCCCCGCAAGTGTGCACAAGTGCCTCATTCCCGCCCTGCGCCGTTCTTCCTTGCAAAATTTCCGCGCTAATCTCTCCGGCCGGCTATGGCGGGCCGGGGAGATCCCGCACGAGAGAAGACGATGACAGACGCGCAGACTTTCAATGGTATCGACAGGCTGGAACGCAGCGACGACTGGGGCGTGTACAAGACCCTGCTCGAATCGACCAAGGCGATCCCGTGGAAGATCAACTGGCAGACCAAGCAGTTCGACTACATCGGGCCGCAGATCGAAAGCCTACTCGGCTGGCCGCGGGACAGCTGGCTGGGGGCGATGGACTGGATCGAGCGCATCCATGAGGAAGACCGGGCGCGTACCGCCGACTTCTGCATCCGCCAGTCGGAGCAGGGTGTCGATCACGAGGCCGACTATCGGGCGCTGAAGGCCGACGGCAGCTATGTGTGGATCCGCGACGTGGTGCATGTGATCCGCGATCAGAACGGTGTAACCACCGACCTCATCGGCTTCATGTTCGACATCACCGAACGCAAGGAGATGGAAGACCAGGTGCTCCAGCTCAACCGCAAGCTCGAAGCCCTGGCCAAGCAGGACGAGCTGACCGGCATCGCCAACCGCCGGATGTTCGAGCAGACCATGGTGGCCGAATGGGCGCGCGCCCGGCGCAACGGTCAACCCCTCTCCCTGTTGCTGTTCGACGTGGATTACTTCAAGAACTACAACGACCACTACGGCCACGTGCGCGGCGACGTCTGCCTGCAGCGCATCGCCGAAGCGATCAGCGCCATGCCGGTGCGCTCCAGCGACCTGTTCGCCCGCTACGGCGGGGAGGAGTTCGCCCTGGTCCTGCCCGAAACCCCGGCCGACGCCGCCCTGCAGATCGCCGAGAAGTGCCGCCAGCTCATCGCCGACCTGCAACTCCCCCATGCCATGTCTCCCAACGGCAGCGTCACGATCAGCGTCGGCCTGTGCACCATGGTGCCGGACATTACCGGGGACCACGTGGCCATGATCGAGCGCGCCGACGAAAAACTCTACCGGGCCAAGCGCAACGGGCGGAACTGCGTGTGCGCGTGAGGGCGCTCGCCCTTACGATTTGAACCATTGGCGCCCGGACCGCCGGGAGAGCGACGGCGTCCGCGAGGCGTTGGCCGTACGGAAAAAAACGCCGACGATCGAGCGGGCTTTACGCGCCGATAACCCTATCCCGCCCAAGGCGCTTGGCCTCATAGGCCGCTTGATCGGCCCGCCGAACAAGCGTCTCTGCCGTGTCGTCCGCTTTCAACTGGGTAACGCCGACGCTGAGCGTACTGCCATGGGTTGCTGCGCCGGCTCCGTTACCGTTGAATTGCCGCCACGCCTCAACCAATCGCGTTGCGGCGGAGTGCGCCGCGGCCGCATTGGTCTCCGGCAGGATCACGGCAAACTCATCACCGCCAAAACGAAACAGATGATCGGCCTCGCGCTGCCATTGGCGCAGCTGCTCGGCAATCAGCCGCAGGACGCGGTCGCCCTCCTGATGCCCATGGGTATCGTTGATCTGCTTGAAGTAATCGATGTCGAACACCATCAGCGACAGCGGATGGGCGTAGCGTGCGGCCCGCGAGATCTCATTGTCGAGCACCTCATGAAACCGGCGCGAATTGTAGAGCTGCGTCAGATCGTCGATCCAGCTGAGCGCCTTGAAACGCTCGTTGCTCAAGTGCAGGGCCGCCTCGGCCTGCTGGCGTGCCGTCACATCCTGCAAGGTTTCGATCGCACCGATGGGCGTGCCATGCACGTCGCAGATGCGGGCGGCCGTGAAATACAGCCAGCGCCCTTCCTTGCCAAAGTTGGGAAAGAAGTCCTCGGCCTCATAGGTGCCGGGGACTGTTGAAGAAGGCCGGAATTTGCCGTGGTAGAGCGCATCGACCTGATTGCTCGCAGCGCCATCGAGGACCAGATCGGCCATGACCATTCGGTCGCAGGCGTAGAACGCTTTTCCCTGATCCTTGGTGCCTACGATGACCCGCGCAGACACGCCGGTCAGAACCTCACACGCCATATTCCAGTGAATCACCCGGTGTTCGCTATTGATCAGGAAGCACGCAACCGGAAACGCGTTCAGGGCCGACGCCAGGATCTGCAGCATTTCCTCACTGCTATGTTTGCAGTCAAAGCGTTCCGTTAGAAGAGAATGCAAAAGCATAGGGCGAATGAAGGTCGTACGGCGGATACCTGCGCGTTGTCGTGATTTTACCGTGCGGGGCGCGCTTGAATGCAAAACGTCTGGCGGCCCGATGGGGCGCCAGACGTCAGGGCTTGCTACGGTGCGGCAGGGTTAAACCGATGCCGTCCCGGAGTCCGTGCCGTCCTCCGGCCCGCCGGCTTCGGGCACCACCGCTTGCGAACCGCTGGCGTTGGCCGCCTTGTTCGCAAGCTTCTCGCGACGCTTCTCTTCCTGCTTCTGCTTCTTGGCCAGATCTCGCTGGCGCTTCTCGAACTGGTAGTTTGGCTTAGCCATGATGGCTCCTCCTGAGGGCCCAATAGGCCGAATGGACAACGCGCTTCCGTGCGGAAAGACGGGCGTGTCCGATACGTTTTAGCGGCGTTGTGCTCGCGGAGCGTGTGGCGTGCGGCCCTCGATGTGGCGGAAGGTAATCCGTCCCTTGCTCAGATCGTAAGGGGACATTTCGAGGGAAACCTTGTCGCCGGCCAGCACGCGGATATGGTTCTTGCGCATCTTGCCGCCGCTGTAGGCCACCAGCATGTGTCCGTTATCGAGGGTGACGCGAAAGCGCGAATCCGGCAGCACTTCCATCACAACACCTCGCATTTCAAGCAAATCTTCCTTGGCCATGAGTCGTTTCTCCAGGGGTAAATGAGTTAAGCCCGAAAGAAACGGGGCTCAGGGGTAATGCTTATTCGGTCGGCGCAAAGCCGTAGTAAGAACCGTAGGGCGACGGCTCCGGTGCATAGGCCGCAACCTTGATAGCGTCCGCCAGCGTGACCTGGTTGGTGAAGCCATCGACCCCACCTGCCTCCCCGCGCCAGCGTTCTTCCACCTCTTGATCGCTCAAGCCATGCAGATCGAGGTTCCTGTCGAATCGCTCCGAGCGGTATTCGAAAGCCGTGTCATGGGCAATGAACAAGGTGTGGGGGCAGGCGGTGATAAGGGTCTCGTCCACCGGATCCGCACCCATCACCCGCGTACCGCAGAACGGACAATGGACCGGGGTGTAGTAGAAAGTCCTCAGCTCGGTTCGCTGAATGGCATTGGTCATGCTGTACTCCATGTCGTTGAAACGGCGTGCGTTGAAGGCCGCTCGCGCGCCGTTTGCGTCTCATCGCAGGGGGCTGGATAAACGATGAAGGTCGGCATGAGACAGACCGGCCCATTCGCGACGACCCGATTGAGGCATCGGTCGCCACCAGGCGTCTTTGCAGGGCAGGGCGGCAATGCTCGCGTAGGAGCAGAGCGCTTGAGCTTTCGCTCTGGGCTGCGCTGGAGGAATGGATTTTTTTGCGGAGGCTGCATGGAAATCAGGATGATCTGATTCCATGCCTGTGCCGACCATCAAGTCGGCACAAGAGCTTGCAAGCGGCTGATAGGGCTCAACCGCTTTTGAGACAGACGCCGGGAAAATCAGGCGATCTGGATGTTGCTGGCTTGCTTGCCCTTCGGGCCGTTCGTCACGTCGAAATTGACGCGCTGGCCTTCGGTCAGGCTCTTGAAGCCCGAGGATTGAATCGCGGAAAAGTGAGCGAAGAGATCTTCACCGCCTTCGTCGGGCGTAATGAAACCAAAGCCTTTGGAGTCGTTAAACCACTTAACAGTACCTGCTGCCATATCTTGAATCTCCGAAAAATGATGGGGCATAGCCCCTGGGTGGGGCGAGATCAAGAGGGCCAGGTAAAAATGGGGGAATGCTGCCGCAGGACTGCGGATACTAGACCAACAAGATCACGACACAACTAGAAATCGCTGTGTTTTACGATACGCACTATCGGGTGACATAGCAAACTAAATCTGAAAATAAAAAATCACCGGTCAGATCGCGGAGCGCTGGAGCCGGACCGTCGCCGTCACCTCGGCCTGTCCCCCGACCACCGTGCAGGACGTCAGAAGCATCCTTCTCTTTCAGAGAAATAATGCATCTGTAATCCTCGCCCATCGTCCTCCGCAAAGTTCATATCATCGGCCTGTTCTTTCTCTGCCGGCCCATCGCATCACGCCGGCACACAAGGAGATGCCTGTATGCTGGACGCCATCGTCATCACGATCGGCATCGTCGGGATTGCCGCCTCGCTGTTCTATAAATGCCTGCTCCTGGCTTACCGGGCGGACAGGCGCGCAGCCGCAGCCCGAGGGGAAGAAGACCTGCGCCCCGACGAACCCGGCGGACGCTGAGCGCCGCCTGCCGTCGCGCAGGCCGGGCGCACCGACCTGCACGGACAAGGCATTGCCAGTGCCCTGTGGCAGCGCCTCAAGGCTGGTGCCGGCAACACCCCCCATTTCACGGTGAATTCATCCCTGTACGCCGTGCCCCCGCACGCGGCCTTCGGCTTCGTACCGACCGCGGAAGTGCAGGCCCGGAACAGAGTGCGCTATCAACCGATGGCACTGCAGGCAGCCTGAGCACGAGATTTCTGACACGTCCAAGCCCGGAGCGAAGCGCTCGACCCTCCGATTTGAACTGTCCAAGCCCGGACTTGAACTTGTTCAGCTCAGACATGAACTCGAGATCCTCGAAGATGAACTATCGATGCTCGGAGGGAAGCGTGCTCAAGTCTGAGGGAGGCCGGCTTAACGTTGATTTGAACTCGCTCAGCTTGGAGCTGAGCAAGTTCAAATCGGAGCATCAACGGTAGGGCTCAGAGGGAAGTGAGCGCGGCTGGGAGGGGAGCGGGTTCAGCGTGGAGTTGGTTGTGCTGTAAGAAAAGCATCAACGGCTCGTTGTGATGTTCAGCGGGGCTGTGTTTTGGTCAGTGAGTTCTGCGGAGTCCTAAAACATCGAGTTGGCCGATTGAGGTGGGTTGGAAAGGACTGCTTGTCGGCCAATGCGGTCGTTAGCTGTATGTTCAAAATCAGGCAGCAGTCTGACGCTTACCTGCCATTCAGCACCGAGAACCACGAACCGCAGTTTTCTAATACAGCGAATGCAAGTTTCCGACCCAATACCGCCGTTGAGCTATGAGGAAAGCTGTTGCTCAACGCCTTCTTTCAGCTGAGCGCCGCTTGCGGCGCATCCACTGCAACGGATGGTTGGGCCGTTCTCGATACAGAGTGCGAGTGAATTTTTATTCATCATCAAAATGCCGAATCCAACAACTCTTTGATCCAACAAATTAATTTGCATATTATAAAATACATGGCTGGACAGTATATGTATGCATTCCCCACCCCTTCTTTTGCTATAACTTCTGCGTTTTAAACCCATAAACCTATTTATTCTGATAGTTTAGATTGATAAGCATTAAAGACAAAAGCCCCTTTCCGCCTGGAACCTCTTCAGAATTGGATGTATTCCATAAAAATGGACCGACGATACGCAGACCGAGTGGTGTCCTGACGTTACTGACGAGCTGGCGATACGAAGCCAACGAAACAGAAGATTTTTCTCGATCCGAGAACGAAGAATACGCAGCCAGCGGATCGCCTTTATCGCTAACGGCAATGAATTTCTCAATGTATGCACGGGCATCGGCGGCCAGCGGCGGTAAAATTCCCTCAATTTCCAACTTAGCTGGATTTGTAAGCCAGACCGCAGCGAAAAGTGCGACGGCCCCCGCTGCCACGAACGAGCCCTCGGAACGGCAGAGCCCGCTCGAAATGGATTAATCACGGGATAAATCCACAATCTATACCTGCTGTGGCAAATGTAAGCGTTAGCCGAAATGCAAAAAACTGGGCTAGCGTTGGCTTCGGAATCCAGATGAGAGCGGCAAGTATTGAGACCAGAAATATGACACAAAAAAAGAAAATTGAGTATCGCTCAAAATCCTTCCTCCCTATCGGATCATTGATCGGCGCCTCCAGCAAAGCCATTAGATTTTTTGCATTTCATCATTGGGCGAATCTACGCAATCAAGGTTAACGCGCATCTTTGGCATTGTGGACGAGACGGAGTCCCGATACTGCTACTGCAAGGCGAAAGCCTTCATTAGAAGGCCCAGCGTCGAAGTCAGCCGGCCCTGCTGTGTAGGGTCTGGTAGAGCGAACCTTTAGCAAGGTGCTGCAAAGCCAAAATTTCGGATCAAGAAAATATGACTGCCTCTCAAAACGGCCTACAAGCAATTATCTCGGGGGCAATGGGGGTCAGTAGCCCCCTGCAAAACGAAGGCTGTAAAAGAAGAAATATTTTTTCTTCAACTTATTAAACCTCGCTTACCACGCTGTAATAAGGCGCAGTTCTTGGTAGAATCTCTGTCTAATGGCATCGACAGTGCGCGGAATCAGGCCACCGAAGTACTCGGTTGCAACTTTGCCTCCAGCCACTACGGCTGCCATACGCTGGATTGGCGTGCCGTGGTGGTTAGGACTGTTGTAGCCGTAGTCTCCGATGTTAAATGCCTGCTGCAGCGTGGTCTGCATCTCGGCGGGACTCACGAAGGCCTTTGCGTATATTAGGTAGAAGCCAGAGAACATGTCAGCTTCAAGTTCTCGAGGCGCGGCAGTGGGAGCATCGAGCCACGAGGCTCCGTACGCGAACTGCATCATGTGACCAAACTCGTGCGCCATTACCTGCCACAAAGGGAGTGGAGTGCCATAGCGCGAGTACGTTTGGTAAGTGAGCGTATTCCCGAATAGAATAGTCATGCCTTGCGGTTGAGCATACGCATTCGGTGAGTCGCAATCGTTGAGAAAGAGGAACGAAACCTGTGGCAGCCCCCAGAACTGTCGCTGTGAGTAGAACTCTTGACCGAATGCCCCGTCGATCTGGGGGCTCCCACTGGTGGTTGTCGGCTGACCACATCCAGGCAGCATCGCAGTGCCCGCTGACGCAGAGAGAGTGCAGCCGGCGACGGCATTGTGCGATTGATTTGAGCTCGGTTCATCTCCGCCTCCGCCCCCGCACCCATGCAACGCAAGGGTACCGCCACATAGGCAAAGGAACTTCCGACGTGTAGGTTGCATTTTCAGTCCTCCAAAAAATCCTACTGCAGTTGACTCCGCATTGGGGGTTGGGGGATACCACAGCTAGCTACATTAAGTACGACGGCGGTTGTTAGCGAATGAGCCTTTCTTTCATGAAAGAGTCAAGAACTGTGTAGAGAGATGAATTAATTACCCAGATGACAACACCCAGGTAATTAATTTATATTTCAGACACCCACTATAGAAGCCTAAAAGCATAAATATCAAAAAATCTAGTCATCTGATAGTCTCTATAACAACCACGGTTTCGGAGGGGAGCTCTGCCTACACCTGGAGCTAAAACTGACCAGACACCTTGACCGACATCTATTAAACGCATAGCCGCCTTCGCGCAACTAGACTGGATGAATGCTCCCTATGATGTTCATGCCGTAGATATCGACTTCTCGCCGGAATAAGCCTCTCGCTGCATAATGAATTTAACATAGTAAAATGCAGACGTTTTGCAAGTGTTATGTAATCGTCACTGCGGCTCTTAGCTGATGGCGGTCTGTCGCGTCCATTGCAACCAATGGCAGTTTAGGCCGAGTAACTGCCACTGCGGCCAAGGCCTTTCCCTTGGTACGAGGCCGGCTGCAGCGGAGCCTCATCTCGGTAGTGGCCGGCTGTTTCCCGCTGGACTTGTCCATGCCCGGATGTGTTCCGGGCAGGCTTCCTTCTTCCCCCATGCTGCACAGCACCTAAACCATCGTCTAATACCCCGCGTTTTTGTTTCCTTATAACTTTCCTCCACACGGTCGAAACGCAGCGTCGGTTCGGCTAGTCGCTCCGGTCGGCGCAGATCGACCGGATACGAGGGGGAGCTGCAGGGCTCCTGCATCCCGTTATGAAGGAGACATGAATGGCCGTACTCAATCGGATGGACTGGTATGACCTGGCCCGTTCCACCAACTGGACACCCAAGTACGTTACCGAGGACGAACTGTTTCCGCCCAAGCTATCGGGCGAATTCGGTCTGCCGCTCGCCGCCTGGGAAAACTACGACGAGCCCTACAAGCAGACTTATCCGGAATACGTGAAGGTCCAGCGCGAGAAGGATGCGGGGGCCTATTCGGTGAAGGCGGCGCTGGAGCGCAGCCGGATCTTCGAAAACGCCGATCCGGGCTGGAAGTCGGTGATGAAGGCGCACTACGGCGCCATTGCCCGCGGCGAATACGCGGCGGCCAGCGCCGAGGCGCGGATGATGCGGTTCTCCAAGGCGCCGGGCATGCGCAACATGTCCACGCTGGGCTGTATGGACGAGATCCGCCACGGCCAGATGCAGCTCTATTTCCCCCACGAGCACGTGTCCAAGGACCGGCAGATGGACTGGGCCTTCAAGGCCTACGACACCAATGAATGGGCGATGATCGCCGCCCGCCATTTCTTCGACGACATCATGATGACGCGGGACGCGATCAGCGTTTCCATCATGCTGACGTTCAGCTTCGAGACCGGCTTCACCAACATGCAGTTCCTCGGGCTGGCAGCGGATGCCGCCGAGGCGGGCGACCACACTTTCGCCAACCTCATCTCCAGCATCCAGACCGACGAATCGCGCCACGCCCAGATCGGCGGCCCGGCCCTCAAGGTGCTGATCGAGAACGGCCACAAGGCGGAAGCGCAGAAGCGCGTCGATATCGCGGTGTGGGGCGCCTGGAAGCTGTTCTCGGTGCTGACCGGTCCGATCATGGACTACTACACCCCGCTCGAGCACCGCAAGCAGTCCTTCAAGGAGTTCATGGAGGAGTGGATCGTCGCCCAGTTCGAGCGCGCCCTCACCGACATGGGCCTGGACCTGCCCTGGTACTGGGACATCTTCTTGAAGGACATCGGCCAGACCCACCACGGCATGCACCTGGGCTCCTACTTCTGGCGCCCGACCCTGTGGTGGAACCCGGCGGCCGGCGTCACCCCCGACGAGCGCGCCTGGCTGGAGGAGAAGTACCCCGGCTGGAACGACACCTGGGGCCAGTGCTGGGACGTGTTCATCGACAACGTGGTCGACGGCAACATGGCCAAGACCTACCCGGAAACGCTGCCCTATGTCTGCAACATGTGCCAGCTGCCCATCCTCGGCGTGCCGGGCAAGGGCTGGGATGTGAAGGACTACCCCCTCGAATACAACGGCCGCCTGTACCACTTCGGCTCCGAGGTGGATCGCTGGGTGTTCCAGCAGGAGCCCGAGCGCTACGCCGGCCACCTGTCCATCGTCGATCGCTTCCTGGCCGGGATGATCCAGCCGATGGATCTGGGCGGTGCTCTGCAGTACATGGGCCTGGCCCCGGGCGAGATCGGCGACGACGCCCACAACTATGCCTGGGCCGAGGTTTACCGCGCCCTCCGCGAGACCCGTAAGGCGGGTTGATTCTTCCCCATTGACCCCCTGATCCGGCGCGCCCGGCAGGCCTGCTGCCGGTGCGCCGTGTGCCACACGAGGAGATTTACACCATGGCCCTTTTTCCATTGACCTCCAATTTCGAGGGGGATTTCGTCCTGCAGCTGGTGCCCGTGGATACGGAGCACACCATGGACGAGGTGGCGGCCGCCGCCGCCGTGCATTCGGTAGGCCGCCGCGTGCGTGACCGGCCGGGCCACATTCTGCGGGTGCGCCGCCACGGCAGCACCGAGTTGCTGCCGCGCAACCTGAAGGTTGCCGAGGCGGGTTTCAAGCCCACCGAGACGGTGGACATCATCTGGCAGGCCGCCTGAGGCGTCCGCCAGACCGAGGAGCAAGAGCATGAGTTTCACCAAGGTATGTACGGTCGATGATGTGTGGGAAGGGGAGATGGCGCCCTACACCGTCAATGGCCACGAGGTGCTGCTGGTCTGTGCCGACGGCGGCGAGATCAAGGCCTTCCAGGCGATCTGCCCGCATCAGGACATCGCCCTGTCGGAAGGCAAGTTCGACGGCAAGAAGCTGATCTGCCGCG
>NZ_JAYSDK010000018.1:0-2442 GCF_041914405.1 Zoogloea sp.
TTGCCGCCCATCATGTCGCGGGCCATGCGGGCGATGTCCAGCGCCTTGCCGCAGGAGTTGCGCTTCATGATGGAGGTGATCTCCACCGCATCGATGTGCTCGTCCTTCATGCGGCCCAGGCGCAGGCAGCCCTGCAGGCCGAGGGTGATCTCGGTCTGCATGTCGGCCAGCTTCTTCTGGATCAGCTGGTTAGCGGCCAGCGGGCGGCCGAACTGTTTGCGGTCCAGCGTGTATTGACGGGCCCGGTGCCAGCAGTCTTCCGCGGCACCGAGGGCGCCCCAGGCAATGCCGTAGCGGGCGGAGTTGAGGCAGGTGAAGGGACCCTTGAGGCCGCGCACCTCGGGGAAGGCGTTCTCCTCGGGGCAGAACACCTCGTCCATGACGATCTCGCCGGTGATCGACGCGCGCAGGCCGACCTTGCCGTGGATGGCCGGGGCGGACAGGCCCTTCCAGCCCTTTTCGAGCACGAAGCCGCGGATCTTCCCAGCGTCGTCCTTGGCCCACACGACGAACACGTCGGCCACCGGGCTGTTGGTGATCCACATCTTGCTGCCGGTGAGGCTGTAGCCGCCGTCCACCTTGCGGGCACGGGTGATCATCGAGCCGGGGTCGGAGCCGTGGTTCGGCTCGGTGAGGCCGAAGCAGCCGATCCATTCGCCGGTGGCGAGCTTGGGCAGGTACTTGCGCTTGGTGGCTTCGTTGCCGAATTCGTTGATCGGCACCATCACCAGCGATGACTGCACGCTCATCATCGAGCGGTAGCCGGAATCCACCCGTTCCACCTCGCGGGCGATCAGGCCGTAGCTCACGTAGTTGAGGCCGGCGCCACCGTATTCCTCGGGGATCGTCGGGCCGAGCAGGCCCAGTTCGCCCATCTCGCGGAAGATCGCCAGGTCGGTGTGTTCGTTGCGGAAGGCCTCGAGGACGCGCGGGGCCAGCTTCTCCTGGCAGTAGGCCTGGGCGGTGTCGCGGATCATGCGCTCGTCTTCGGTGAGCTGGCGGTCGAGGAGCAGCGGGTCGTCCCATTTGAAGTTCATCATCGTCTCTTCCTTGTGTGCGGCGTAGCGGGTGTGTGTATTTAGCGAATTATTCGTGAAGGATAAAGGGGCGGCGCGCTGCAGGCACGTCTCAGCTGTGTTCGCGGATCATGTTGCGGGCGATCACCAGCTGCTGGATCTGCGTCGTGCCTTCGAAAATGCGGAACAGGCGCACGTCCCGGTAGAAGCGCTCGATGCCGTATTCGGCCAGGTAGCCGGCGCCGCCGAAGATCTGGATGGCCCGGTCGGCAACGCGGCCGCACATCTCGGAGGCGAACATCTTGGCGCAGGCGGCTTCGGTACCCACGTCCAGCCCCTGGTCGCGGCGGCGGGCGGCGTCTACCACCATGCACTGGGCGGCATACAGCTCGGCCTTGCTGTCGGCCAGCATGGCCTGGACCAGCTGGAATTCGGCGATCGGCTTGCCGAACTGCTTGCGCTCGCAGGCGTAGCGCAGCGCGTCGTCGAGCATGCGACGGGCCACGCCGACCGACACCGCGGCGATGTTGATGCGGCCCTTGTCGAGCACCTTCATGGCGGTCTTGAAGCCGACGCCTTCCTTGCCGCCGATCAGGTTGGCGGCGGGGATGCGGCAGTCCTCGAAGATCACGTCGCAGATGTGGGCGCCTTTCTGGCCCATTTTCTTATCGATTGGACCGAGGGACAGGCCCGGCGTGCCCGCCTCGACGATGAAGGCGGAGATGCCGTCGGCGCTCTTTTTGGTCGGGTCGGTGCGCGCCATCACCGTGAAGATGCCGGCTTCGGGCGCGTTGGTGATGTAGCGCTTGGTGCCGTTGAGCACGTAAAAGTCGCCGTCGCGGACGGCGGTGGTCCGCAGGCTGGCCGCGTCGGAGCCGCTGTCGGGCTCGGTCAGCGCGAAGGAGCCGATGATCTCGCCGGTGGCCAGCCTGGGCAGGTAGTGGGCCTTTTGCGCGTCGCTGCCGTCGATGATGATGCCCTGGCCGCCGATGCCGTTGTTGGTGGCGAACAGCGAGCGGAAGCACGGCGAGGTGTAGCCGATCTCGAAAGTGGCCAGCACTTCTTCTTCCATCGTCAGGCCCATGCCGCCGTGTTCCTCGGGGATGGACAGGCCGAACAGGCCCAGTTCGCGCATCTCCTGGATCAGTTCATCGGGAATCCGGTCGGTGTCGGCGACGATGGCCTCGTGGGGGATCAACCGTTCCCGCACGAAGCGGGAAATGGTGTCGAGCAGCAGATTGAGGGTTTCCTGGTCTCTGATCATGATGCGTGTCCGGTGGAGGAGGGGGCAGGAGGGCGCCCCTCGGCTTTGTTGTGGGGGCGAATTCATTCGCCCGCAATCCCAGAATTGAATAACCCCGGCGAAATAATTAGGCCCCACCCCGGGTGACGCCATACATAACGTACATGAGGAACTCCGGCGTGC
>NZ_JAYSDK010000018.1:2452-99305 GCF_041914405.1 Zoogloea sp.
GGGGTATATTACTGCCCCCCTAACCCCCCTTTGTTCCGGCGGGGGCCCATTCCCCCCCCCCCCACGGCGTGTGCCGCCTTACTTCACGTACTTGCGGAACTCGGGCTTGCGCTTCTCGCGGAAGGCGTTGCCGCCCTCGGCAGATTCCGGGGTCTCGTAGTACAGCTTGAGGGCGTGCATGGCCAGGCCGCCCATGCCGCGGATCATCTCGGTATCCACGTTGAAGGATTTCTTGGCCAGCGCGATGGCGGTCGGGCTCTTCTCGACGATCTCGTCGCACCATTTCTTCACTTCGGCGTCGAGCTGGTCCTGGGGCACCACGGCGTTGACCAAGCCCATCTGCAGGGCTTCCTGGGCGGTGTAGCGGCGGCACAGGTACCAGATCTCGCGGGCCTTCTTCTCGCCGACCACGCGGGCGAGCAGGGCGGTGCCGAAGCCGGGATCGACGGAGCCGACGCGTGGGCCGGCCTGGCCGAGCTGGGCGTTGTCGGAGGCTATGGCCAGGTCACAGATGGTGACCAGCACGTTGCCGCCACCGATGGCGTAGCCATTGACGCGGGCGATGACCGGCTTGTTGCAGTCGCGGATCGCGCTCTGCACTTCCTCAATGGGCAGGCCGATGGTGCCGCGGCCGCCGTAGCCGCCATCCTGGGTGCCCTGGTCGCCGCCGGTGCAGAAGGCTTTCTCACCCGCGCCGGTGAGGACAACCACGCCGATGCTGCGGTCGTAGTCGGCGTCCTTGAAGGCGTGGATCATCTCCTCGCAGGTGTTGGCGGTGAAGGCGTTGAACTGCTTCGGCCGGTTGATGGTGATGGTCGCGATGCCGTCGGCCTTGGTGTAGAGGATGTCGCGGTATTCCATGTCGTGTCTCCTGATGTGTGGAATGTGGATTCGTATTTCTGTTGGGATTGGAGGGGGCGAAGAAATCGTTGCGAGCAGGCCTGAGGTCGCGACGAGGACCGGAATCGCGAGATCAGGACGCGCAGTAGATTTATTCGCGCCTCCTAGCCGGCCATCGTCAGGCCGCCGGACACGCTGATGACCTGGCCGGTGATGAAGGTCGCGTCCTCGCTGGCGAGGAACAGCACTGCGCCGGGCAGGTCTTCCGGCTGGCCGAGGCGGCCGAAGGGGATCGCCTTGGCCAGCGCGCCCTTGAGCTTCTCGCCCTGTTCGCCTTCGCCGGCGAAGTCGCGGAACAGCGCGGTGTCGGTGGGGCCGGGGCACACCACGTTGACGTTGATCTGCTTGCGGGCCAGCTCGCGGGCCATGGTCTTGGAGTAGGACAGCAGGCCGCCCTTGCAGTATGCGTACACCGCTTCGCCGGAGGAGCCGACGCGGGCGGCGTCGGAGGCCACGTTCACCACCTTGCCGGCGCCGCGTTCGTACATCCCCGGCAGCACCGCGTGATGCATGTAGAGCGGACCGTAGAGATTCACGGCGACGATCTTGTCCCACAGGGCCTTGTCGGTCTTCAGGAAGGGCGCGGCGTGGTCCCAGCCAGCGTTGTTCACCAGGATGTGGGTTGGGCCGAGTTGCTGCTCGGCGGCCTTGACGGCGGCGACCACCGACTCCTGGCTGGTCAGATCCACCCCGAAGGCCGCTGCGCTGCCGCCCTTGGCGCGGATGTCGGCGACCAGCGTCTCGGCGGCGTCCTTGTTGATGTCGAACACCGCCACCAGCGCGCCTTCTTCCGCGAAGCGCCGGCAGATTGCGGCGCCGATGCCGCCCGCGCCGCCGGTGACGATGGTGACTTTCCCTTTGATGCCTCGCATGTTGTTCTCCTTTGTTGAATGTGTGTCTTGGGTGTTTGTGTTTCGGGGGCGCCCCCGTTGCGTTTTCGTGCTGCTTTGCGCTTCAATGCGGCATCCACCGCACCGTCTTGCATCGATGACCGACCTCACCACCGAAAAGAGCCTTGCCGGCATTGAGATCAACAACCGCTTGTTTTTCCGGCTTTTTCAGGCTGCCAACACGCTGCACACCAAGGGCACGCAAGCCCTTGAGGACTTCGGCGTGACGACGCAGCAGTGGTCGGTGCTGGGCGCGCTGTCGCGTCCGCAGGCGGCGGAAGGGATGAGCGTCAATGAGTTGTCCCGCTACCTGTTGGTGAGCCGACAGAACCTCACTGGCCTGCTCAACCGCCTCGAGCGCGACGGCCTGATCGAGCGAATTACCGGCGCCGAAGACCGGCGTGAGCGGAAGGTGCGCCTGAGCGCCAAGGGCACCGAGCTGTGGAAGTCCCTCGCCGACCCCATCCATACCTTCTACGACGAGGCTCTGAAGGGTTTTTCCTTCGACGATCGGTTGGCGTTCATCCATTACATCAACCTCCTGCAGCGCAACATGTCTCAGCTCTGAGACTGTAGGGGGTCAGATCGCGTATTGGGCGGTCTTCTGGCGCGCGATGATCATCTTCATGATGTTCGCGGTGCCGTCGCCGATCTGCAGGCCGAGTACGTCCCGGTAGCGCTGGCCGAAGTGGTAGTCGGCGCCGTAGCCGCCGTGGCCATGGGTGAGCAGGCACTGGTGGATGATTTCGCAGGCCAGCTTCGGCGCCCACCACTTGCACATCGCCGCTTCGGCGGTGTGGGGCAGGTGCTGGTCCTTCAGCCACAGGGTGCGCAGGCACAGGTTGCGGCAGGCTTCGTAGTAGGTTTCCGCCTCGGCCAGCGGGAAGCTGACACCCTGGAATTCACCGATCGGCTTGCCGAAGGCCTCCCGTTCCTGGCTGTAGCGCCAGGCCTCATCGAGTGAGGCGCGGGCCACGCCCATGCATTGCAGGCCGATCAGCGCGCGGCTGTAGTCGAAGCCCTGCATCACCTGAATGAAGCCCTGGCCTTCATCGCCGAGCATCATGTCTTCCGACACGCGCACCCCGTCGAAGAAGATCGAGCCGCGCCCGACCGGGCGGGTGCCGATGTCGTCGAAAGTGGTGCGGGATACGCCGGGCAGGTCCATCGGCACCAGGAAGGCGCTGATCCCGCGGGCCTTGTCGGCCTCGCTGCCGGTGCGGGCGAAGACCACCGCCACGTCGGCCTGGGTGGCCATCGAGATCGAGGTCTTCTCGCCGCTGAGGATGAAGTCCTTGCCGTCGCGCACCGCCTTCAGCTTGAGGCGGGCCGCGTCGGAGCCGGCGCTGGGCTCGGTGAGGGCGATGGCAATGAGCTTCTTGCCGGTGACGACCAGGTCCATCCATTCCTTCGCCACTGCCGGCCTGGCGTGGGACGACACAATCTGCCCACACAGGGACGTGAGCAGATTGACGTAGGACACGTTGAAGTCGCCGTAGGCGATCTGCTCCAGCAGCAGGCCGCTGGTAACGCAATCGACGCCGAGCCCGCCGAACTGTTCCGGTAGCTCAGGGCCGAGAAAGCCCAGTTCCCCCATCTCCACGACGAGCTCCCGCTCGACACATTCGGCTTTTTCCCGCGCCCGGTAATCCGGTGCCAGGCGATTGCGGGCGAACCGGCTGGCCGATTCGACGAGCGCCTTCTGTTCTTCGCTGAGGCTGAAGTCCATCTTCTCCGTCCTTTGTTGTGGGTCTGGACGGATTCTAAAAATCCGCCGCTCAATCTGTCAATATATTTACACAAATAGCAGATTGAATTTTTGGATTGAATTTCAATGTGCAATAGCGAAACATGAAAAACCCACAAATAAAGCCGATTTAATGGGTTTTAATTGTGCGGCGCATGAAAGCAGAACCCGATGGGTAACTTGTAAAAAGTAAATATGTTGACTTAAATCTGTCGTATCGATACGTTTCACGCCATCGAGCAGCAAGTAGTTCCGCAAAAGATCACAACAGCGACACACCACTCAAGGAGCGAGACATGCAGGAGAGGATTAAGGGCGCACCAAGCGCCGTCGGCCTGGATCAGCAAGGGAAGCCGCAGGCGATCCGGGGAGGACGCCAATGAAGTTCGACCCGGTACTGCTGGCCCCCAGGATGGAGCCGATGAAGGCCGCCGGGTTGTGGCGGGACGAGACCGTGGATGTGTACCTGCAGCGGGCGCTGCGGGACTGCCCGGACAAAGCCGCGGTGGTGGCCTACGCGGCGGAGCGGGGTGCGCCGCAGCGGCTCAGCTATCGGGAGCTCGACGCGCGCGTCGACCGCATCGCCCGCGGGCTGGTCCGGCTGGGCGTCGGACGGCAGGACGTGGTGAGTTTCCAGCTGCCCAACTGCTGGGAGTTCATCGCGCTGTCCCTGGCCTGCGTGCGCATTGGCGCGGTGGCCAACCCGCTGATGCCGATCTTCCGTCAGCACGAGCTCAACTTCATGCTCGGCTTTGGCGAGTCCAAGGTCTTCGTCGTGCCCAAGCTGTTCCGCGGCTTCGACTATGAGGCGATGGCCCGCGGCCTGACCGGCAGCCGGCAGCTCGTGGTAATTGGTGGCGACGGGCCCGACAGCTTCGACACGCTGCTGCTGCGCGACGACACGCCGCCGCTGCAGGGCTCAGGTCTAGAACCGGACGACGTGCTGTTGCTGATGTACACCTCCGGCACCACCGGTGAGCCGAAGGGGGTGATGCACACCTCCAACACCTTGTTCTCCAACCTGCACGCCTACATCGAGCGCATGGAGCTGGGGCCGGACGACATCGTGCTGGGCGCGTCGCCGATGGCACACCTGACCGGTTACGGCTACCTGGCGATGCTGCCGATCATCCTCAACTCGACGACCGTGCTGCAGGACATCTGGGACGCACGGCGGGCGCTGCAGATCGTCCGTGACGAGGGCGTCACCTTCAGCATGGCGTCCACGCCCTTTGTCGCCGATCTCTGCAACGCGGTGGATGCGGGTGATACCACGACGCAGGCCTTCAACAAATTCTGCTGCGCCGGCGCGCCGATTCCGCCGGTGCTGATCGAGCGTGCCCAGGTGCTGCTCGGCATGCGCCTGTGTTCCGCGTGGGGCATGACCGAGAACGGTGCGGTGACGGTCACCGAGCCGGCGCGGGCGCTGGAGATGTCCGGCATCTCCGACGGCCGCCCGCTGCCGGGCATGGAGCTCAAGGTAGTGGACGCCAACGGGCAGGCGCTGCCGGCCGGCGAGTGCGGCTCACTGCTGGTGCGCGGCGCGTCCCTGTTCGGCGGCTACCTGAAGCGGCCGCAGCTCAACAGCGTGTCCGCCGACGGCTGGTTCGATACCGGCGATGTGGCGACCATCGACGCGGACGGCTACATCCGCATCACCGGGCGCACCAAGGACGTGGTGATCCGCGGTGGCGAGAACATCCCCGTCGTGGAGATCGAGAACCTGCTCTACAAGCACCCGGCAATCTCTGCGGTGGCCATCGTCGGCTATCCGGACAAGCGCCTCGGCGAACGGGTATGCGCCTTCGTGTCGGTGAAGCCCGGTGCGCATTTCGACTTTGCCGGGATGACCGCCTATCTCGAGCACCAGCAGATGGCCAAACAGTACTTCCCCGAGCGCCTCGAGATCGTCGAGGACCTGCCACGCACGCCCAGCGGCAAGCTGCAGAAGTTCAAGCTGCGCAACGTCGCCAAGGCCTTTGGCGACGCCGACTGACCCACAGCGGAGAACCCTATGAGTGACGTCATTCTGGCCGAGGTGCTCGGCAACGTCGGCCTGATCCGCCTGTGCCGGCCGCAGGTTTACAACGCTCTCAACGACGAGGTGATGGACGCCCTTGGCGCCGCGCTGGACCTCTTCGAGGCCAACGAGGAGGTCCGCTGTGTCGTGCTGACCGGCTCCGAGAAGGCCTTTGCCGCCGGTGCCGACATCACGGCGATCCGTGCCATGGACTACATGGACGCCTACAAGGGCAACTTCATCACCCGCAACTGGGAGCGCCTGAAGACCTTCCGCAAGCCAGTCATCGCCGCGGTGTCGGGGCTGGCCCTGGGCGGCGGCTGCGAGCTGGCGATGATGTGCGACATCGTGCTGGCTGCGGAAACCGCGCGCTTCGCGCTGCCCGAAATCAAGATCGGCACCATTCCGGGGGCCGGTGGCACCCAGCGCCTGCCACGGGCGGTGGGCAAGGCCAAGGCGATGGACCTGTGCCTGAGCGGACGCATGATGGACGCCCAGGAGGCCGAGCGCTGCGGTCTGGTGTCCCGCGTGATTCCCGCCGAGCGCCTGCTCGACGAGGCGCTGGAGACTGCCCGCGTTATCGCCGGTTATTCCCTGCCGGTGCTGATGATGATGAAGGAGGCAGTCAGCCGTGCCTTCGAGAGCCCGCTCAACGAAGGCCTCCTCTTCGAGCGACGCACCCTGCACGCCACCTTCGCGCTGGCCGACCAGAAGGAAGGCATGGCGGCCTTCGCCGAGAAACGCCAACCCGTCTTCCGGGACTGCTGAACGCCGCCTGCGCGTAGTCCATTTCCTGCAACACCCATAACAAACATCCACATGATGGAGGAGCACCCATGACCACGACGTCCACAAACCTGCGCCGCAGCGGCCTGGCCTGCCTGATCGCCAGCCTGTTCGCCGCCGCACCGGCTTTCGCCGAAAGCGAGATCGACGCGCTCAAGCGTGAGCTGGCCGAACAGCGCCAGCTGATCCAGCAACTGCTGAAGAACCAGGAAGAACAGAAGAAGACCGAGATCCAGACCGGCGGTCCGGCCCGTGGCGCCGGCCTGCAGATGGGGGTGCCGACGGGGCCGTCTGGCACGCTGACGATCTACGGGGTGGCCGATGTCAGCGCCTCGACGGTGAACAGCGGCTACGGGCAGAAATCGACGATCGGCTCCGGCGGCATGACGTCCTCCCGCCTCGGTTTCAAGGGTGAGAAGGAGCTGGGCGATGAGGTGAAAGCGGTCTACCTGATGGAGGCCGGCATCCTCTTCGACACCGGCTCGGTCGGCACCGGCGCGATCACGCCGGGCATCAACAACACGGCCGTCTCCAGTGGCGGCCAGACCAGCAACGGCAGCCAGATCTTCTCGCGGCAGATCTACGCCGGTCTCTCGACCCGCTTTGGTACCGTGACGGCTGGCCGTCAGTACGCCGGTTCCTACACTTCGTCGGTGATGTCCGCAGCGATGGGCGCCGGCTTCTTCGGTTCCTCGGCGGGATTCCTGCCGGTGATCGGCGGCATGCCGACCCGGCTCAACAACTCGCTGGTCTATGCCTCACCGAAAGTCGCCGGCTTCTCTGGCCAGCTGACGCTGACCAGCGGTAGCGAGAACAACGTGAACATGGTCACCCCGACGGCGGCCGGCGCAACGACGGTCACCACCGACAAGGCCGGTCGTGGCGGCGATCTGGCGCTGTATTACGCGGGTGGCCCGGTAAATGCGACCTTCACCGCCTGGAGCCTGGATAACGGCAGCTACGTCGCCCAGGCGACCGGCGCGCAGGAGACCGGTCTCGCCAAGCGGCGCGGCTGGCAGGTCGGCGGCAGCTACAACCTGGGCTTTGCGACCCTGTACGGCAACTATGTGGCGGGCCGGATCAGCGGCGGCAACTACGAGAACGTGACGGGCACCCTGTCCAAGGCCGAAGGCTGGAGCGTCAGCGCCGGCATTCCGGTGTGGCGTGGCAAGGCTTTCGTGAGCTACAGCCAGCTCGACGACAAGTCGATCAAGAACCGCGACGCCAACCTGCTGGGCCTTGCCTACGCCTACAAGCTGCAGGACAGCACGACGCTGTACGGCACCTGGGGCAAGGTGCTCAACAAGGCCAACGGCACCTACAGCCTGACCGACGGCGGCAACCTGGTCGGCACCGTCGCCAAGCCGGGCTACGACCCGAACGGCTACATGGTCGGTGTGAACCACGTGTTCTAAGCCGGAGCATCCCTGCGGGGCCAGGCTGGGAAACCGCCTGACCTGCAGGGGCTTGTACCTGTGGGGGCGAATTCATTCGCCCGCGGACTTCGTTTAGCCGACTGAGGGCGAATGAACTCGCCCCCACGGCCGCTCTTCAGCGATGTCTTTTCATCTGCTGGAATAGGGGAGAAAACCCCCGCATTGTCGGCGACATGGCGATACCGGCCAATGCTAAGGTAACGCCATGAGTACGCTGACCAACCCTGCCGCGCCGCTGAGCCTGTTGCAGCCCAATCCTACGCCGATTACCGGGCGGAGCATGGCGGGTAGCGACGAGGCGGGCTCGTCATTTGCCGAGTTGGTGTCCCAGAACATCAAACGGACTACGGTCAATGGCCTGCGCACGGATTCCCGCCACATGGCCTTGCCGCCGCCGGGCAGCACCGACGAAGATTACGACGAGCGGGTGTTCAACATCCTGTCGGAGCGCCAGCAGGTGATCGCCTCCAATATCGCCAACGCCGACACCCCCAACTTCAAGGCCCGCGATGTGGACCTGCGCGATGCGCTGCAGGCGGCGCTGACGCCACCGGTGGCGCAGCTCAAGATGGCGTCCACCACGGGCGGGCATCTGCCCGGCCGCACAGAACGCATGGCCCAGGCACTCGCTCTCAAATACCAGGTGCCGGGCCAGGGCGCGGTGGACGGCAACACCGTCGAGATGGATTCCGAACGGGCCAAGTTCGCGGAGAATGTGCTGCGGCTGGAATTCTCTCTGAACCAGGTGCAGGGAGAATTCCGGGACAAGACCAAGCTGTTGAACAGCCTGAAGGACTGAGTGTCTGCGGGCCGATGTGCCGCGGCATCGTCCTGCCGCGGTGCTGAGGCTTTGTCAGCAGTTGCCCTTCTTGGCCTGGCCCGGTGGGCAGAAGCCGCCGCCACCATTGCCGGCAGGACGGGAGCCGGGATCGACGATCACCGAGCCAGCAGGCGTATAGACGGCGCAGGCGGACAGCAGCGACGTGGCAGCGAGGATTGCGATGAGGGTCTTCATGCCGAAAATTCCAAAACTGAAAAAAGTGAGCCCGGATTGTACGTGGCGGGGACTTCCGACGACAACGGGCGCACTTTTCAGGGATTTCTCCGCTCGGCCAGCGACATCGCCGGCCCTGATTGGCCCGGCGATGTCGAGGCTGCGACGGGATCAGCCGGCCAGCGTGGGATAGTCGGTGTAGCCCTCGGCACCGCCGCCGTATAGTTTGTCGGCGCGGAGTTCGTTGAGCGGTGCGTCTTCCTTCAGGCGGCGGACCAGGTCGGGGTTGCTGATGAAGGCGCGGCCGTAGGCGATCAGGTCGGCTTCGCCATTGGCCACGGCCTCGAAGGCGGTGCTGCGGTTGAAGCCGTTGTTGACCATCCAGGGGCCGCCGAAGGCGCGGCGCAGCGCGGCGTAGTCGAAGGCCGGCGCGCCTTCAGGAGCCCGTGCGCCGCCGGTTTCGCCCTCGATGATGTGCAGGAAGGCCAGGCCTTTCGGTGCCAGCTGGCCGATCAGGTAGTCGTAGAGGGCCTGCGGGTTGCTGTCTACCGGTGAGCTGTCGCCGAAGGTCATCAGTGGGCTGAGGCGGATGCCGGTGCGGGCGGCGCCGATTTCCGCGGTGATCGCTTCCACCACTTCGAGCAGCAGGCGGGCCCGGTTGGGGATGCTGCCACCGTAGGGGCCGCTGCGGTCGTTCACGCTGTCGCGCAGGAACTGGTCGAGGAGATAGGTGTTGGCGGCGTGGATTTCGACGCCGTCGAAGCCGGCTTCGATGGCGCAGCGGGCGGCGTGGCGGTAGTCCGCGACGATGCCCGGCAGCTCGTCGTCACGCAGCGCACGCGGCGTGGACGTGGGTACAAAGCCTTCGCGGGTGAAGGTGACCGTCTCGGCACGGCGGGCGGTTGACGACACCGGCGCGGCACCGTCGGGCAGCAGGGAGGTGTGGGAGATGCGGCCCACGTGCCACAGCTGGATCGCGATGCGGCCGCCGGCGGCGTGCACCGCGTCGGTGACCTTGCGCCAGCCGGCGACCTGCTCGGGCGTGTAGATGCCCGGGGTGTCGAGGTAGCCGTGGGCCATGGGGCTGATCGGGCTGGCTTCGGTGATGATCAGGCCGGCGCTGGCGCGCTGGCGGTAGTACTCCACCATCAGCTCGTTGGGGACGCCGCCGGTGGCGCGGTTGCGGGTCAGAGGCGCCATCACGATGCGGTTGGCGAGTTCGATGTCGCCGATGCGGACGGGGTCGAAGAGAGTCGTCATGGTCAGGTTCCTTGTGCTTGAGGGGGCTTGCTGAGGGGAAATCAAAGGGCGGCTTCGAGGACGCGGCGGCTGAGGGCCAGGTCCACGTCCTGGCGTTCGCCAAGGGCGGTCATGCCGTGGGCTTCCAGCTGGGCGACGAGGCGTGGCACCGCGTCGGCGCCGATGCCGTAGTCGCCGAGGCGGGTCTTCACGCCGAGGGATTCGAAGAAGGCGCGGGTCTGGGCGATGGCCGTATCGATGCGCTCATCGGCGCCGCCGGAATGGATGTTCCACACGCGGGCGGCGTATTGCAGCAGCTTGTCGCGCTTGGCTTCGCGGCGCAGTTCGAGCATGGCCGGCAGCACGACGGCGAGGGTCTGGGCGTGGTCGAGGCCGAACATCGCGGTGATCTCGTGGCCGATCATGTGGGTGGCCCAGTCTTGCGGCACGCCAGCGCCGATCAGGCCGTTGAGGGCCTGGGTGGCGGCCCACATCAGGTTGGCGCGGACGTCGTAATCCTGCGGCGTGGCCAGTGCCTGCGGGCCGACCTCGACGAGGGTCTGCAGCAGGCCTTCGGCGTAGCGGTCCTGTACCGGCGCGTTGGCGGGGTAGGTGAGGTATTGCTCGACGACGTGCACGAAGGCGTCCACCGCACCGTTGGCGATCTGACGGGCGGGCAGCGTGTAGGTCTTGACCGGATCAAGGACAGAGAACTGCGGGAAGACGTGGGGGCTGGCGAAGGGCAGCTTGGCGTGCAGCGATTTGCGGCTCACCACCGAGAAGTTGTTCATCTCCGAGCCGGTGGCCGGTAGCGTCAGCACGGCGCCCATCGGCAGCGCGTCGGCGATGTGGGCGCCGAAGGTTTCCAGGATGTGCCACGGATCGTCGCTGGCGCTGTAATTGACGGCGGCGGCGACGAACTTGGTGCCGTCGATCACGGAGCCGCCACCGACGGCCAGCAGGAAGTCCAGCTTTTCTGCGCGGATCAGCGCGACGGCTTCCATCAGCGTCTCGTAGGCCGGGTTGGGCTCGATGCCGCCGAAGCGCTTGACGATACGGCCAACGAGGGCTGCTTCTACTTCAGCCAGGGTGCCGTTGCGCTCGGCGCTGCCGCCGCCGTACAGCACCAGCACGCGGGCATCGGCGGGGACCAGTTCATTGAGGCGGGCAATGCTGCCTTCGCCAAACACGATGCGGGTCGGATTGAAGTAATCGAAGTTCAGCATAGGTATTCCTTTTGTATGAATAGACCGGTCGTCTAGTTTTCTGGTAAATGATGTCTCGGAGCGATCGTCTGCGCAAAGGTTCAAAGGGACAGGATTTTCTTTGTCGCGCCCATCGCGTGTTCGAGTGGGCATTCGGTGCGATGCAACTTGGCCAGCAGGCTGGCGCCCAACCACAACTGGTACAACGTCCGCGCGGTATCGAGCGGGTCGAGGGTGGGCAGGGAGCCATCGGCGGCGCCGGCGGCGATGCAATCAGCCAGGCGACCGATGATGCGCTCGGTGCCGTCGCGCAAGGTAAGGCGCATGGGTTCCGACAGATCGGCGACTTCCGCGCTGAGCTTGACCACCATGCACTTCTGCTCGTCGCAGCCCTCACACTGGGTATCCCGCCATTGCTGCCAGTAGCGCAGCAGGCGCTCCCGGGCAGGAAGTGCGGTATTGGCGAACAGGCTGTCGATGAAGCCCAGGTAGCGGTTGAAGAAGTCTTCCAGCAAGGCCTGGCCGAACTGCTCCTTGGACTTGAAGTAGTGGTAGAAGGAGCCCTTCGGCACTTCTGCCGCTTGCAGCACTTCGTTGAGACCCACGCAGGAAAAGCCCTTCGCCGCGATCAGATGGGCGGCGGTATCGAGGATGTGCTGGCGGGTGTCGGCGTAGGGCTGCTTCATGGGTTTGAATGCTAGAACGGATTAGACCAGTCGTCTAGAGATTTTTGTTTGCGATGAAAAATGCTAACTCCAGACGAAAAGAAGCCCGAGGAACCGGGGAGGTTGCTCGGGCTTAAATCCACACCAAAGGAGGAGGGTGGAGGAGACAGGTTCCATATTAATCATTTTGATGGTGCACTGCAACATCAAATCATGTAACTGGTCGTAACAGACTTCACATCCGCCTTCCGGTCTTTCATCGTTGCACTGCAAACAGACCTTGCAGCCATTCGATGAACACTCTGACACGCGGTGACAGGTGCCGGTTCTGGGGGTAAAGCACGGTCAGCGGCAGGGACGGCGGGCGATGGTCAGGCAAGACTTCAACCAGCGTGCCGGCTGCGAGTTGGCGGGTGACGTGGTAGGCGGGCGCCTGGATGATCCCGAAGCCGGCCTCGCAGGCCGCTACGTAGGAGTCGCCACTATTGACGGCCACAGTGGACGGAAGCGAACGTGTCACGACAGCGGTGCCGTTGGTGAACTCCAGCGGAATGGACTTGCCGGATGAGGCAGACAAGTAGTCCACCATCCGGTGGGCGTCGAGATCGTCCAGTGTGCGCGGCGTGCCGTGGCGGGCCAGATAATCGGCGCTGGCGCAGCTGAGTTGTCCGAGACGCCCCAGCGGCCGGGCGACCAGGTTCGAGTCGCGCAGCTCGCCGATCCGCAGCACACAGTCCACGCCTTCCCGCACAAGGTCGATCTGCCGGTCGCTGACGCTGATCTCCAGGCCGATCAGCGGATAGCGTGCGCAGAAAGCCGGTAGCTCGGGCATTAGCACCAACCGGCACAGGGAGCCGGACATGTCCACCTTGAGGCGTCCGCGTGGGTCGCGGGCGGCCTGGGAGAAAGAGGCCTCCATGTCGTCGATATCGGCCAGGACCGCCACGCAGCGCTGGTAGTAGGCGTCGCCGTCGAGGGTCGGCCGGACCTGGCGGGTGGTGCGCAGCAAAAGACGTGTGCCGAGGTGGGCTTCGAGCTGCTTGATGATCTGCGTGGCCGAAGCCCGCGGTAGGTCGAGCTGTTCCGAGGCGCGGCTGAAGCTGCCCAGTTCGACGATGCGGGTGTATAGCCGCATGGCTTGCAAGTGGTCCACGGCAGATAGATTGTTTGTTTAAAACAAATAGTGTTGCCGTTTGCAGCACATTTATCAATCCTGGGCCAATATTCATAATCCTTCCCAAGATCCTCATTGCATCAACAGGAGATATGGCATGGATTACGTACGATTCGGCTCCACCGGCCTCAAGGTGTCGCCCCTGTGCCTGGGCTGCATGACTTACGGCAAGTCCAGCTGGCGCGAATGGGTGCTTGACGAAGAGTCGAGCCGCGGCTTCATCCGCCAAGCGCTCGACGCTGGCATTAACTTCTTCGACACCGCCGACATGTATTCCCTCGGCGCCAGCGAGGAGATCCTCGGCCGCGCGCTGCGTGACTTTGCGTCGCGGGACGACATGGTGATCGCCACCAAGGTCTTCTACCCGATGAGCCAGCGACCGAACGACCGCGGCCTGTCGCGCAAGCACATCATGGCCAGCATCGATGCGTCCCTGAAGCGGCTGGGTACGGACTACGTGGACCTCTACATCGCCCATCGCTTCGATCCGGAAACGCCCATCGAGGAGACGTTGCAGGCCTTCGACGACATCGTCCGCGCCGGCAAGGCCCGCTACATCGGTGCGTCGTCCATGTATTCCTGGCAGTTCATGAAGATGCTGACCTTCCAGGAGCGTCATGGCTTGGTTCGCTTCGTGTCGATGCAGAACCACTACAACCTAATCTACCGGGAAGAGGAGCGCGAGATGCTACCCCTGTGCCGGGAGGAAGGCATTGCCGTGACGCCGTGGTCGCCGCTGGCTCGTGGCCTGCTCGCCGGTTCGCGCAAGACGCAGACGACGCGGGCGAATACCGACAACCTGGCCCATGCGTGGTACGACCAGCAGGCTACCGAAGATGCAATCGTTGCTGCCGTCGAGGCGGTCGCGCAGGAGCGTGGCGTGCCGGCGGCGCAGGTGGCGATCGCCTGGGTGGCGAGCCGGACCGGCATCACCGCGCCCATCGTCGGTGCGTCCAAGCCCCATCACCTGCAGGATGCGCTGGCGGGCATCTCGTTGAAATTGACGGCGGAGGAGGTGGCCCGCCTCGAGGCGCCGTACCGGCCGCGCGGAGTGGCTGGCCATGACTGAGCGTGTGTTGCAGGGCTGGCGTGCCGGTGAAGACACTGGCGACCAGCCCAATCAGAGTACGGAGAAAACCATGCTGAGCAAGGACTGGTCGGTCTCGTCCGTCACGGCGGGCTTCCTGGCAGTACTGATCTCCTATTCGGGGCCGATGATCATCTTCTTCCAGGCGGCCCAGTCAGCCCATGTGTCGCCAGACATGATCTCCTCGTGGGTGTGGGCGGTGTCCATCGGCGCAGCGCTGTCGGGGATCTTCCTGAGCTGGGTGCTGAAGGTGCCGGTCGTCACCGCCTGGTCGGCACCGGGCACGGCGCTGTTGGTGACGCTGTTTCCCGGCCTGTCCCTCAACGAGGCGGTCGGGGCCTATATCAGTGCTGCCTTGGTGATCTTCGTAATCGGCATCACCGGCTACTTCGACCGGGTGCTGAAGCATGTGCCGAAGGGCATCGCCGCCGGCATGATGGCGGGCATCCTGTTCCAGTTCGGCAGTAACGCGTTTAAATCAGCCGGCTCGATGCCGCTGCTGACCTTCAGCATGGTGGCTGCGTACGTGATCCTCAAGCGCCTGCTGCCGCGCTACTGCATGGTGCTGGTGCTGGTGCTCGGCGTCGCGCTGGCCGTGGGCATCGGTGGAGCGGACCTGAGCAAGGTGCAGCTGAGCTTCGCCACGCCGACCTTCATCCGGCCGGAGTGGAGCTGGAGTTCTACGTTGAGCCTTGCCTTGCCGCTGGTACTCGTCAGCATCACCGGACAGTTCCTGCCGGGCATGGCAATCCTGCGCAGCTCGGGCTATTCGACGCCGGCGCGGCCGATCCTGGCGATCACCAGCATTGCGTCCCTCGTCGTGGCCTTTTTCGGCGGCATCACCATCGTCATCGCGGCGATCACCGCGGCGCTGTGCACGGGCAAGGACGCCCACGACGATCCGGCCAAGCGCTATGTGGCGGGAATCTCCAATGGGGTGTTCTACCTGATCGGCGGCTGTTTCGGGGCGACCATCGTGTCCCTGTTCGCGGTGTTGCCGAAGGAGTTCGTCGCGCTGCTGGCCGGTCTGGCGCTGATCGGAGCAATCACCGCCAATATCATGGGAGCGATCAACGAGGCGGACCATCGGGAAGCGTCGATCATCACCTTCCTGGCGACGGCCTCGGGGATGAGCTTCCTCGGCCTCGGCTCCGCTTTCTGGGGCGTGGTTATCGGCTCCTTCGCCTACCTGGTGCTGCACCGGCCGTGGCCGGTACGCAAGACGTCTTGAGCGGCGGCTGGGGATCAGCAGAGCATGCTGATCCCCGCTGCTCAGGGCTTATTGCAGTTCTGCGAAAAGGTCGGGCCCGAAGACCTCGTAGTGGATACGGTCGCGGGAAACGCCCTGATCCAGCAGTTTGCGACGCTGTTCCTGCATGAAGGGCAGCGGGCCGCACAGGTAGAAGTCGCCATCGGTGGGCAGCTCGACGGCGTCCAGGCTCATGCGGCCTGGCAGCGCCTGGGGGTCGGCGCCGGCCTCTTCCAGCCACAGGTGGTAGCGGGCATCTTTCAGCGCCTCGACACAGGCTTCCACCTCGTCGCGGTGGGGGTAGCGATCGGCCGCTGCGGTGGCGTAAGCGAACAGCACCGGTCGTGCGGGTTGCGTTGCCGTCAGGTGACGCAGCATCGAGACCATCGGGGTGATGCCGACACCAGCACTGATCAGGGCGACCGGGCGCGTGTCGCCTTGCAGGCGGAAATCGCCGGCCGGCGGGCCGACGCGGATCTGATCGCCAACCTCGATGTCGCCGTGGATGCGGCTCGACACCGCGCCGGCCGGCGCGGCATCGCCCTCGGCGACGCGCTTCACTGTGATCCGCCACGCGTCCTTGCCCGGCGCATCGGACAGGCTGTACTGGCGCACCTGGGTCAGCCCGGCCTCGGGGATTGGCAAAGCCACGCTGAGGTACTGGCCAGGCACGAAATCCGGCAGCGCCGCGCCGTCGCGGGGCTTCAGTGTCAGGGCCACGGTGTCGGCGCTGGTGACTTCCTTGTGGGCGACGTCCATCACCGGCCAGGACTGGCCTGCCTGCCAGTCGCGCTCCTGGTAAAGGCGGGCTTCGCGGGCCACCAGTTCGGTGGCCATCAGCCAGTAGACCTCGTCCCAGGCGGCGGCGATTTCCGGGGTGATCGCCGCGCCAAGCACTTCGCCAAGGGAAGCCATCAGGTGGCGGCCGACGATGGTGTACTGCGCCGGCGTGATGCCCAGGCTGACGTGCTTGTGGGCGATGCGGTCGAGCACCGGGCCGATGATTTCCGGCTTGTCCATGTGCTTGGCAAACGCATACACAGCACCGGCCAGAGCCTGGGCCTGATTGCCGCTGGCTTGGTTGCCCATATTGAAGAGGTTCTTCAGCTCCGGGTGGTGGCCGAACATGCGGGCGTAGAAATGGCGCGTGATCGCTTCGCCGTTGGCCAGCAGGACGGGGACGGTCGCCTCGATGAGCGGGCGTGCGGTGGTGGACAGCATGGGGGAGGAATCCTCTCTGTTGGGATTGTTTTGTCGAACTGCAGGGGGCGATGGGGAGCGCCCCCGTTAAGGGAAATCAGTAAGTGCGGGTCTGCTCGGAATGGACGGCCGTGGCCGGCTGGCCGGCGGTCAGCGCGATACGGCAGATGTGTTCCAGTCGTTCCACGTGCTCGAAGGCCTCCCAAGGAGTCCGGCCGACGGCGACGACGCCATGGCGATCCAGGCCGACGATATGCGGCGCCGGTCCCAGCGCTGGCTGGAAGGCGGCTTCGCAGGCTTCTGCCAGCTCCAGGCTGGTGGCAGGCAGGGCCGGTACGTCCTGGCCGACGCGGGTGTAGCGGGTGACTTCAGGGAAGCCGGCCGACAGTTCGGCGAGTTGGTGACCGGCATACAGCGCGGCGACGGTATGAGTCGGATGCAGGTGGAGGACGGTCAGCTTGCGGCCGCCAAGGCGTACCTGCAGGCGGCGGTGGAGTTCCAGCTCGCCCGACGGCTGGGGATAGGCGTCGGCCGCCAGCGTGCCGTCGGCAGGGACGTAGACGAACTGGGTCGGCACCAGCGCATGTTTGATGACGCCGCTGGCCGACACCAGAAAGCCGCGCCCGTCGGTCATCGCCACGGAGATGTTGCCGTCGCGGGTGCTGATCCAACCGAGCTTGTAGGCGCGCCGCATCACGGCGCAGGCTTGTTCCAGTGTCGGGTGTTCCGGGGGCGTGTTGCGCTGGGGCTTCATGCGGGTCTCTCCGTGGTTGTTGGGTATTGGTTTAAGTTGACTCTAAAATGCATCTTTAAAAGAGTCAACGAAAATGAATCTTTAAAGGAATCCCCTATAATCGGAGCAATCAATGCCCGGAACGGGCGTGTTTCAGAGTCGATCGCCGGCCATGCACATCACCCAGCACACCGATTACGCCTTGCGCGTCCTGATTTTTCTGGCTTCCAACGAGCATCGCTTGCCGACGATCCAGGAGATCTCCGAGCGTTTCGAGATCTCCCGCAGTCACCTGATGAAGGTCGTCAATCAATTGATCCGCAACGGTTTTGTCGAAGGTATCCGCGGCAAGGGCGGCGGTCTGCGCCTGGCTCGGCCGCCGGCGGAGATCTGGATTGGCGAAGTGGTGCGCAAGATGGAGGTAGATCTGGCCCTGGTGGAGTGCTTCACCGAAGGCAGCCGCTGTCTGCTGACTTCGCGCTGCCGCCTGAAGGGCGTGTTCGACGTCGCGCTGGAGGCCTTCTTCAAGTCCCTCGACACAGTGAGCCTGGCCGAGGTGCTAGGGCCTACCCAGCGCGAGATCCTGCATGTGCTGACTCGCGTGGAGTAAGCACCCGCAATGGGAGGAGGGTAGCGCGCCCCGGTCGGAGCGCGCAGCAGTCGGGCTTACTCGCCCTCGTTGATGATGCCCCGGCTCTTCAGGCGATAGACCATCTGCGGCCGGGTGATGCCGAGCAGGCGCGCAGCGGCGGCAACATTGCCCTGGGCGCGTTCGATGGCGCGCTTGAGGAGGAGGGTTTCGATCTCGTCCAGCGACACCTTGTCGCAGTCGTCGTGATCGTCGAGGAGCAGGTTGCTGACGCGCCGGCTGACGCGTTCGACTTCCCGGTCCTGGGTCAATTCGGTGACGAAGACCGACGGGTCCATGGCCACCAGCTTGCCGTCCTTGTTGATCGTGAAGCGCTGTTCGGTGAAGCGCTCGCCGCTGGTGAACAGGTGGGGGGCGTCGATGGCACCGCCCTCCGGCGCGAGGATCACGCCGCGCTCGATGACGTTCTCCATCTCGCGAATGTTGCCCGGCCAGTTGTAGGACAGCATGGCGTCCACCGCCCGCTGCGTGAAGCCGGTCAGGCGGCGCCCGTGGCGGGCGTTGAACTTGGATAGGAAATGGGTCATCAGCAGCGGGATGTCCTCGCGGCGCTCGCGCAGCGGGGTGATGCGCACCGGGAAGACGTTGAGGCGGAAGAACAGATCCTCGCGGAAGCGCCCGGCCTTCACCTCGTCGCGCAGGTCCACGTTGGTTGCGGCGATCACGCGCACGTCTACCTTGCGGGTCTGGGAGTCGCCGAGGCGTTCGATCTCGCCCTCCTGCAGCGCCCGCAGCAGCTTGCCCTGGGCGCTGGCGCTGAGGGTGCCGATTTCATCCAGAAACAGGGTGCCGCCGTCGGCCCGCTCGAAGCGGCCCAGGCGGCTCTGCAGCGCACCGGTGTAGGCGCCGCGTTCGACGCCGAACAGTTCGGACTCGATCAGCTGTTCCGGGATCGCCGCGCAGTTAACCGCAACGAAGGGCTTGTCGGCGCGGGAGCTGAGGCGGTGCAGTGTGCGCGAGAAGACTTCCTTGCCGACGCCGCTCTCGCCGAGGAACAGTACCGTCGCCTGGGTCGGCGCGACGCGGCGTACCAAGTGCATTACCGAATTGAAGCTGGGCGACATGCCTACAGGCATGTCGGTAGGGATCTGTTCTGCGCCGGGCTGACCGACCCCACAGGCCGGCCGCACGACATTCGGCGGCACGCCCATCTGCAGGGTCTCGGGCATCATGTAGCGCAGATCCTCGGCGGCCTCCGGGCCCCATTCCTCGACTAGCTTGCCGATGATGCGGCAGACGGAGTGGCCCATCGACTGGCACTCCACCTCCCTGTACAGCACCTGGCGGCCCATGAACTCGGAAGAGAAGCCCGACGCGTAGCCGATCTGCATCCAGCAGGCCGGCTCGGTGCCGATGGAGAAATGGCGGATGTGCTCCTCGTCCTCGACGGGGCTGGTCCAGATGAACTCGCCGTAATGAATGCCGCGCTCCACGTCGCATTCGATGCGTACCGCCTCGGAGATGCCGATGCCTTCCAGGCAGTGCATCTGCGGGCCGACCACAAACATGTCGCGGATCGAGGTCTTGGGGCGCACCTTGCGGGCCAACTGCGCGTCGGCAACGCCGGCGTAGTAGCCCATGCGGGTCATGAAACCACGGGCCACGTCGAGACCCAGCAGTTCGATCATGTCCCGGCGCAGCATGCCCAGCGCCTTGGCGTGGACCAGCAGCATGCGCTGGTCGTCCAGCCAGATGCGGCCGTCGCTGGTGGAGAAGTGCAGCCGCCCCATCAGGTCGTTGACCTCGGGGAACAGCACCTTCTCGGCTTCAACCTGCTCGGGCGGCACGACCGGCAGATGACCTTGCGGAATCACGGGTGGACGGCTGGCCGATTTCACAGGCGAACCTCCCGGGCATTGCGGGTTCTGGCGTGCATTGTCTCTCCCTCCTCAATGCTTATAGGTCTGAATCAGAGTCGCGGGTTGTAGCACGCGGCGTGCCTGAAGCCGATTCGATGTCGGCAATACCGAAGATACGCCGGTTGGCGGGTGGCGAACAACTCCAAATGACCCTGCCGCTTGCAGGGGCGTGAATGCATTGATTCATTGTGCAGTGCATTATTAATGAATGGATTAAAGCATTTGATTCATTTGCTCAGGTGCTTCGATGCCCGGCGAAGCATACCTGTGCCCCTCCAAAAAATCTCGAGAATTAACCTAAATCCCGCGCCAGCTCTGGGTTGCGCCGATTATGCTAATTGACTTTACGCAAGAGCTGGCACGCCTTTCGCTATCAGGTCTCCCGCAAGGCCAGACTCAACGTAATGCTCGATCAGCCAACGAATTGAGCAAATCCGGAGTCCGGTGAACAGGACAGAGCCTCGCAGACAAGCAGGCCAGGAACGGAGACGAGAATCATGCCGCAGATGCTTTCCCCCCGCGATCCGCCCTAGGCGGTCGCTACCCCGGCCGCCATTCGGCGGCGCCCTTACCGAAGCCCGTTTTGCCCTTTGTGCGTGTCGACCTGCCAGGTCGGCGGCAGGGCAGGGCTCGGCCCGAAGAAATCGTTTTGCACCAGCGCCCGTGGGCGATTTTTGATTCAGACCGCGAATAGGAGACCAGCGTGACCCAGATCCGCCACGACACCCAGACCCGTCTCGACAAGCTCGATGCCCTGCTTGAAGAGGATCCCGTCAATCATATCTACCGCCTGGATCGCTCTGCCTTCACCGATGAGGAATGGTTCGAGCTCGAGATGAAGTACGTCTTCGAGGGCAACTGGGTCTATCTCGCCCACGAAAGCCAGATCGCCAACGTCAATGACTACATGACCGTCTACGTCGGCCGTCAGCCGGTGGTGCTGACCCGCGACAAGACCGGCAACCTGAATGCGCTGCTCAACACCTGCACGCACCGCGGCGCGCAGCTGGCCCGCCACAAGAAGGGCAACAAGTCGAGCTTCACCTGCCCGTTCCACGGCTGGACCTTCAACAACGCCGGCAAGCTGCTGAAGGTGAAGGACCAGACCCCGGACGCGGGTTACCCCGACAGCTTCAACTGCAACGGCAGCCACGATCTCGTCAAGCTGGGCGCTTTCGAAAACTACCGTGGTTTCCTGTTCGGCAGCATCAACCCGGACGTCAAGCCGCTGGTCGAGCATCTGGGCGAAGCCGCCAAGATCATCGACATGATCGTGGATCAGGCACCGGAAGGCATCGAGGTGCTGCGCGGTTCCGGCTCCTACGTCTTTGACGCCAACTGGAAGCTGCAGGCCGAAAATGGCGCCGACGGCTACCACGTCACCGCCACCCACTGGAACTACGCCGCCACGCAAGGGCGCCGTACCACCGACGGCAAGGTCGACACCATCAAGGCCATGAGCGCCGGCGGCTGGGCGCGCAAGGGCGGCGGCTCCTACTCATTCAAGAATGGCCACCTGGTGTTGTGGACCAACTGGGCCAACCCGGAAGACCGCCCGCTGTGGGCCAAGCGCGACGAGTGGGTTGAGAAGTTCGGTGAAGCCAAGGCCGACTGGATGCTCAGCAAGTCCCGCAACCTGTGCCTGTACCCCAACGTGTATCTGATGGACCAGTTCAGCTCGCAGATCCGCGTGCTGCGCCCGATCTCCGTCGATAAGACCGAAGCCACCATCTACTGCATCGCCCCCAAGGGCGAAGCCCCCGAAGCCCGTGCCCGCCGCCTGCGTCAGTACGAGGACTTCTTCAACGCCACCGGCATGGCCACCCCGGACGACCTGGAAGAGTTCCGCTCCTGCCAGCAGGGCTTCAACGCCCGCGCTGTGAAGTGGAACGACATGACCCGCGGCTCGGTGCACTGGGTTGAAGGCGCCGACGACAACGCCAAGGCGATCGGCCTCAAGCCGGAACTGTCCGGCGTCAAGACCGAAGACGAAGGCCTGTACACCGTGCAGCACAAGTACTGGGTCGAAGCCATGAAGAAAGCCATCCACGCTGAAGAAAACAACGGAGACAAGTGATGCTGTCCTACGAAGCCATTCAAACCTACCTGTACCAGGAAGCCCGTGCCCTCGACGAACGCCGCTGGAACGACTGGCTGGCCTTCTACGCTGAAGACGTGGAGTTCTGGATGCCGTCCTGGGATGACGACGGCACGCTGACCACCAATCCGCAGAACGAAGTCTCGTTGATCTACTACGCCAACAAGCAGGGTCTGGAAGACCGCGTGTTCCGCATCGAGACCGAACGCTCGAGCGCCACCATTCCGGACACCCGCACCGGCCACGCGATCAACAACCTGGAGATCCTCTCCCAGGACGACAGCACGATCCGGCTGCGCTTCAACTGGACCACCCATAGCTACCGCTACCAGATCGTCGATACCTACTTCGGCACGTCCGAATACACCCTCGACGTTACCGGTCCGAAGCCGCTGATCAAGCGCAAGTACGTGGTCCTCAAGAACGACCACATCCATCACGTGCTGGACATCTACCACATCTGATGTATCGGGCCCGCCGGAGGGCGGGCCCTTGTTTTACTCCACGACAGAGGGGCGCTCACCATGACCTACAACATTGCGCTGCAGTTCGAAGATGGGGTCACCCGCATCATTCCCTGCGAAGCCGACGAGCTGGTGGCGGATGCCGCCTACCGGGCCAAGATCAACATTCCGCTGGACTGCCGTGACGGCGCCTGCGGAACCTGCAAGTGCCACTGCGAAAGTGGCCGCTACACCCAGGGCGTGTACATCGAAGACGCCCTGACCGACGACGAAGCTGCGCAGGGCTACATCCTCACCTGCCAGATGCGCCCGGAATCCGACTGCGTGATCCGCGTGCCGGCCTCGTCCGCCGCCTGCAAGACCGAAGTGGCGACCCACGGCGGCAAGCTGTCGAAGATCGACCGCGACTCCGCGACCACCGTGTCTTTCTCCCTGCAGGCCGACAAGCCGCTGTCCTTCCTGCCGGGCCAGTACGTCAACCTGAACGTGCCGGGCACGCAGGAAACCCGCGCCTATTCCTTCAGTTCCGCGCCCAACCGCAATGAGCTGTCCTTCCTGATTCGCGACGTCCCCAACGGCCTGATGAGCACCTTCATGCGCAGCAAGGCCAACACCGGCGACGCGATGACCTTCACCGGCCCCTACGGCAGCTTCTACCTGCGCCCGGCGCAGCGCCCGATCCTGATGCTCGCCGGCGGCACCGGCCTGGCGCCGTTCCTGTCCATGCTGCGCTGGCTGCAGGACAACCCGACCACCCAGCCCATCCTGTTGGCTTACGGCGTCAATACCAACGACGACCTCGTCGAACTGGACACCCTGGAAGCCCTGAAGGCGGCGATGCCGAACTTCGACTACTTCACCTGTGTGGTGGATGGCGCCAGCGGCCACCCGCGCCTCGGTTATGTGACCGATCACCTGACACCGGCCAACCTCAATGAAGGTAACGCGGATGTGTACGTCTGCGGGCCTCCCCCGATGGTCGAAGGCGTGCGCAAGTGGATGGCGGGCGCAGGCGTGGCCCCGGCCAACTTCTACTTCGAGAAGTTCTCCGCCTCCAGCGAAGGAGCCGCAGCATGAGCCGTGCCGATCGCTTTACCGACAAGGTCGTCATCGTCACCGGCGCGGCCCAGGGCATCGGCCGCGGCGTGGCCCTGAACGTAGCCGCCGAGGGCGGCCTGGTACTGGCGGTGGATCGCTCGCCGCTCGTTGAAGAAGTCGTTGCCGAGATCACCCAGGCCGGCGGCAAGGCGGCGGCCTTCCAGGCCGACCTGGAAACCTTCGCCGGCGCCGAGTCGGTGGTGGCCGAGGCGCTGGCCCGTTTTGGGCGCGTCGATGTGCTGATCAACAACGTCGGCGGCACGATCTGGGCCAAGCCCTTCGAGCATTACGAAGAGGCGCAGATCGAGGCGGAGATCCGCCGCTCCCTGTTCCCGACCCTGTGGTGCTGCCGCGCCGTGCTGCCGCCGATGCTGGCGCAGAAGAAGGGCGTCATCGTCAATGTGTCGTCCATCGCCACCCGTGGCGTCCATCGCGTGCCGTATTCGGCCGCGAAGGGCGGCGTCAATGCGCTGACCGCCTCCATCGCCATGGAGCACACCAAGGACGGCATCCGCATCAACGCCACCGCGCCCGGCGGCACCGAGGCGCCGCCACGCCGCATCCCGCGCAATCAGGCCCAGCCGACCGAGCAGGAGCAGGCCTGGTACCAGGGCGTCATCGACCAGACCATCGATTCGAGCCTGATGCACCGCTACGGCACGATCGACGAGCAGGTGGCCCCGATCCTCTTCCTGGCTTCTGACGAGTCCTCCTACATCACCGGCTCGATCGTGCCGGTCGGTGGCGGCGACCTCGGCTGAGGCCGTCGGCTTCGTCCCTCCCCATTTTTCATAACAACTAAATAAGCGAGACAACATGGCACAGATCGACGTACACAAGCTCACCGATCACGCACGTTTTGGCGGCTTTCATGGCCTCGTGCTGTTCTGGTGCGCCCTCATCATCATCTTCGACGGCTACGACCTGGCGGTAGCGGGCATTGCGCTGCCGTCGATCATGAAGGAAATGGGCGTTTCCCCGACCAACGCTGGCTTCATGGTTAGTTCGGCATTGTTCGGCATGATGTTCGGCGCCATCTTCCTCGGCACCATCGCCGACAAGATCGGCCGCCGTTGGGCCATCGCGATCTGCATGCTGTTGTTCAGCGTGTTCACGGCCGCTGCCGGCTTCACCTCCGACCCGGTGAGCTTCAGCATCACCCGCTTCCTGGCGGGGCTGGGCATCGGCGGCGTGATGCCGAACGTGGTCGCCCAGATGACCGAGTACTCGCCGCGCAAGATGCGCAGCACGCTGGTGACGCTGATGTTCAGCGGCTACTCGGTGGGCGGCATGCTGGCGGCGCTGCTCGGCAAGGGGTTGATCGAGAGCTACGGCTGGCAGTCGGTGTTCGTTGCTGCCGGCCTGCCGGTGCTGCTGATCCCGCTGATCCTCAAGTCGCTGCCGGAATCGATGGCCTTCCTGATTAAGCACGGTCGTGCCGAAGAGGTGAAGCGCATCCTGCCGCGCATCGAGCCGTCCTACGTGCCGGCCGCCGGTGACGAGTTCATGCTGCCCCACGCTCACCATGCCCATGGCGCGCCGATCGGCAAGCTGTTCCAGGATGGCCGTGGCTTCAGCACCACGATGTTCTGGGTCGCCTTCTTCATGTGCCTGTTCATGGTGTACGCCCTCAGCTCCTGGCTCGCCAAGCTGATGGCCGGTGCCGGCTACAGCCTCGGCTCGGCGCTGACCTTCGTGCTGGTGCTCAACTTCGGCGCGATGATCGGGGCCATCGGTGGCGGCTGGCTGGCCGACCGCTTCCACATCAAGTACGTGCTGGTTGGCTTCTACGCGCTGGCGGCGGTGTCGATCACGCTGCTCGGCTACAAGGTTCCGACCGAAGTGCTGTACGTGCTGGTCGGTCTGGCCGGTGCCTCCACCATCGGCACGCAAATTCTCACCTACGCCTATGTCGGCCAGTACTACCCGATGGCGGTGCGCTCCACCGGCATCGGCTGGGCGTCCGGCGTCGGCCGCAGCGGCGCGATCCTGGCACCGATTGTTATCGGCACCCTGGTCGGCATGTCTCTCCCGCTGCAACACAACTTCATGGCCATCGCGATCCCCGCAGTGATCGCCACCCTGGCCGTTTCGATGATCAACCACGGTCGTTCCGCATCCGCCCATCACTGAGCGGAGCAGGGCCGAACCGACATATCCAACCAGGAGATAAATCAAATGGCAATTACCGGCGTATTGCGCCCCGGCCACATTTCCCTGCGTGTGCTTGAGCTGGAACCCGCGCTCAAGCACTACAAGGACGTGCTGGGGCTGATCGAAGTGGAGCGCGATGCCCAAGGCCGCGTGTTCCTCAAGGCGTGGGACGAACACGACCACCACAGCATCGTGCTGCGCGAGGCGGACAACGCGGGCATGGACTACATGGGCTGGAAGGTCGACTCCGTCGAGACCCTCCACAAGCTGGCTGCCGACCTGGAAGCCTGCGGCCTGTGCTCCGACCTCGGCTGGATCGAGGCGGGCGAGCACCCCAAGACCGGCAAGCGCTTCCGCTTCACGGTGCCCACCGGCCACGTGATGGAGCTGTTCGCCGAGAAGGAACAAATCGGCAACAACTGCGGCACCGATGGCCCGGACGTCAACCCGAACCCGTGGCCGGACGGCCTGGTCGGCATCTCCCCGTCGCGCTTCGACCATTGCTTGCTGTATGGCGATGACCTTGATGGCTCGGTGAAGGTCTTCACCGAGGTACTCGGCTTCTACATCACCGAGAAGGTGGTGCTGAAGAACCAGCCGGAGTTCATGATCGGCACCTTCCTGACCTGCGCCAACAAGGCCCACGACGTGGCCTTCATCCGCCAGCCGGTGAAGGGCAAGCTGCACCACGTGTCCTTCGAGCTGGGCAGCTGGGAGAAGGTACTGCACGCCGGTGATGTGCTGTCCCGCACCCACACCTCGATCGACATCGGGCCGACCCGCCACGGCATCACCCGCGGCGAGACGATCTACTTCTTCGACCCGTCCGGCAACCGCAACGAGGTGTTCTCCGGCGGCTACATCGCCTATCCGGACAAGCCTGTCATCACGTGGTACGACGAAACCCTCGGGCCTGCGATCTTCTATCACGACCGCAAGCTCAACGAGGCTTTCCTGAGCGTGTTCACCTGATTCTTGCAGCATCCACGGCGACGCCCGCAAGGGCGTCGCAATGGGACAACTACCGAATAAAAAAATATCGAGATTTTAATTAAATCTCGCTAAACTAGATTCAGTCGATCGACCGAGGCCGAGAACAGCGCCCCCGCCGAGCGATCAATCCGGAAGAAGTGTCCAGCTCCCGTCGGGCCGTGCCCGCCCAGGTGCCGTGACCAGCCGGGCCTACGAGACCTCAGACAGTGAGAAAGACATGAAAGAATTCAAGAACTTCATCAACGGCGAGTACGTCACCAACGTCAGCGGCAAGACCTACGAAAACCGCAACCCGGTGGACAACTCCCTGATCGGCTTGGTCCATGAGGCCGGCAAGGCTGAAGTGGATGCCGCCGTGGCCGCCGCGAAGGCCGCGCTGCACGGCCCCTGGGGCAAGCTGTCGGTGGTCGAGCGCTGCAAGATGCTCGATGGCATCGTCGCCGAGATCAACAACCGCTTCGATGACTTCCTTCAGGCCGAAATCGCCGACACCGGCAAGCCGGCCCACTTGGCGTCCCACATTGATATTCCCCGCGGCGCGGCCAACTTCCAGATCTTCACCGACACCATCAAGAACGTCTCTACCGAGTCCTTCGAGATGCGCACCCCCGATGGCAAGACCGCGCGCAGCTACGGCGTGCGCACGCCGCGCGGCGTGATCGCGGTGATCAGCCCGTGGAACCTGCCGCTGCTGCTGATGACCTGGAAGGTTGGCCCGGCGCTGGCCTGCGGCAACACCGTGGTCGTCAAGCCCTCCGAGGTCACCCCGGCCACCGCGACCCTGCTCGGCGAAGTGATGAACAAGGTCGGCGTGCCCGCCGGTGTGTACAACGTGGTCAACGGCTATGGCGTGGATTCCGCTGGCGCGTTGCTGACCGCCCATCCCGACGTGGACGGCATCACCTTCACCGGCGAGACCAAGACCGGCACCGCCATCATGAAGGCCGGCGCTGATGGCATCCGCCCGGTGTCCCTGGAGCTGGGCGGAAAGAACGCCGCCGTGGTGTTCGCCGACTGCGACTTCGAGAACGCGGTCAATACCGTCACCCGTTCGGTCTTCGAGAACTGTGGCCAGGTCTGCCTGGGCACCGAGCGCGTGTATGTCGAGCGCCCGATTTTCGACAAATTTGTGAATGCACTGAAGGCCAAGGCCGAGGCCATGAAGCCGGGTCTTCCCTTCGATCCGGATACCAAGATCGGCCCCCTGGTCAGCAAGGTGCACCAGAAGAAGGTGCTGTCCTACTACGAGAAGGCCAAGGCCGAAGGCGCTACCATCGTCACCGGCGGTGGCGTGCCCAACATGCCGGACGCGCTGAAGGACGGCTGCTGGGTCGAGCCGACCATCTGGACTGGCCTGCCGGAAACCGCCTCCGTCGTGCGTGAGGAGATCTTCGGACCGTGCTGCCACATTCAGCCCTTCGACACCGAAGAAGAAGCGGTGCGTATGGCCAACGACACCAAGTACGGTCTCGCTACCTCCATCTACACCCAGGACATCAGCCGCGCCAGCCGCCTGGCCACGCAGATCGAAGTCGGTCTGTGCTGGATCAACAGCTGGTTCCTGCGTGACCTGCGCACGCCTTTCGGTGGCTCCAAGCAGTCCGGCATCGGCCGTGAAGGCGGCCTGCACTCGCTGGAGTTCTACACCGAGCTGCGCAACGTGATGATCAAGTACTGACCTGACTCCGCTCCCACGGCGCACTGTCCCCATGGTGCGCCCGCCGGCCCTGGCTCCCTCCCTCTGGGGCCGGCACCTACACCTAACAGACTGACGGAAGCCTTCCATGAATCAGAACAAGATCGAGCAATACGGTGACGAGCTCTACAACGCGCTGATCACCCGCACCGCGGTGGACCCGCTGACCGACCGCGAACCCGAGATCACCATCGAAGACGCCTACAAGATCCAGCTGCGCATGATCCAGCGTCGCCTGGACGCCGGCGAGACCATCATCGGCAAGAAAATCGGCGTCACCAGCAAGGTGGTGATGGACATGCTCAAGGTGAATCAGCCGGACTTCGGCCAGATGACCTCCGGCATGATCTACAACGAGGGCGAAGCGATCCCCGTTGATTCCATGATCGCCCCCAAGGCCGAAGCCGAAGTGGCCTTCATCCTCAAGCGCGACCTGCAGGGCCCCGGCGTTACCGCGGCCGACGTGCTGCGCGCCACCGAATGCGTGGTGCCGTGCTTCGAAATCGTCGATTCCCGCATCCGCGACTGGAAGATCAAGATCCAGGACACCGTCGCCGACAATGCCTCCTGCGGCGTGCTGGTGCTCGGCGGCGTGCGCAAGAGCCCGCGTGACCTCGACCTGGCGCTGGCCGGCATGGTCCTCGAGAAGAATGGCGAGATCATCAGCACCTCCACCGGCGCTGCCGTGCAGGGCTCTCCGGTCAATGCCGTGGTGTGGCTGGCCAACACCCTTGGCCGCCTGGGCATCGCCCTGAAGGCCGGCGAGGTGATCCTGTCCGGCTCCCAATCCCCGCTCGTCCCGGTCAAGGCCGGCGACAGCCTCACCTGCAGCGTCGGCGGCCTGGGCGGCACGTCGGTGCGCTTCATCTGATTCCAGCAAGGGCATTCCCATGAAACTCGATCAAGCCACCATCCTCTCCCTCGCCGAGCACCTGGAAAGCGCCGAGCTGCAGGCACGTGACGTCACCAAGATCACCGACGACCATCCGGACATGGACTGGGACGACGCCTACGCGATCCAGGACGAAATCCGCCGCCGCAAGGAAGCCCGCGGCAACAAGGTGGCCGGTCTCAAGTGCGGCCTCACGTCCTTCGCCAAGATGAAGCAGATGGGCGTCGACGTGCCGGTGTTCGGCTTCGTCGCCGACTACATGGCCCGCCCGGACGGCGGCGACATCAAGCACAGCGAGCTGATCCACCCGAAGGTCGAAGCCGAGATCTGCATCGTCACCAAGGCTCCGCTGAAGGGTCCCGGCTGCCACGTGGGCGCCGTGATGGCAGCGGTGGACTTCGTGCTGCCGGCAGTGGAAGTCATCGACTCCCGCTACCGCGACTTCAAGTTCGACCTGAAGAGCGTCATCGCCGACAACACTTCGTCGGCCCGCTTCGTGGTCGGCAACACCATGCGCGACCTTGAAGGCCTGGACCTGCGCACCCTCGGCGTGGTCATGGAAATCAACGGCGAGATCAAGGCGATGGCCGCCGGCGCGGCCGTTCTCGGCCACCCGCTGACCGCCGTCGCGATGCTCGCCAACCACCTGGGCGCCCGCGGCCAGGAGATCCCGGCTGGCACCTTCATCATGACCGGCGGCGTCACCGAAGCCATCGCGGTGAATCCGGGCGACCACGTGAACGTGCGCTTCCAGGATCTCGGCTCCGTCTCGATGCGCTTCGTCTAAAGCACGGCCCGGCGGACTCGAGTCCGCCGGCCGCGAATCTCGCCCCGAATCCCGGCCTGCGCCGACGCCTGGCGACGCTCCCCGCGAGCGTGGCCGGGACTCGCTCGGCCTGCAGTACCGGTTGGAGGAGGGTGGGGCGACCGGAAGAGGACTTTTCCATGTCATCCAAGCAAGACCTTTCGAACATCTTCACGCAGGAACAGGGCAGCATCAATCTGGGCGGTATCGACGCGCTGGTGCGTCTCAGCCTGGACCAAGTGCGCACAGACGCCCGTCGCGGCCTCAAGACCGGCATGTTCATCTCGGGCTACCGCGGTTCGCCGGTCGGCATGCTCGACGCCGCGCTGATCAAGCAGCAGAAGCTGCTCCTCGAGAACCACATCCATTTCGTCGACGGACTCAATGAGGACCTGGCCGCCACCGCCGTGTGGGGCACGCAGATGATGCACACCGTCGGCAAGCCCAAGTTCGATGGCGTGACCGGCATGTGGTACGGCAAGGCGCCGGGTGTGGACCGCAGCGGCGATGCGCTGAAGCACGCCAACTACACGGGCATCGGCAAGAACGGCGGCGTGCTGGCGATTGCCGGTGACGATCCGAGCTGCAAGAGCTCGTCCCTGTGCAGCCAGTCGGAGCCGATGCTCTACCACGTGGGCATCCCGTCCCTGTTCCCCGGCAACGTGCAGGAGATCCTCGACCTGGGTCTGCACGGTTACAACATGTCCCGCCTGTCCGGCCTGTGGATCGGCATGAAGATCGTCACCAACGTGGCGGACGGCAGCGGCACGGCCAATGTGGACCCGGCGCGCCTCAACTTCGTGACGCCGGATCTCAACTTCGACGGCAAGCCCTTCTTCCCCAACATGAACCTGGGGATGAACGTGCGCGTCGAGGCGCTGGAGATGGAACAGTCCTTGTACACCCGGCGCCTTGAAGTGGCGCGTCGCTACGCCCGCGCCAACAAGCTCAACAACATCGTCTTCGAGAACAAGGACGCCTGGCTCGGCATCGTCACCGCCGGCAAGACCTACAACGACGTGCGCCAGGCCTTCCTCGAGATGGGCCTGGACGACGAGGCGCTGCGCCGCTACGGCATCCGCATCCTCAAGATGGGCATGCTGTTCCCGATGGAACCGACCATCGTGCGCGAGTTCGCCGAGGGGCTGGAAGAGATCTTCGTCATCGAGGAAAAGCGTCCCTTCCTCGAGATGTTCGCCAAGGAAGTGCTCTACGGCCGTGCCAACGCGCCGCGCATCGTCGGCAAGTTCGACGACGAGGGCAAGGAGCTGCTGCCGCACTACGGCGAGTTCGAGTCCGACGTGATCGCCCGTGCGCTGCTCAAGCGCCTGTCGCGCAAGGCCCGTGTCGAATCGGCCGAGGCCTGGATCAAGCGTCTCGACGAGATCCATGCGCGCAACAAGCTGCCGACCATGAACCGTACCGCCTGGTACTGCTCCGGCTGCCCGCACAACAGCTCGACCGTCGCGCCGGAAGGCAGCATCGTGTCGGCTGGCATCGGCTGCCACACGATGGCCATGTGGATGGACCGCAACGTGGTGATGGGCACCCACATGGGCGGCGAAGGCGCCCAGTGGATCGGCATGGCGCCTTTCACCGACACCCAGCACATCTTCCAGAACATGGGCGACGGTACCTACGCCCACTCCGGCAGCCTGGCGGTGCGCTACGCGGCCTCCACCGGCGCCAACATCACCTTCAAGCTGCTGGTTAATGCGCACACCTCGATGACCGGCGGCCAGGAGATCATGGGCGCCCACCCGGTGGCGGCGATGGTCTCCGACCTGCTCGCCAACGGCGTACGCCGCGTCATCGTGACGACCGACGACCTGTCCGACTACTCCGGCGTCCAGCTGCCTGGCCACACCGAAGTGTGGCACCGCGACCGCCTCGACGAGGCCCAGCGCGAGCTGGCCGCCACGCCGGGCACCACCGTGCTGTTGCACGACCAGGAGTGCGCCGCCGAGCTGCGCCGCGCCCGCAGCCGTGGCAAGGCCGCCGAGCCGGCGGAAGTCACCATCATCAACGAGCGGGTCTGTGAAGGCTGCGGCGATTGCGGCGAGAAGTCTAACTGCATGAGCGTGGAGCCGGTCGAGACCGAGTTCGGCCGCAAGACGCGCATCCACCAGTCGTCCTGCAACAAGGATTTCTCCTGCGTGAAGGGCTTTTGCCCGTCCTTCGTGACGGTCACGCCGAACCCCGAGCCGGCCGCCGGCGACGCGCCGAAGAAAAAGAAGAAGGGCCGCATTCCGGCCTTGGAGCGGGACATCCCGCAGCCCGAGTTCAAGATCACCGGCGATTTCGGTGTGCACGTGATGGGCATCGGCGGCACCGGCTCCGTGACTGTCGTGGCGACCCTCGCCAACGCCGCGCGGATGGAAGGCAAGCACGTGGTCGGCCTCGACCAGACCGGCCTGGCCCAGAAGGGCGGGGCGGTGATCTCGGACATCAAGGTGAGCGCGCAGCCCTTTGTCGGCGCCAACAAGATCTCCGACGGCAGCGCCGATCTGTATCTGGGCTTCGACATCCTCAACGCGACGGATCCGAAGAACCTGGACAAGTGCCACCCGGAACGCACCATCGCCATCGTGTCCACCACCGAGACGCCGACCGGCCACATGGTCTCCGACCGCCATGTACAGTTCCCGGCGGTGACTGGGCTGACTGCCGGCCTCAACCGCGTCACCCGCAAGGCCGACAACGTCTTCCTCGACGGCCAGGCGCTGGCCGAGGGCCTGTTCGGTGACAGCATGGCGACCAACCTGTTCATGGTTGGCGTGGCCTACCAGGCCGGCACGCTGCCGCTGGCTGCCGAGTCCATCGAAACGGCGATCCGCCAGTCCGGCGTCGGCGTGGAGATGAGCCTTGCAGCCTTCAAGTGGGGCCGCATGGCGGTGGTGGACCGGGCCTTCGTCGAGGCCGAGGTCGCCCGCGGCAATGCCCCGGTGATCGCGCTGCGTGCCGTGCCGGCCCTGACGCCGGCAGCCCGCGCCATTCTCGACACGGTAGGGGCCCAGGGCGAACTCAAGCGCCTGCTGGAGGTACGCATCCCCGAGCTGATCGCCTATCAGGACGAGGCCTATGCCAAGCGCTACGCCGATGTGGTGAAGAAGGTGCACGGCGCCGAATCCCGTCTGCTGCCCGGCCAGACCGCGCTCGCCGAGGCGGCCGCCCGCTACCTCTACAAGCTGATGGCCTACAAGGACGAGTACGAGGTGGCCCGCCTGCACAGCGATCCGGCCTTCCTGGCCCAGCTCGATGCCCAGTTCAAGCACGGCTACACGCTCAAGTACCACCTGGCGCCGCCGCTGCTGGCCGACCGAGATCCGAAGACCGGCGAGTTGCAGAAGAAGGTGTACGGCCCGTGGGTGCAGAAGGCCTTCCGCCTGCTGTCCCGCTTCAAGAGCCTGCGCGGCGGCAGTCTGGACGTTTTCGGCAAGAGCGCAGAGCGCCGCGAGGAACGCCAGGCCATCGAGGATTACATCGTGCTGCTGGATGACATCGTCGCCCGGCTCGACGCCGCCAATCACGCGGCGGCGGTGGACCTGGCCAGCGTGCCCGACGAGATCCGCGGCTACGGCCACGTGAAGGAGAAGAACGTGGCCGCCGCCAAGGCCCTGCAGGCCGAACGCCTGGAGGCCTTCCGCAACGCCCAGCCGCTGCAGATGCGGGCCTGAGCCAAGGGCCCCGGGGGTCTGGGCAGAGGGCTGTGGGGGCGAATTCATTCGCCCTCCATCGCCCGCATTCCTTGACCAAGCTCCGCGGGCGAATGAATTCGCCCCCACGGGAAATCGCTCCCACCAGTAGAACACCGGGCCGGCGGCTCTATTGCCGGCCCGACATACAGCCCCCACAGAGGGGCCAACCCATCCCGGCTAATCACCGGACCAAGGAAGAGACTGACCATGCAGAACAACAAGCCCGCCACCCTCCGTCGCCCGCTGAGCCTGCTCTTGCTGGCTGCCTTCGGCAGCGCCGCCGCCCCGGCCTTCGCTGAAAGCGAGATCGACGCGCTCAAGCGCGAACTGGCCGAACAGCGCCAGCTGATCCAGCAGCTCATGAAGAACCAGGAAGAGCAGAAGAAGACCGAGATTCAGACCGGCGGCCCGGCCCGTGGCGCCGGCCTGCAGATGGGTGTACCGACCGGCCCGTCCGGCACGCTGACGATCTACGGCGTGGCCGATGTCAGCGCCTCGACGGTGAACAGCGGCTACGGCCAGAAGTCCACCATCGGCTCCGGCGGCATGTCCTCGTCGCGGATCGGCTTCAAGGGCGAGAAGGAACTCGGCGACGACGTGAAGGCGGTGTACCTGATGGAAGCCGGCCTGCTGTTCGACACGGGCTCGGTCGGCACCGGCGCGATCACGCCGGGCATCAACAACACCGCGGTGTCCAGTGGCGGCCAGACCAGCAACGGCAGCCAGATCTTCTCGCGCCAGATCTACGCCGGTCTCTCGACCCGTTTCGGCACCGTCACCGCCGGCCGTCAGTATGCCGGCTCCTACACCTCGTCGGTGATGTCCGCGGCGATGGGCGCCGGCTTCTTCGGTTCGTCCGCTGGCCTGCTGCCGGTGATCGGTGGCATGCCGACGCGCCTGAACAATTCCCTCGTCTACGCCTCGCCGAAGGTCGCCGGCTTCTCCGGTCAGCTGACGCTGAGCAGTGGTAGCGAGAACAACGTGAACATGGTGACGCCGGTCGCTGCGGGTTCGACGACGGTGACCACCGACAAGGCCGGCCGTGGCGGCGACCTGGCGTTGTTCTACAGCGGCGGCCCGCTGAACGCGACCTTCACCACCTGGAGCCTGGATAACGGCAGCTACGTGGCCCCGGCGACCGGCGCGCAGGAGACCGGTCTCGCCAAGCGGCGCGGCTGGCAGGTCGGCGGCAGCTACAACCTGGGCTTTGCGACCCTGTACGGCAACTATGTGGCGGGCCGGATCAGCGGCGGCAACTACGAGAACGTGACGGGCACCCTGTCCAAGGCCGAAGGCTGGAGCGTCAGCGCCGGCATTCCGGTGTGGCGTGGCAAGGCTTTCGTGAGCTACAGCCAGCTCGACGACAAGTCGATCAAGAACCGCGACGCCAACCTGCTGGGCCTTGCCTACGCCTACAAGCTGCAGGACAGCACGACGCTGTACGGCACCTGGGGCAAGGTGCTCAACAAGGCCAACGGCACCTACAGCCTGACCGACGGCGGCAACCTGGTCGGCACCGTCGCCAAGCCGGGCTACGACCCGAACGGCTACATGGTCGGTGTGAACCACGTGTTCTAAAGCCGCAGCGGCCTTGCGTAGCAAGGCCTGAAGCAAGAGAAAGAACTGCGGGGGCGATTCACATTCGCCCCCGCAGCCACGTTGAAGGTGGAAGAACCCTGCGCCAGGGCGCTGGATCAGCTTGTTGAGTCCTTGCCCGCCCGGATGTTGGCCAACAGGCCGCCCAGTTGGGAATCGAAATCCAGCCCTCTGTCGAATGCCGTCATGGTCTGCTCGATGCCACGGGACAGCATGGACAGCATCTGCTCTTCCTGGATCTCTGAAAGGCCGAGGTAAATCAGCTCCTTGGCAAAAAACTGGTTGAGTTCATGCAGGCTCAGGCGGGTTTCTGCCTGCAGCGCACGGTACTGCTCGCGCAAGCTCAATATGGCGTTCTCCACCCCCGCCGCGGTGTCTTGCAGAAGCGTGGTGCGGGCCTGGATCTCGCTGTCGCGCAGCAGGGCCAGCATGCTCGCCTCGCAGCCTTCGGCGATGATGGCCAGGTGGTCGCGCAGGCGGCCGCAACGATCCTCGTCCTCGATCGGGAAATTATTGACGAGGATGGAAACGTGCGGGTAGTTGATGACGATCTTGCGGCGGAACTGGAAGATGCGCTCCATCTTGCGGACCTGCTCGAACACCGACTCCTCCAGCGGCGCCGCGCTTCCTGAGGGGACGAAGGTCTTGGCGCGGCCGGGCGCACCGAGCTGCACATGGGCATCCAGACCGTAGTCGCGCAGGGCGGCGATGGTCAGACGGGCCAGTTCGGCCATGTCAGTACAGGCCAGGCCACTGCGCAGGAACTGCAGCGCCACGCCGCTCTCGCCCAGGTTGGTGAGAAAGGACATGGCCATCTTCTGCATTGAGTCCTTTTCGGACTGCATGCGCTTCCGCTCGGCGACCAGCGTGACCAGCGCCCGTACCTTGCTCAGCACTTCTTCCGGTGCCGGCGGCTTGGCGATGAAGTCGTCGCCACCCGACTCATAGGCCTGGAGGCGTTCTTCCAGCGTGTCGTGGCCGGAGAAGAAGATGACGACCGGCTGTTCCGTGGGTGAAGACCACTCCTCGAGCGAACGCAGGCGACGGCAGGTCTCATAGCCGTCGATGCCGCTCATCTGGATGTCCAGCAGCACAACGTCGGGGGCGAAACGGATGATGTGGTCGAGGCAGGCTTCGCCGGAGGGCAGGGTGCAGGTCTCGAATTCGTCCTCGAGCAGGGTCTCGAGCAGGCTGGCGGAAATATCGTCGTCATCGACGATCATCACGCGCGCTCGCTGTGCTGAATTGTCTTCGAACAGGTCCTCACTCATTTTTGCTTTTCCGTGGCGTTTTCTCGTGCATCCCACAACGCCTTGATCTCGAGGAGTTGTGGGATGATTTTGGTGAATATCCCGACCAGACGCGGCTCGAAGTGGGTCCCGGCGTTTTCCTCGACGAACCTTATCACGCGCTCTATTGGCCACGCATCCTTGTATGGCCGCTTCATGGTCAGGGCATCAAAGACGTCGGCCAACGCGACTATCCGAGCCGATTCGGGGATCGCAGTGCCGGCGAGGCCATCGGGGTAGCCGCCGCCGTCCCATTTCTCGTGGTGGCGCAGGGCGAGTTCGGCCGCTAGCTGGAAGACCGGCGCCTTGCTCTTGGCAAGGATCTCGTGGCCGATGGTGGTGTGGGTGCGCATGATGACCCATTCGTCGGCGTCGAGCTTGCCGGGCTTGCGCAGGATGGCCCCGGGAATGCCGATCTTGCCGGTGTCGTGCAGGCGCAGCGAGTTCCAGCAGCATGCAGGCTTCCTCGTTCCAGCCGGCAGCGGCGGCAATTGCCCGGGCGTAAGCAGCCATCCGCCAGATGTGCAAACCGGTATCGGTGTCGTTGAAGTGCCCGGCCTCGCCGAGCATGCTGATGGCGTCTCGATGGCTCTGTTCGAGCTCGGAGGCGCGTACCAGGTTGAGCTGATTCGCGACCCGTACCTGGACGATCGCCGGGTGGATGGGTTTGGTGATGTAATCCACCGCTCCGACCTGGAAGCCGTAGGTTTCGTCCGGGGTTTCCGACAGGCTGGTGACGAAGATGACCGGGATTGCCGCGGTCTGCGGATCGGCCTTCAGCTGGCGGCAGGCTTCGTAGCCGTCCATGCCGGGCATCTGGATGTCCAGGAGGATCAGGGCGGGATTGTGGCGGCGGGCAGCGGCAAGCGCATCGCTGCCGCAGTTGGCGAACACCAGCTTGTAGTTGGCTTTCAGCGCCTGGCGCATGGCGTCCAGGTTCAGTGGCTCGTCGTCGACGACGAGGATGGGTCCGATGGTCATCCGCGGCCTCCATGGATCATGCCGAGACCTTGGGCCAGTGCGCTGAGCGCCTTTTCCGCACCGCGGAAGTCGTAGTTGGACAGGGCGTCGGTCAGAGCCTTCAACTGGTCCTCCGCTACTTGAGACTTGAGTTGGGTGATGAAAGGTTCCACCTCGTCCGGATCGTCGCTTTGCAGCGCCTGCCGTATCTGCTCCAGTAGGGGGCTCAGATTGACCGTCTGGACCGGCGGCTTGCCGGTCGAGCCTGTGCTGACCGGGGCCGCAGCGGCGATCTGTGCCAGGGTGAGTGCCAGTGCTTCCCTGAAAGCCTCGAAGGCCGTGTCGCAGTCTTCACGCTGCTTGAGCTGGAGTTCGAGTGTCCGGGCCGCATCGGCCAGCATTTCGAGCCCGATGTTGGCGGCGGCGCCCCGGAGCTTATGGACCAGCGCAGTCCTGTCGGCAATGTCGGCGGCTTCCAGTCGCGTCATGGCGTCGCCAAACTGGTCGACGAATTTCTGCAGGAAGCGCTGGTGTTTCTCCCGGCTTCCCCACAGGGATGCGCCGCGCTCGAAGGAAATGACGGGCAGTGCCCGATCTGCCGGGACTTGGCTGCTTGGGCTGGCGAGTGAGGGTACAGGCTCGGGCGCTGTGACGGTGGGTGCATCTTGAGCAGGAGATGGCGTGGTTGCGGCGGCGCCCAGCCAGCGGAGCAGGGTCCGGTGAAGAATCGGAGGCTCCACCGGCTTGGAGACGAAGTCGCTCATGCCGGCTTCTTCGCAGCGCTTGCGGTCGTCCTCGAAGGCGTTGGCGGTCATCGCGATGATGGGAACGGCATCGAGGCCCTGAATCGCGCGTATCCGCTGCGTTGCTTCCAGGCCGTCCATGACCGGCATCTGCATGTCCATCAGGATCAGGTCGTAGGCCTTGCGCTGAGCCATTTCAACGGCTTCCACGCCGTTGTTGGCGACGTCCGCGGTAAGTCCGAAATCGGCCAGGATCTCCCGTGCCACGTCCTGATTGAGCTCATTGTCCTCGACGACGAGAATCCGTGCGTCGGAGCGGAAGGGGGCATTGTCGGGTGGCTCGGTCGTCGCGCGCAGCATGTCCGGCGAGCCAACCGCCAGCCGCGCGGTAAACCAGAAGGCGCTGCCGACACCCGGCTGGCTGCGCACGCCGGCGTCGCCGTTCATCAGCATCGCCAGCTTGCGCGAGATGACCAGCCCGAGCCCTGTGCCACCGTATTTTCGCGAGGTTGAGGTGTCGGCCTGGCTGAAGGCCTGAAAGAGGCGCGATTGCTGCTCGGAAGAAATGCCGATGCCCTCATCTTCGACCTCGAAACGCAGGGTGGCGTGCTCGTCCTGCAGGGCGTCGAGGCCGGCCCTGATGACGATGCTGCCGCGGTCGCTGAACTTCACCGCGTTGTTGATGAAGTTGATGAGAATCTGCCCAAGCCGCAGCGCATCGCCCATGACGATCATGTCGTTCAGGCGGTCATCGATCTCCTGGCGCAGGCTCAGGCCCTTCTCCTCGGCCAGCATGACCAGCATGCTGTGGGCGCGGTCGACCACCGTCGGTACGCGGAAGGCTTGGCTTTGCAGGTGTATCTGCTCGGCCTCGATCTTCGAGAGGTCCAGAATGTCGTTGATGATGGCCAGCAGGTGACGCCCGGAGGTGATGACCTCATCCAGCTTGGCAGCATGCTCGGTGCCGGCAAAGGGCTTCTTCAGCAGCTGGGAGAAGCCGATGATCACGTTGAGCGGTGTCCGTATCTCATGGGACATGTTGGCGAGGAAGGTGCTTTTTGCGCGGTTGGCGTCCTCTGCCTCCTCGACCCGCTTTTCAAGCTGCAGGTTGAGTTCCTTGATGGTCCGCGAACGCTCTTCAACCAGGTTCTCCAGGTGGTCGCGATAACTGGCCAGCGATATCTCGGCGTACTTGCGCTCGATCGCCAGGGAGACCAGGGTGGATACATGGCCTATCAGCTGGATGTCGTTGGCGCTCGGCAGGGAAGGGCTGCGGTGATAGATGGCGAAGGTGCCGAGCACCTGATGGCCTGAGTCCTTGATGGGCTCGGACCAGCATGAGGCGAGCCCGGCCTGGGCCGCGATGTCCCGATATTTCGGCCAGAAAGGATGGGTCTGGATATTTTCGATGATGACCCGCTCTCCGGAATGGGCGGCCGTGCCGCACGCACCTTCGCCGGGGGCTATAGGCAGGCCGTCGATGGCATTCATGTAGAACGCGGGCAGATTGGCGGCGGCGCAGTGCAACAGCCGACCGCCGTCCGGGCCTATCAGCAGGATGCTGCACAGGGCGGTGGGATCAATCTTTTCGATCCCCCGCACGATGGCGTCGAGGATCTTTTCCAATGGCGCGCCCTCGATGAGGAGCTGGAGCGCATTGCTGCGGAATTTCTCGAGCTCCTCCGCCCGATTGCGTTCAGTGAAGTCCGCGATGTTGGCGAGCGCAAAATCCCGGTTGTTGTCACGGAAATGGCTCAGGCCGACCTCGATGGGGAACAGGTCGCCACTCTTGCGCTTGCCATGCAGGGCGGTGCCCCGGCCCATCTTGCGGTTGAAGGGATGGCTGAAATAGGCGGCCAGAAAGGCGGCGTGAGCGTCGCGCCGGTCGTCGGGCAGCAGCACGGAGAGGGATTGCCCTATCAGCTCGTCGTGGGTATAGCCGAAGATGCGGCCCAGCTCCCGGTTGGCCATGACGATCCTGCTGTTCACGTCCACCACCGCGAGGCCGTTGGAATTGGCTTCGAAGACGACCTTGAAGTTCTGCTGGGCCTGGTAAAGCAGCTGGGTGGCACGGGCCTCCTCGCGGGCGATCTGTTCCGCGTTGTAGGATGCATTGCGCAGGGCGTTCGAAATGACGAGCCGGCGGCAGCCGAGCGCAAAAAGGATCAACAGCAGCAGGCTGCTGACACCGATCTGCGACCACACCTCCCACCGCACCTGGGCAAGATCGTCTTGTGGCAGGCGGCTCACGACTTTCCAGGCATTGCGGGTCTCGACCCGGCCATCATAGGTTTTGGAGAGGGCACTGGTGGACCAGGTCCAGACGTCGTCGCCGATGAACTGCTGCCCGCTTTCCGCAGCGGCAATGGCGCGCCACGCTTCCGGGTAACGGCTGTTGAACGTGTACGGGCGCTTCAGGATGAAGCCCCATTCTTCGGACGGATCGGGGCTGCGCAGCCAGTGGCCCTCGCTGTTCAGCAGCTGCAGGCGTGACGCGAGCGGTGCAGCGCTCTTGACGAAGGCCTCGATATTGCTGCCGGCAGCCAGGTTGATCATCAGGAAGCCACGCGCCTTGCCGTGCTCGTCGAATACGCGCTGAGCCACCCGCAGGGTTGGGGTGTAGGGTTCGGCGATGCGCGAGCCGTCCATCAGCAGGTCCAGCGGGGAGATGTAAATCAGGTTGCCCTGCATCTCCATGATGTCTTTGAAGAAATAACGGTTCCGCTTGTTCTGCAGTTGCGTGCGCGGAATGGGCCTGCCTTCCAGACCGTTCAGGTCGACGCGAACCTGCTCCTGTCCATCCTGATCGATCCAGCGCACCGAGCTGTAGCCTGGGTTGCGGGCGAGCAGGGTCACGAACGCCTCCTGCATCTGCGCGAGGCTTGCCTGGGACGGCGCCAGGTAGGCATCGCGGATCGGCGCCTCGGTCACCAGGCTCTGGATATGGCCCAGGGGAACCACAAGGTCGTCTTCGAGGCGGCGACGGGCGACGGAAACGTGTTCCTGCTCGTTGGCAAGAAGCGGCGTTATCGCAACCCGTTCCGACGAGCGGCCGAGTAACCAGGCGCCACCGATAACAATCAACGCCGCCGGCAGAAACATGTACAGGAACTGGATCAACAGATCCCGCCTGCCTATTTCGCCAATATCCTTGAGGTCACCAGGAATGAAAAGATTGAAACTAATGCGGGCCTCCTGATTCATTCGAAGAATATCGATGAATTCTGCTGTTCATGATATTCCCCGGCTGTGCTGGAGGATAGTGAAACGGCGCACATCTTTAAAGAAGGTGCGCCGCCTTGTGTCTATTGCCCGTGAATTGTGTGACTAAGGGATTTCCCTTGCGTATGAAGGGTTTTCACCGACTCGGCCACTCCGGCGAAATTCCCGCTTTATGAATAGTGTTATTAGCGGCCCAATAATAATCTCAGCTCGAAATGCCGCTGCCATGAATGGCGGTGCTGTGGCTTAGTGGCCGTTGCCGGCGGATCGGAGCAGACGGCCGACAAGCTCGCGGAATTCCAGGTCGATATCGGCGGCCCGGTCGAAATACCGGTGCAGATCGTCTTGGGCAGCCTTGAACAGATCGTCCAGATAGGCACGCTGGATGTCTGTCAGGCTCATGCTGTCGAGGGCGCGCTCCAGGTTCTCCAGGGGCTCGACGAGCAGGTGCTGAGCCTGGGCCAAGTTGTCGCGGCCCTGTTCTGCGATCTGTGCCAGCGTTTGCCCCAGCGTGGCGAGCGGGTTGCCGCCATCGCTTGCCGGGCCCTGCGGGGTGTTCAGGGCATCCAGGTCGCGGATGCGCAGGTCGGCGCATTCGGCCAAGGTGGACAGATGCTCGCGCAGACTGGCGCGGCGGTCCGGTTCGTCCGTCGGCAGGTTGTGAATCAGGATCGCAATGCGCGGATAGGTAACCAGGGCGCGGCTGCCGAACTCGAAGAGGTGCCCGGTATCCCGCCGTGTGGCGAGCACGGAGGCCGCGAGCGGCGAGAGGGGGCCGTCGGTGGTGCGATCAATCTGCCCTTTGGGTGTGATGACGCGGACCGCACCGTTCAGATCCCAGGCATTGAGGATGCCGATAAACAGCTCGGTGACGCCTTCGTGGCTACCCTGGGCGGCGAGCTTGCGCAGCGCGTCGACGACCAAGCCCAGGTCGCCGACCTTGCTGAAAGCTCTTTGCACCAGCACCCGCGCGCTGTTCGACTGGAGGGACAAGGTGCGGATGGCCTGCCGGTGAGCAACGATGCCGCCCAGTTTGTGACGCAGTTCGTGTGCCGCCACCGGCTTCAGCAGATAGTCGTCGCCACCCGCCTCGTAGGCCGCGATGCGGTCTTCGGCGGTGTCGTGGGCCGACACGAAGACGACGGTCATGGCGTCGCCACCTGGCTGCTGGCGTAAGGCCCTGCAGGTATCGTAGCCGTCCAGGCCAGGCATGCCGATGTCGAGAAGGGCGATATCGAAGCCACCCGTGCTTGCCAGGAAAGCATCGCCACTCTCAAAGGTCTCGACGCTGTAGTCCTTCTCTAACAGCTTGCTCAGAATGAAGCGTTGCGGAGCATTGTCGTCGACAACCGCGATGCGAATCTTGTCATCCATGGCGCTACCTGGCTCCTCAAGCCTTGTTTTCAGATTGACGGACATCGGCCGTGTCGGCAGCGCCCGATCAGCGATATCTGCGGAGCCGGAAGGTTAGCACGTCGAGCCACCGGGCCGGGGCGGCGGGAGTCGATTTCATGAGATAACTCCAATCTGAGAAAAAGCTTAGGGATGAATAAGGCCGGGTCGGGTGTGCATTCGAAAGAAACATGATTGCCGGTCACCAGCGCCGAAATGAAAGTGTGAAATTGGCGCTTTACGCCTTGAGCCGGTTGACCGGGGGCCGTTCAGGAATGCACATTTGTCATGTCCATGGGCCGAAACGCGGCGGCAGCCATTGATCTGCGTGATGTAGAGGGTCTTTCTGCAATGCACCAACCGGCGAGAAGTATTTAACGGCGGACGCGATTGACGACGGAGATCGGCATGGTGCTCTTTGACGTCGATCAAACGGCGGGAGTTTGGCGGACATCTAGAATCCGGGGTGGCGAAATGGCGCGATCAGCTGTGTCTTTCGCTTTTTTCATTTTTGGGGCTGCGCGGGTCTGATCGATGCAAATGAAGTTGAATCAGTGGTTCGAACTCCTTTCTGTTGATGAAAGTGTTGCGGACGTCCTTCGGGAGTTTCTCCCCCTGATCGAAACGCACATCGACCGGATTCTGGATGTGCTTTACACACGTCTGCGCGCCTGTTCGGCGTCGGCTCCGGCCTTTCGCAGCGACGAAGCGCTTGTCCGGGCCCGCCGAAGCCAGAAGGAGCACTGGCTGAAGCATGTCTTTGCCGGCAACTTCGACGACAACTACCTGGAAGCCGCCCGGCGGATAGGCCGTACCCATCACCAACTGGGCGTCGATCTTCGGCTTTACATGGGGGCTTATGCGATCGTTCTCAACGAACTGACCCGCATCGTCGAGGAGGTTATTCCCGGCGGCAAGGATGCACGGCTGCGCTATCTGGAGGCCGTGACCAACGTGGTCTTCACTGACATGGGGCTCGCCACCTATGGGTACTACGACACCATGCTGTCCCACGTGGAGGAGATGGCCCACCAGTTGAACATGAGCCTGGCACGTGCTGGCGAATACCGGGACAACGAGACCGGTGAGCATATCGTCCGCATGAGCCGCATGTGCGAGGCGGTTGCGCTGTCCTATGGCAAGGATGCCCGTTGGGCGGAAATGCTGCGGGTGGCAAGCCCGCTGCACGACGTGGGCAAGATCGGCGTGCCCGACAGTATCCTCTTGAAGCCGGGGCGCCTGACTTCCGACGAACTGGTCGTGATGCGTCAGCATCCGGAAATTGGCGGAGACATCATCCCCGAGCATCCGGCCGAGGTGATCGGGATGGCCCGCCGGATTGCCCTTACGCACCACGAAAAATGGGACGGCACGGGCTATCCCGTCGGCCTGCGGGGCAGTGAGATTCCCCTTGAGGGACGGATCGCCGCGATCTGCGATGTTTACGATGCGCTGATTTCCAGGCGTCCCTACAAGCCGGCCTGGTCCACCGAGGAAGCCCTTGGACACATCCTGTCCAATAGCGGCACGCATTTCGATCCGGACGTGGTGCGCAGCTTCCTGGCCTGCTTGCCTCGCATCGATGAAATCCAGCGCCTGCACGCCGACATGGAAGGGGCCGGCACGCGGCTCGAGATGGGACCGGTGTGCTGTTGACCTCGCCCGGGTAGGGCACGCCCATTTGCCGGCTGGAGAATAGCCGTTGCATATCGCCAGCATCAGGCAAAGCAAATGGTATCTCCATGAGCCGCTGCTAAGCTGACCATCAGGCGGAACTTGTCCGTTATAGCGCGAGTCCTTTGTGTGTTTCGACCAGGAGGAGACAATCATGAGCGAACAACAAAAGTGCCCGTTTGCCGGCATGCACGGTACCCCGGCGACGGCGGGGGCACGTTCCAACCGGGACTGGTGGCCGAAGCAAATCAACCTGGGCATCCTGCACCAGCACGCCCCGGCCTCGAACCCGATGGACCCAGGCTTCAACTACGCCGAAGCCTTCAAGAAACTTGACCTGGCCGCCGTCAAGCGGGACCTCACCGCGCTGATGACTGATTCGCAGGATTGGTGGCCGGCGGATTGGGGGCACTACGGCGGCCTGTTCATCCGGATGGCCTGGCATAGCGCCGGCACCTATCGCACCGCGGACGGGCGCGGTGGTGGCGGCACCGGCAACCAGCGCTTCGCACCGGTCAATAGCTGGCCCGACAACGGCAACCTGGACAAGGCCCGCCGCCTACTATGGCCGATCAAACAGAAATACGGCAACGCACTCTCCTGGGCCGACCTGATTATTTTGGCGGGCAATGTGGCGCTGGAGTCCATGGGCTTCAAGACCTTCGGGTTTGGAGGTGGCCGCGTGGATATCTGGCAACCCGAAGAAGACATCTACTGGGGACCGGAAACCGAATGGCTGGGGGACAAGCGCTACAGCGGCGAACGCGATCTCGCCAACCCGTTGGCCGCAGTCCAGATGGGCCTCATCTACGTTAACCCGGAAGGCCCCAACGGCAATCCGGACCCGGTTGCCTCGGGCCGGGACGTGCGCGAGACCTTTGCCCGGATGGCGATGAACGACGAGGAAACCGTGGCGCTGGTGGCCGGTGGCCACACCTTCGGCAAGGCCCATGGCGCAGGCGACCCGAAACTGGTCGGACCTGAGCCGGAAGGCGCACCGCTGCAGCAGATGGGCTTGGGCTGGAAGAACGACTTTGGCTCCGGCAAGGGCATCCACACCACCACCAGCGGTATCGAAGGTGCCTGGAAGCCCAATCCCACGACCTGGGACAATGGCTATTTCGACACGCTGTTCGGTTACGAGTGGGAACTCGTCAAGAGCCCGGCGGGTGCCTCGCAATGGCTGGCCAAGGACGTCAGGGACGAGGATCTGATCCCGGATGCCCACGACCCGTCGATCAAGCACCGGCCGATGATGACCACCGCCGACCTGTCGCTGCGCTTCGACCCGATATACGAGCCGATTGCCCGACGCTTCCACAAGGATCCCCAGGCCTTCGCCGACGCTTTTGCGCGCGCCTGGTTCAAGCTCACGCACCGGGACATGGGGCCGAAAGTGCGCTACCTCGGCCCGGAAGTGCCGGCGGAAGACCTGATCTGGCAGGATCCGATCCCAGCCGTTGATCACCCGCTGATCGATGCGGCCGATATCGCCGCACTCAAGGCGAAGGTGCTCGCCTCCGGGCTGTCAGTCGGAGAACTCGTCTCCACCGCCTGGGCCTCCGCGTCCACCTTCCGTGGCTCCGACAAGCGCGGCGGCGCAAACGGCGCCCGCATCCGCCTGGCCCCTCAGAAAGACTGGGAGGCCAACGAACCCGCAAAGCTCGCCAAGGTGCTGGCGAAGCTGGAGGAGATTCAGCACGGCTTCAACGGCGCACAGAGTGATGGCAAGAAGGTATCCCTCGCCGACCTGATCGTGCTCGGCGGCTGCGTGGCCGTCGAGAGCGCCGCCAGGGCCGCCGGGCATGCAATCGAGGTGCCGTTCACGCCGGGTCGTGGTGACGCCCTGGCCGAGCAGACCGACGCGGAGTCCTTCGCGGTGCTGGAGCCGCAGGCCGATGGTTTCCGCAATTACCAGAAGCAGGTCTTCCGCGTACCGGCGGAGACGCTGCTGGTGGACAAGGCCCAGCTGCTGAAGCTCAGCGCACCCGAAATGACCGTGCTGGTCGGTGGCCTGCGCGTGCTGGGAGCCAACGTCGGTGGCGTGAAGCATGGCGTTTTCACAAGCCGGGTCGGCCAGTTGAGCAACGACTTCTTTGTCAATCTGGTGGATATGGGCACGGAGTGGAGGCCGGAGTCGGAAGCGGCGGATGTCTTCGAAGGCCGAGACCGAAAGAGCGGTGAACTCAAATGGACCGGTACGCGCGTCGACCTGGTTTTTGGCTCCAACTCGCAGTTGCGGGCGCTGACCGAGGTGTATGCGCAGAGCGACGTACAGGGCAAGTTCGTGCGCGACTTCGTGGCTGCGTGGAATAAGGTGATGAATCTGGATCGCTTCGATCTCGTGTAAGGACGGTAGGGCAGGCCATTGGCACGCGCATGGCCTGCCCCGCGGGACCGGGGACATGAAGGCGTGCATCCCCCCCCCGGGACTTGAAGATCAATTCATTGCGATACCGGGATCAACAATCAGCCCACTGCCTTGCGTAATCCGGGATGACCTGATCCTGCCCGAGCCTGAACAAATGGGCGGCTTGCGCGTTGTTGCGAGCGGCAATATGCCGGCCCAGACAGGAAAGTCGACGTCGTCATCCTTGTCAGTCGGGCTTGTATTGCGGATTTTGACCGCGGCTTCGTCCAGCGTTGTCTCGAGCGAGCTTCGTCTGTTCGGCGTTGCTAATGTTCGAGGCGACACCTATGGTGATTGATGGTCGGGTCACAGGGCAGCCAGGTTGCCGGCCGACCATTTCCGCCCGCGCCTAATTCCATTGGGGCTGCAGGCAGAACACCAACCTGTTCTATGCGGCAAGGAGGTCGTCATGAGCAGCTACAAGGTCGGCTATTTCGTCGGCAGCCTTTCGAGCACGTCGATCAACCGGCTGCTGGCCAAGGCGCTGGTGCGTCTGGCGCCGCCGGAACTGGAACTCACCGAGGTTCCGATTCGTGATCTACCGCTCTACAGCCAGGACTACGATGCGGATTTCCCACCGATCGCCTGCAGTTTCAAGAAGGTCATCACCGATTCCGATGCCATCCTCTTCGTGACGCCGGAGTTCAACCGTTCGATCCCGGGAGGCCTGAAGAACGCCATCGATTGGGCGAGCCGCCCGTGGGGCAATAATTCCTTTGCGCTTAAGCCCGCCGCGGTGATCGGTACCTCGCCTGGCGCCATCGGCACCGCGGTGGCGCAGCAGAGCCTGCGTGGGGTGCTGTGCTTCTGCAACGCACCGCTGATGAATACCGTCGAGGCCTACATCCAGTTCAAGCCAGGGCTCATCACCGAAGACGGGCAGGTGACAGACCCGTTCACCGAACAGTTCCTAAGCAACTACATGAAGGAGTTCCACGCCTTCATCGTACGGGTGTTGACGGTATTGCCGCGAAGCAGTTGATCTACCCCGTTTCGCCGGGCGAGGCGGTCGCTTGCGATCTACCTCCCCCGGCTGCCAGCGCGTTCCTGAGCCAACGCATGAGGCGGCCGATCAGCGGCACTTTCATGTACAACTCCTCGGCCGCATCCCAGTAGTCCCGGTGGTAGTCGATCTTGCCGTCGCTACCGAGCTTGAGATGCGACACGCCGCGAATGGTCTGCGCCTCACCCCGGCCCCACAGGCGCGCGCGGTAGGAGAATTCCCAGACCAGCATGACGCCGTGCGCGTCACGTATATGTTCGGTAACGACGAAGCGCGGTTCATCCACCTGCCGGAACATGTGGGTAAAGATCTGTTCAATCGCCTCGATGCCGCGCACCTCGTTGAACGGATCCTTGAAATAGGCACCGGCTCCGTAGAACTCGGCGAAGCGTCCGATGCTCTCCGGTGTCAGCGTTTGGTAGAAGGCGATCAGTCGATCGATATCCATTTCAGGTTCCAGTGAGACGGCGGATCAGTGGGAAGTACCACCGATAGGGCAGCAGCGACAGGAGCTTCAGCACGCGGGTGAAGCGCTTGGGAAAATGGATTTCGAAGCGCCCCGTCCTGAAGCCGTCCAGTGCCGCGGTGGCTGCCTGCTCAGGCGTCAGCAGCGCCGGCATGGTGAAATCGTTGCGCGCGGTCAGGCGGGTTTGCACGAAGCCGGGGTTGATGAGCCACACGCCGATGCCTTGCGGCGCCAGGTCAAGATGCAGGCATTCGGCAAAATGGATCAGCGCCGCCTTGCCCGGCCCGTAGCACAGGGCCTTGGGCAGACCGCGATAGCCCGCCACGCTGGCCACGAAGGCGATGCCGCCGCCCGCGCTCAGAGTGGGAAGGACGCAGGCGGCCAGACGCATCGCCCCGTTGAAATTGACTGCGATGACCTGCTCGGCGCGCGTCAGATCAAAGTCGCTGGCGCGCATCGGAACATAGTCGCCGGCCAGGTAAACCACCAGGTCGATGCCGCCCCAGGCTGCCATCAAGGTCCGATGCGCGTCGGCCAGGCTGCTCGTATCGGTTGCGTCGCAGGGAAGCAGCAGGGCCGCGTTGATCTGGAGCGATCGCAACTTGTCCGCCGAACGGGCTGACACTGCCAGCCGCGCGCCGCGCCGGGCGAGCTCTCTGGCCATGGCTGCACCGATGCCGCTTGAAGCACCGACCAGCCATACGCGCCGACCTCGCCAGTTCGAGATTGCTGGGTTCATCGTGCTCTTGGCTCCGGCAGCCTCAACGCTTGGCGAAGCTCAGCGTCACCTCGCCGAGCCTGAAGCCCCACTTCGACATGTAGGAGCGGTTGAGCATCACCTTGTCGTCCATCAGGAACATCCAGTCGTCGAAGTCGACGTGATAAGTCCTGCCGTCCACCGGCAGCGCCAGCACGTAGCGCCAGCGCAGTGCGTTGCCGGCCACTTCGCCTACCGCCTCGCCGATCACGTCGTCGGCGGTACCCCGATAGCTGCCGTCCGGCTGGCGCTTGAGCGTCCACACCCTCCGTGACGTGGTGCCGTCGGACCACTTGAAATGCTCGTCGAGGACACCGGTGTCGCCCTCCCAGCTGGCTTCGATGACAGCGTGGAAGCGCTTCTTCACCTCGCCGGAGCGCCCCTGGAAGACGCCCCAGGCATCCAGCGTGCCGTTCAGGTAGTGCCGCAGATCGAGCACCGGTTGCTCGCCCTTGTATTGTTCGACACCGTTTGATGCGCAGGCCGTGAGGCCGACGGAGAGCAGGGCAGCGGTGAGCAGTTTCATCATCGAATCTCCAGTGAGTCGCGCCAGCGCCACAGCAGGCTGGCCGCCAGCAACTTGAAGCCGAGTGGCAGCATGGCGTAGGTAAAGCTCAACGCCTCGAGTCCGCCGGGGCCACCCGGCCGGTAATCGAGCAGATCCAGCAGCGGCAAGGCCAGTCCGGCGGCCAGGGCCAGGTTGAGCTTGGCAATCAGATTCCATAGCCCGAAGCAGGCGCCGGCCTGCCCCTGGCGCTCGCCCAGATCGGCGGCAATGGCGGCTGGCAAGGCCAGGTCGGCGCCCAGCGCGAGGCCGGATACAAGGCAGATTCCGGCGAAGGTCCCGATATCGCCGCTGCCGAGCGATGCGGTGCCGGCGAAGGCACCCACGGCAAGCACCATCGCCAGTGCCCAGGCCCGCACCCGTCCGTAACGGGCGGCGAGCCTGACCCACACTGGCAGGGACGCGGCCCCCGCGACGAAATACAGGGCCAGCAATGGACCGGCTGCGTTGGCTGTACCGAGCACATCGGCAACGAAAAACAGGAACAGCGTTGCAGGCAGCGCAGCGGCGATGCCGTTGACGATGAAGACACCGAGCAAACGACGAAAGGCCGCATCGCCCAGCGCTCGCCCAATGCTCTCGCCCAAGGGCGTATCCGATGTGGCCGTCGGCACCCCCACCCCAGCCTGGGAGAAGGCCACGGCGGCAGCAAGCAGCAGCAAGGGCGGCAGGACCCAGGACAGACGTTCGGTGCCGGCGTTCAGGTCGTTTGCCAGCAAGCCGGGCAACGCGGCCGCAAGCATCACGCCGGCCAGGCCGAAGCCCTCCCGCGCGGCCGTCAGCCGTGTTCGCAGCGTCGAGTCGCCGCCGAGCGTAGCCCCCCAGGCTTGGTAGGCCACTGAGGCTGCGGAGAAGCCCAGATAGGTTAGCGCCAGCGAGCCGAGCAACCAGAGCGCGGGTGAAGCGGAGGGTGGATTGAGCAGGGCGACAAAGCCGAGTGTGAAGGGAAGCAGGGCGAAGGCCAGCATGCGCCGGCGCGGCCAGCGGTCGGCCAGCCAGCCCAGCCATGGGTCGATGAAGGCGTCGAGCAGGCGTGCGCCGAGCAGAATGGCGCCGAGTAGCGCCAGATCCATCCCGGTCGCGTCGGCGTAATAGCGCGGAACATGGACGTAGATCGGCAGTGCGGCGAAAGCCAGCGGGAGACCAAGTGCTCCATAGGCCAAGACCCCGGAATTCGACACTTCAGCCTCCCTTGCGCCGAAGCAGGGCGGCACGCAGGTCAGGGGCGCTTGTCCGCGTATCGAGCCAGATGGCAAAGAAGGCTTCTGCGAAGCCCGGCATGCTGATGGCGCCGAGCAGGCGATCATCGTGGTAGAAGCGTGCTCCGTCTGCACGGTAGAGGCCGAGGATGTGATCGCCCGGCTTCACGTCGGGGAAGATGCGCTGCATCTGCTCGCCCCAGCGCGCCAGCAAGGCCTCGTCATTGACGAAGCGACGCATCTCCTTGACGCTGGCTTCGGCGATGGCCTTGCCTTCGATATTCCGCTTGTAGTCGAGGCGCAGGGCGAGTGGCGGGCGTTGTGGGTCATCGCCGGCCCACAGGGTGGCCTCATAGACGAGGAAGCCGAAACGGCGGAATTCACCGCTACCCCAGCGCTTTAGGCCGGCAATGGCTTCGATGGCGGCATGGGGCTCAGTGTGCACGCCGAGCAGGGTGCTTGCCACCAAGGCGAGCAGCCGGCGGCGTGCCATGGCGGCCGGACTGCCGGCGCGTGGCAAAGTGGGATCAGCGATGGGCGAGTTCGAACTGGACGACATCGATGTTCCCAGCCAGGAAGCCGGCCTCGCAGTAGTGGAGGTAGAAGCGCCACAGCCGGCGGAAATTCTCGTCAAAGCCCAGCGTAGCGATTTGCGTCCAGTTGTCCTCGAAGGCAGCGCGCCACTCGGCCAGCGTGCGGGCGTAATCGAGGCCGAAGGCGAATTCGTCCGTCACCTGCAGGCCCTGCCGTTCAGCCGTCTTCCTGAAGACGCGGCGGGACGGAAGCATGCCGCCCGGAAATATGTATTGCTGGATGAAGTCGGTTCCGCGCCGGTAGGTTGCGAACAGGTCGTCGCGGATGGTGATGCTCTGGATCATGGCGCGGCCGCCCGGCTCGAGCGCTTTGGCGACGGTGGCGAAGTAGCTCGGCCACCACCGCTCGCCGACAGCTTCGAACATTTCGATGGAAACGATGTGGTCGAAGCGCTCCCGGGTGTCGCGGTAGTCCTGCAGGCGCAGATCCGCTTCAGGCACGCGTTTCTTTGCCCACTCGAGCTGGGCCGGAGACAGGGTCAGGCCGGTGACGTGCAGACCTTTGTGTGTGGCCATCTCTGCGAATCCCCCCCAGCCACAGCCGATTTCCAGCACGCTCTCGCCCTGCCTGGCTTGGAGCTGGTCGAGAATCCGGCGGTACTTGGCCTGCTGGGCGGCGAGCAAGGAACCGTCGTCCTGGGCCTGGTAGAGGGCCGACGAGTAGCTCATGCTCGGGTCGAGCCACAAGCGGTAAAAATCATTGCCCAAGTCGTAGTGGGCCATGATGTTGCGCTTGCTACCGGCGCGGCTGTTGCGGTTGAACCAGTGGCGCATGCGTGCGGCCAGCAATTGCCGCCAGGAGCCATAGATGGCCTTGGCGAGCGCGCCCCGGTTGCGGGCGAGCAGCGTCAGCAGGGCGGTGACGTCCGGTGAGTCCCACTGGCCGTCCAGGTAAGCCTCGGCAAGCCCGATGTCGCCGCGGGCGAGCACCCGCCCGAACATGGCTTCGTCGTGCACCTGCAGGCTCAGGCTGCTGGCACCCTCGCCGAACAGGGTGCGCGAGCCGTCCGCCAGGCGGACCTCGAGCATGCCATCCGTCAGTTTTTCCAGCAGTTTGAAGACAGTACGGGTATCGCGGGCCAATGTTTGGGTACCGCGCACGGGGAGGGCGTAGTCGAAGGTCTGGGTCATTTGGATGATTCCTGTACGGATCGGGGAGCGGGCTTCGACCCGCGGAATGGCACCCCCTTGAGCCACAGCTTGAGCGCCTGCCAATGGATGCGGGCGATGACGCCGAGGGTCAGGAAAGGCATGCGCAGGAAGCTCGTGAGCAGTGCGCCAGCCGACCAGGGGGCGGGTTTGCCGGAGAGCGTGGTGAGCAGCAATTCGCCTTCCGCGTCGTCGTAATCGATGCGGGCGACTTGAACGGCGCGCTGATGCAGGAAGCGGAAGCGGTAGGCGCCCTCGATCTCATTGAAGGGAGAGACGTGGAAGCACTTTTCGGCGTGCAACACCTCGCCGTCGCGCAGTGCGTCGCCGTGGCGATGCAGCAGGTAGCTGTGGGTGCCGCCGAAGGTGTTGTTGACCTCCGCAAGGACGGCGATCAGCCGGCCGCCGCGATCGTGGCAAAACCAGAAACTGACTGGATTGAATACGTAGCCCATCACCCGCGGGAAGGTCTGCAGCACGATCTCGCCATCGTTGGGCAGGCCGTGTTGTGCCAATAAGCCTTCTATCCACGGCAGCAGTGGGCCACCGTCACGGGGGCCATGGTCCTTGCTGTGAAAGCTCAGCAGGTTGGGTCGGTCCACGGAGAAGATGGCGCATTGCGCCGCGGCCAGGTCACGTACCGGCAACTGCACGTAGAACACCGGATAGACGAAAGCATTGACCGCCGGACGCAGGCGGCGATGCATCACGTGGCCAAGGCAGATTTGCGGATGTGTGTTCATCGGCGAGTTCGGCAAGCTTTTCCTAGACCGCTTCTGCTTCTCGGTGCAGGTGGCTTGCCACGTCTTGCCAGGGCGCCAGGACCCCCAGGCCGTTGGCGACTCGCAGCGCGGACTTCAGGCCGTCCTCGTGGAAGCCGTAACTGCCCCAGGCGCCGGCCAGCCAGATGCCACCTTCGCCCTGCACCCTGCCCAACCGTTGCTGTGCGGCGATGGCCGGACCATCGAAGATCGGGTGCGCGTAATCGAATTCGGCGATCACTTTGCTGGGGTCCGGCTCGCGGACCGGATTCAGGGTTACCACCACCGGGGCCGAGAACGGCAACGGCTGCAGTTTGTTGATCAGGTAGGACACGCCAACAGGCTGCGCATTTGCGTCGGCGCCCGGCGCCGCCTTGCCGCCGAAGTAATTCCACGCCGACCACAGCTTGCGATCGCGCGGCAGCAGGGCCGGGTCCGTGTGCAGTACGGCGCGGTTTGGCTGGTAGCCGATGGCGGACAGCACCTCGCGCTGCCCGTCGCTCGCCGTCATGCCGAGGATGGAGCGCGCCTGATCGCTGTGGCAGGCCAGTACCACCTGATCGAACCTTTCGCTGCCGCCTGCATGCACGACACTCAGGCCGTCCGCTGTACGCGTGACGGCATGGACCGGGCAGGCGATGCGCAGATCACCGAGCTGGGTGGCGATCTTCCTGACGTACTCGCGTCCGCCACCCTTGACTGTGCGCCACATTGGACGGTCGAAGATCTGCAGCAGGCCGTGGTTCTGGCAGAAGTGGATGAAGGTAGCGAGAGGCATGTCGAGCATCTGGCCGGTCGGGCAGGACCAGATCGCAGCGGCCATGGGCAGCAGGTACCAGTTGGAAAAAGCGTCCGAATACCGACCATCGCGCAGGAAGTCGCGCAGGCTCTGCGTGGTGTCCGGACGGGTTGCCAGCCAAGCGGTGCTCTCGCGGTTGAAACGGAGGATGTCCGATAGCATCGACCAGAACTGGGGGCGCACGAGGTTGCGCTTCTGCCCGAAGAGGGTCGCCAGACTGCTGCCAGCCCATTCCAGATCCGGCGTTTCCAGGCTGACCGAGAAGGACATTTCGGTCTCTACACTATCGACACCAAGGAACTCGAACAGGGCGATCAGGTTAGGGTAGGTTTTCTCGTTGAATACCAGAAAGCCCGTGTCGACCGGATGTGTCTTGCCTTCGAGCTTCACATCGACCGTGTTGGTGTGGCCGCCAAGATAGGAGCCCGCTTCGAACACCGTGACGTCGTAGCGGCGGGACAGCAACCACGCCGTGGCCAGGCCGGAGATCCCGGCGCCGACTACCGCGATACGTTGCCTCGGGTTGATTCTGGCGTTCACGCTTTTCTCCTGATGACACGCGTTTAGCGCGAGACTCGAGGCGGGGGCTTGTCCTTGCGCTCCTGCATTCAAGTCGTTTGTTTGTCCTAGACAAATATGTTTTTTGTTCGTAAGGTAGTGAGCCAAAGCTGTTATGTCAACGGTTTGTCTAATATTTGTTTAGGACAAATTATGAATACCCCGGGCTTCACCATTGCGGCTGTCGAGCGCGACACTGGGCTCTCCAAAGATGTCCTGCGCATGTGGGAGCGGCGTTACGGTTTTCCTGTCCCGGAGCGCGACGCACACGGCGAGCGCGTCTATCCGGCCGCGCAGGTCGAGCGCCTGCGTGCGATAAAACGCCTGATGGATCAGGGATATAGACCCGGAAAGCTGATTGCCACGCCGATTGATGAGCTCAGTCTGCTGGCGCCGCGCCGCGGTCGACCTGCGGTCGTGGAGGGACGGGGAGTCGATCATCCGGAGCATGGCGAGCTGCTCGCGTTGCTCAGGCAGCATGACGCCAACGCTTTTGTCCAGGCTCTGCAACAGCGGTTGGCCCGCCAGGGATTGCAGCGTTTTGTTCAGGACATCGTCGCACCGCTGACGCAGCAGGTCGGGGACGCCTGGGAGGACGGACATTTCGAGGTGTTCGAGGAACACCTGTTCACCGAGCTGACCAAGCGGGTACTACGACAGGCCATCGCCGGCCTGCCACAGGGCGGCGCCTCGCCGCGCGTGCTGCTCACCAGCGTGCCGGACGAGCAGCACATGCTTGGCCTGTTGATGGTTGAAGCCCTGCTGGCGCTTGAAGGAGCGGAGTGCATTCCGCTCGGTACGCAAATGCCCTTGCTGGAAATCAGCCGGGCTGCGGCAGCGCACCGAGCCGACATCGTGGCCCTGTCGTTCTCGGTGGCCTTTCCAGCCCGTCAGCTCCCTCGGCTGCTTGAGCAATTGCGGGCGGCGCTGTCAGCCGACGTCGAGTTGTGGGTGGGGGGGCGCGGGGTCTCACGCCTCAATCCGCCGGCCGGGGTCCGCTGCTTTGCCAGTCTGGACCAGGGCGTCGAGGCTCTGGCGGCATGGCGGAGCGCGCACGCCGGATAGCAGTTCCTTGCCCCTCTCCGTCGGTGAGGGCAGGCATGTTTCAGCCTTCGGGCCGTTTGGCGTTGTCATCCAGCAGGCCGACGAGCGTTTCGCGCAACCAGGCTACTGCAGGGTCGGCGTGGTTGCGCGGGTGCCAGGCCAGACGCAGGCCGAACCCGCGGTCGTCGAAGGGTAGGTCGAACATGTCGAGCACGCTGGCGAAGCGGCTCCGCAACATCGACGGCAGGGTGCACACGTAATCCGAATTACGCAGGATTTCGGGCACCAGCATGAACTTCTCGACGGATACCACCACGGTGCGATGGCGCCCCCGTTCGGCCAGCGTTTCGTCGATGTACCCGCTGAAGTGCCCGCCGAATTCCGTGACCAGCACATGCTGCAGGGCGCAGTAAGCGTCCATGTCGAGGCTTGCCGTGCCACGCGGATGGCCTTTTCGTTGCGCCATTACGAAGGAGCCGTGGAGCAGGGGCCTGACTTTCATCGAGGCTGGCAGGAGACGTTCCGAGGCGATCAGCAGATCGACCTCCCCGCCTTCCATCTGCGCCGCGATCAAGCCGGCATCGGGGTTGCGGAAGGCGATACGCACGCCGGGCCCGGCGCAGGAGGCCAGCTTCTCGATGAGCGGCAGTCCGAGCACTACCATGGCGGTATCGTTGGCGGCGATCTGGAAGGTGCGCTCGTCCGTCAGTGGGTTGAAGCTCGGCCGGTACTGCACGACTGATTCGAGGTCCTTGAGCACGGAATGAAGGATCGGCCCCAGGGCCAGCGCGCGGGCGGTGGGTGTCATCCCGCGGCCAGCCTCGGCGGGAAGCAGTAGTGGATCACCGAAGATCTGGCGCAGGCGCGCCAACTGCGCCGACAGTGCTGGCTGGCTCAGGTGCAGGCGACGGGCAGCCCGCGTTACGTTGCATTCGGCCAGCAGCGCGTCCAGGGAAACCAGCAGGTTCAGGTCAATCTGGCGTAGATCCACGATGGGGTATCTTCTTGGTGGATTGGTCGAATACGGATAATCGATTTCAACTATATATCCGTGGCCTCCATACTCCAATCAACGCGTTCAACGCGACGCACATAAAAGGAGAAAACCATGGAAGCCAACGCCACCAAGACCCAGCCGGGTAGCGCGAACCCCGTCATCCGCATCGCCCGCCGCCACATCCGGCCGGGGAACGAGGCTGCATACGAAGCCTTGGTTGGTGAGATGTTCCAGCAGATGCAGGCCTGCAAGGGCTTCCTCGGTGCGGAACTGATCCCGGCCAACGCGCCGGACGGTGAGCATCAGGTCATCATCCGCTTCTCGTCGGAAGACGCGCTCGCCAACTGGGACGGCAGTGCGGCGCGTTCCGAGCTGCTCGCCCGGATGGCCAAGCTGGCCGACACCGACCCGGAGTATCGCCGTCTTTCCGGACTTGAGGCCTGGTTTACGCCCGCCGTCGTGCCCGCCACGATGCATCCGCCACGGGCGCGCATGGCGCTGGTGACCTGGATGGGCATCTTTCCGACGGTATCGCTGGTCCTGTGGTTGATCGAACCGCTGCTGCGTCCGTACTTGCCCTTTTTGCCCAAGGTTGCCTTGCTCACCGGGCTCATCGTTGTGACGATGACCTGGGGCGTGATGCCGCGGCTTACCCGGATGATGCGTGGGTTTCTGAATCGGCAGTAAAGCTAGACGGTTTATGAGATATGGGACTCCAAGGTTGCGCTGCTAAGGAGGTGCGGGTATGTTCTGCCTGCCGTTGCTTGGCGGAAATTCAGGCAGTTGAAAAAAAGCGACTTTTCAATGTCTTGCCGCGAGCGCTAGCTAGACATGTTCCATGTGCCCTGTTAATGGACTGCGCCTGGGTTCCTGAACGTTTACTCTGAATTTAAAAGCGTACCCCTGTGCTCGACGTATTTTTCACCGCGGATGTTGAGATCTGGTGCGATGGGTGGGATGACATCGACAAGAAGTTCCCTGACGCTTTCAGGAAGTACGTCATAGGGCCCACGTCCCGTGGCAATTTTGGCTTGCCGTACCAGCTGAAGGTTCTTTCGGACCATGGGTTACGCGGCACCTTCTTCGTTGAGCCACTGTTCTCGACGCGCTTCGGCAGCCAGGCTCTCGAGGAAATCGTTGGTCTCATCCGCGATGCTGACCAGGAAATCCAACTGCATCTGCACCCTGAATGGGTAGACGAATCGATCGAACCGCTCATTGCCAATGCGTCGGAGAAACGACAGCATTTGTTTCAATACACGCTGGAAGAGCAGATGCAACTCATCGAAGCTGGGGCAGCCCTGCTCAGCAAGGCGGGGGCACCCGAGATCAATGCGTTTCGGGCTGGCAGTTTCGGATTTAACCGGGACACCCTGCGCGCCTTGTCAGCCAACGGTATCCGGTTCGACAGCAGCTACAATGCCACGCTATTCGGCCCCGACAGCGGCGTGTCGCCGGGGGTGTTGCTGCACGAGCCCATGGAGTGCGAAAACGTCATCGAGTATCCGATGACGGTTTTCCAGGACGGCTTGGGGGCGCTACGCCACGTTCAACTGACTGCCTGCTCTTCCAGTGAGATTGAGGCGATGCTTTGGCAGGCACTGGAAGTCGGCCGCAAATCGTTCGTGATCCTGTTTCATAACTTCGAACTGCTCTCTCCATCCAAATCTATGGCGGATGACGTCGTGATCCGGCGCTTCCGGCGGCTCTGCGAATTTCTCGAACGAAACCGGGATTGTTTCCGCACTACTGGTTTTCACGGGCTGGAACCAAAGATTGTCACTACCCAGCCCATGCCGCTCAAGTCAAACTTCTGGAATGTGGCTACCAGAATTCTTGAGCAAATCTATCGTAGGAAGTATCGATGAGTCGTTGGAAACTTCGGAGTGTGCCGTTCAAGTATCAGCTAAGTGACTGGACGCTGTTGAGCATCCCGCTGAACCTGCAGTGCAGGTCGGTTCCACTTTTCGGCGAGCCGGCCACTCAGACGATTCAGGTGCCGCCGCCGAGCGAGTTGGAGCAAGGCAGTCAGGGTTTCCTGATCCGGGCACTGCCCGTTGTCGATGAGCTCCCGAAGCTGAGTCGACAGGATGGCTACCTCTGCTACGTTCCTCTTCAGTATGAACACTGCTATATCGATCTGACTCTCACGCTCGAGACGTATCAGAAGAAGTTCTCATCCAAGACAAGATCCACGATCAATCGAAAGATACGGAAATACGCCGAGCACTGCGGCGGTACGATCAATTGGCGGAAATTCGAAACGCCTGAGCAGGTTCGTGAGTTCTTCTCGCTGGCCCGCAGTGTTTCAAAGCTCAGCTACCAGGAGCGACTGCTGGACGCTGGCCTGCCGGATTCCGAAGCATTCATCCAGCAGGCTGAAGCGCTTGCCGCCGACAATCACTTGCGTGCCTACATCCTCTTCGATGGCGAGCGACCTGTCTCATATCTTTACTGTCCGGTTGAGCAGGGGGTGTTGATTTACGCTTATCTAGGATACGACCCCGAGTACATGAAACTTTCCGTCGGTACGGTGCTTCAGTGGCTGGCGCTGGAGTCCCTATTTGGCGAAGCCTGCTTCACAGCCTTCGACTTCACCGAGGGGCAGTCGGATCACAAGCGGCTGTTTGCTACGCACCAGACGAAGCGTGCAAATGTGTTCCTCGTCAAGGCATCACTGCGGAGCCAACTCATCATTCATTCGCACCTCAGGATGGATCAGTTCTCTAGCTGGTTGGGCGTGACCTTGGATCGACTGGGCGTGCGGGCAAAGGTCAAGCGCTTGCTGCGGTTCGGTAGATGATGCAAGCGGTGCTGGGCATGGTGAAAGAACTGGCAAAAAAGATCGGTCGATTGATACTCGGTGAGTATTCGGCCTACTATGTTTATTCAAGCCAGGAAAAATCCGGCGCGCCTCCCGGCCTTGAGTCGAGTTCCAGCCGTTGTATTCGGCCCGTCGACAAAAATGCAGTCGAAACAAGCGGAGAAGCGCTGATTCGCGATCAGGCGTTCTACCTGGGCTCGGAAGCGCTTGCTTATGCGAGCTACCTCGACGATCGCATCGTAGGCCTGTGCATCTATTGGTACGGAGAGCGCTATCGAAAGCGCAATTTCTGGCCGCTGCAGAGCAGGGAGGCCAAGCTCGTTCAAATCGTCACGGTTCCTGGACAACGCGGTGCCGGCATCGCGACCGAGCTTATCGCCTTCTCCTGCATGGATGTGCTTGCAAAGGGGTTTGACAAGACCTACGCGCGCATCTGGCACTCCAACACGCCGTCGATTCGCGCCTTTGAACGCGCCGGTTGGTCGCGTCGTGCTCTGGTACTTGAATTCAACCCACTGCGCCGAAAGCAGCCGATACGAATGCAGTTCGAAACCAAAGCGTAATCGTCTCCTGCCCGGCAACTGGATGCCGCCACCGCGCGAATTGATGCGATCAAGCTGTTGATGTTGGCCGAAGTGCGATTTCCACTCATTTGAAACGACAGGTTCAAAATTTTGCCGTGACACCTCTGGGTGTCACGGCAAATCTTCGCGAGCCTTAGGTTGTAATGGAAAGCGCCCGGCTCAGCAAAGAAAGTCCTTCTCTGCGTAGGACTAAGGATCAGCGGGCGCGCGTCAACGTGAAGCCTGCATAGCCTTCGGCCGCGCTGCGACTGATGACCTCCTTGTAATGCTTGCCGCCGCCCAGATACACCATGAAGACCCGTGGCTTACCGGGAATGTTGGCGCCCAGGTACCAGGAGGTGGCCTCGGGCAGCAGGGTCGCGTCTGCCAGCTCCTTGGTGTGCCGGATCCAGCGATCCTCGTCCGCCGTGTCGGCGCTGATGGTGTCGTAGCCATTCCCGTCCATGTAGGTGATGCAGTTGGCGATCCATTCGCAGTGCATCTCAATGCCTAGCGGCATGTTGAACAGCACCGACGGGCTTTGCGGGCCGGTGATGAAGAACATGTTGGGGAAGCCGTGGGCGCCCAGGCCATACAAGGTGCGCGGGCCGGCCGACCAGTAATCCTTCAGGGGCTTGCCGCCTTCACCGCGGATATCCATCTTGAACATCGCGCCGGTGAAGGCGTCGAAGCCGGTGGCGTAGATCAGGATGTCGAACTGGTAGTCGGCGCCAGTGGTCCGCAGCCCGGTGGGGATGATCTCCTCGATGGCGCTCTTCCGGATGTCGACCAGCTGCACATTGTCCCGGTTGTAGGTCTCGAAGTAATTGGTTTCGCAGGGCTGGCGCTTGGTGCCGTAGGCCTGGCTTTCGGGCGGGCAGAGCAGCTCGGCCACCGCCGGGTCCTTGACCCGTGAGCGGATCTTTTCACGCACGAAGTCGGCCGCATATTTGTTGGCCGTCGGGTCGAACAGGGTGTCTCCGTAGCAGCCGATCCACAGGCTGAAGCCGCCGTCTTCCCAGCACGCTTCATACTGCTGTCGGCGCGCCTCGGGGCTATCGGCGAGGGCAGAGGGCTTCAGGCGCTCGAAGGGTACGCCGGCGAAGGAATCCCAGGCTTGCTGCCGGAGTGTGCGATAGCGCTGTTTGACTTCACGGTCCACCGCAGGATTCATCGGTTCGTTACGCAGCGGCGTGCCGTAGTTGGGCGTCCGCTGGAATACGGTCAGATGCGCGGCCTGTTCGGCGATGACCGGAATGGCCTGCATGGCGGTGGCGCCGGTCCCGATGATGCCGACGCGCTTGCCTGCGAAATTGACACCCTCCCTGGGCCATTTGCCGGTGAACAGCACCTGCCCCTCGAAGCTGCCGTGACCCTTGAATTGGGGAATGTTCGCGTCCGACAAAGTCCCGACGGCGGGAATGAAGAAGCGTGCAATCACGGTTTCGCCGCTATCCGTCGTGACGATCCAGCGCTGCGTCTCATCGTCGAAATGAGCGGATTTGACGCGGGTGTTGAAGGTGATGTCTTTATTGAGGTCGAATTTCCGTGCCACGAATTCCAGATACTCGAGAATTTCCGGCTGCGCGGCGTATTTCTCGGACCACGTCCATTCCTGCTCGAGCTCCGGAGAGAAGGAGAAGGAATAGTGGTGGCTGGGTATGTCGCAACGCGCGCCCGGATAACGATTCCAATACCAGGTCCCTCCAACTCCATCGGCACTTTCGAATACCCGCGCCTTCAGCTTCAGGGTGTCCCTGAGCAGATGCAGCATGTAAAGCCCGGCGAAGCCGGCGCCCACGACAACCGCGTCGGCAAAAGAAGGGTCCCGCTTTTCAGGGAGGGCTTGCGTCATGGTTTTGTCTCCTGTCTTGTCGATATGTATTTATGCAAGCGCTCGGAATTGCCGGATCGGGAATGAGCGGAATGCTTGAGTTTCGATTCGCTGCCTGCATCCGGGGCATCCGGTGCCCGCAAGGCTAATCAGCAAAGCCTGTGCCAAAGAAAAATAGACAATACAAAACAGGGGCTTGAGTCAAAATGACCGAATAAGGATCAACAGGCAGGCTGTGTGTCGTTTCATAAAATCATCAAGCGATTTCATGAAATTATGAAATCGCCAATCAGGGGGGAATTTATCGCGGAAGCTGGATGCGACGCGCCCCCGGACGCGCAGGGCAAATGCCGCGTTTCCGGGGGCGCGATGGTTGGCGGATTGGTGTGTGAGTCGGGCGAGCCCGCCTGCGCGTCCTATTCTCCTTTGAGTTTTTCGAGCCGATAGGCGAGCTGGGCCCGGGTCATACCGATCAGGCGGGCCGCTTGCGTCACATTGTCGTTGGCCAGGGCCATTGCGTTGCGGGTGATTGAGGACTCGAAATCGGAGATGGAAAAGCCCTCGTTCAACAATCTGACGCTCAGCTCGTCGTAGGGTGAGCGGGCTGGGGGGCGCTCGCTGTCCAGTTTGAGGGCCCCGGTCTGTGAAACGAGGGTATGGCCCGCATCTTCATCGGGCGGGGAGGCGAACAGCGAGTCGATGTCGATGCTGCGGTTATGGTCGGTCAGGATCACGCCGCGCTCAATCATGTTCTCGAGCTCCCGGATGTTGCCGGGCCAACCGTAGTTCTTCAGCGCGCGCAGGGCACGGTCCGAAATGCCCAGCGTGGTCTTCTTGTACAACGCATGGAACTTACCGAGGAAATGCCGGGCCAGGAGCGGGATATCCTCCGCGCGCTCCCGCAGCGGCGGGATCGACACCGGATAGACATTGAGCCTGTACAACAGATCGGCGCGGAATTTCCCCTTTTTCACTGCTTCCTGAAGGTCTTCGTTGGTGGCTGCGACGACCCGCACGTCGATCTTGCGTACGAAGGTACCGCCAACCCGTTCCAGTTCCCCTTCCTGCAGCACCCGTAACAAGGCGGCCTGGGCGCCAGGCGTTAGCTCGACCACTTCGTCGAGGAAGATCGTGCCGCCATCGGCGCGTTCGAACTTGCCCTCACGGCTGACGTTGGCGCCGGTGAACGCGCCCCGTTCCACGCCGAAGAGTTCCGAGGCGATCAGGTCCGGCGGAATCGACGCACAGTTCACCGCCACGAAGGGCTGGGCGGACCGATCCGACAGCGCGTGCAGGCTGCGGGCGAAGACTTCCTTGCCAACGCCGGTTTCGCCAAGCAGCAGGACCGATGCGCGGCTTTTTGCACCCCGCTCGATGAGATCCTTTGCTTTCAGGAAGCCGGCCGAACGCCCGATGAAGCTGACCGAGTCGGTCGGCGAAGAGCGCGCCGCGCGGACCGTTTCCTGCAGCTCGGAGACCTGGGTGCGCAGGGCGAGCAACTCCTCCGCCACCGAATCGGGCTCGTAGAATTTCTCCAGCTCCGCGCGGTCGTCCCATTCCTCCGCAGGTTTGCCGATGATGCGGCAATGGGCGGCGCCACAGCCCGCGCAGGTCTCCTCCTTGAACAGGATCTTGCGGCCCATGTAATAGCTGGTGAAGCCGCTGGAGTAGCCGATCAAGGTCCAGCACACCGGCTCTGCCGCCAGGCCGAACTGCTGCTGATGGGCCTCGGCCTCGTAGGATTCCGTCCATTCGAAGCGGCCGATGAAGGCACCGGTGGACAGGTCGAAAGACAGCTCCAGCGGCTCCACCTGCACCAGCCCCTTGATGCAGGCCAGCTGGGGGCCGACCAGAAAGGCATCCGCCGTCGTGATCTCCGGCCGCAGCTTGCGGGCGAGCGCCGCATCCTTGAAGCCGGCATGAAAGCCGAAACGCATCAATAGCCCGCGGGCCCGCTCCAGGCCCAGCGTTTCGATGAGCTCCCTGCGCAGCAGGCTCATGCCTGAAGCATGAAACAAGAGCATGCGCTGTTCGTTGAACCACACTTTGCCGTGGGCCGGGTCGAAACGGACCTGGGACAACAGGTCCGCATCCGACGGGTACTGGGGGCTACAAATCTTGCTCACTGATCACGCCTTTCTGCCGAGGCCCGTTTCATCAATTCATGAATCGACTTCATCAAATTCTCAAAACTCCCACCGCGCCTGCACAAGGGAAGCCCCTTCTCGGTGCATTGCATCAAATTCCGTTATTGCATGATCAATATAGCTTTTTGCTTTCATTTGGGTCCAGTGGCATGGCCGTTGCTGATGGGCGTGGGCGCTTTGCACATCACCAAAGGAGACAAGAACAATGCCACTCGATCAGGCATCGACACAGATGCTGCAACAACTGGTAGAAATGGGCGCCAAGCCGTTTCACCAAATGAGCCCGGACGAAGCCAGGCGCTTTCTGGCCGCATTCCGGCCCGCCTATGGCAGCGGGCCGTCCATGAACCGGGTCGTGGAGGAAATGCTGCCGATACCGGGCGGCCATTGCGCCGTGCGCGTGCTGATTCCGTCGGACGACATCTGCGGTGTGATTCTCCATTGCCACGGCGGTGGCTGGGTTACGCTGTCCATCGACGATTACGATGCCTTCGGGCGAACGCTGGCGGACCAATCGCGTTGCGCCGTCGTGCTCGTCGAATACCGTCTTGCCCCAGAGCATCCATTTCCCGCCGCGCTGGATGACTGCCAGGTCGCATTGAACTGGCTTGCCGATGCCCGCGGCCGACTGTTTGGCCAGGCATCCCTGCCGCTCATCGTGTCCGGCGACAGTGCCGGCGGCAATCTCGCCGCGGTGCTCGCCAATCGTGCTGCGCGGGGGCAGGGCCCCGAGCTTGCGATGCAGGTTCTGCTGTATCCGGTAACCCAGGCCCGGTTCGATACCGACAGCTATCTCAATCCCGATTTTCAATTGCTGCTGTCGCGGGAAGACATGGCCTGGTTCTGGAGCCATTACTTGCCCGACGCGGTCCGGCGCGACCTGCCGGATGCCTCGCCGCTCCACGAGGCGGACGTCTCCAGGCTGCCGCCCACGTTGATCGTCGGTGCGGAAATGGACGTGCTGAACAGCGATGCCGATGCCTATGCAGCCAAGCTGGAGGCGGCCGGCGTGCCGGTGGTCCACCGTCGCTTTGAGGGCCAGATGCACATCTTCGCCACCATGATCAACGTGCTGCCGGCCAGTGCCGAGGCCATCCGCCTGATCGCCGACGAAATCGACCGCGTCCTCGCGACCACGCTGGCGCACACATAAGAGCAGCCCCATCAATCGAGAAGGGCAGGGCGGCACGCGCCAGCTTCAGGTGTTTGCCGTAGCCCCGTACGACCCAAAAGAATACCGGAGACAACAGAATGAAGAAGCTCGTGCTTTGCGGCGCCGCACTTGCGCTGGGATTGAGCAGCGGTTCGCGCGACGCGGCCGCCACCGAAAATGGCGCAACGAACTGGCCTATCGGCGTCAATACCATCCTTCCTGCGCTATTACCGCCGCCGGGGAATACGCAGTTCTACAGCTATACGGTGCGTTACAGCGCGAACCGTTTCGTGGATGCCGGCGGAAAGTCGATCATTCCCGGCCTCAAGCTAACGCAATACGCGCAAGCCTTCCGCTTCGTCCATACTTGGGATTACCAGACCGAAGGCGGCGTGCGTTTCAGCAGCGGCATGATTCCCTCTGCGGATTACACCAAATTGCGGATCGGCGGCATGCCGGACGACGCCACCGGATTCAATCAGGTTTATCTCACGCCCCTGTACCTGACTTATTCCCCGTCACCGTCGCTGCATTTGCTCACCGGTTTCAGCGGATTTGTCCCGCTTGGCAATTTCGACCGCAATGGCCTGGCCAATACCACCAGCAATTACCGGTCCTATGTGCAGGAATTCGGCCTCACATGGTTCATTACGCCGGCGTGGGAGCTTTCCATGTCGCCCACGTTGTCCTTCAACGAGCGCAACAAGGCGACCGGCTATCGCTCTGGCAATGTGCTGAACACCGATTTCAGCGTCGGCTACCGGCCTTCATCCATGCCGCAACTGCAGCTGTCCCTGGCTGGCTACCACACCTACCAGTTCTCCGACGACCGAGCCGAGGCCGGTGCCGTTGCCGGCGGCAACCGTTTGAAGAAACTCGGGCTTGGTCCGCAGGTCTTCTACGCCTTCGACAAGGCGAGTGGCATCGTCTTCAAGGCCTTGCATGAGGTGGACGTGGAGAACGGGCCCAAGGGCAATTCGTTCTGGGTGCAATTCTCCACGCCGATCTGAGCCTCTCAGGTAACGGAGGAACCTGTATGTAAGGCTTGCGGGTTCCTCGGCGCAGCGTCAGCGCCGTGGCTTCCAGGCGACCAGGTAAGGACAATGCGGGCTTCCCAGTCTGAGATTGCTTCAGGAGTCCGCCATGTCCGGTATGGCCGTCATCCTCGAATGAGCAGCAGGCCGTAGAGTGAGCGAAGACTGACGACCTCTTCGAGTGCCATTCCTGCACCTCGAAATTTGGCGGGGATGATTGAATTGCGCCAGGCCATGCAAAGACAGCCAATGCCGTAGACGCAAAAAATGGGTTGAGGGGGAGATCCTCAACCCAAAAAGGTGACATCAACTACAAAGGGACTACTCCAGAAGAAAGTTCTGCCCAACCCGGCCAAGGCGCTGGGGCGCGGCCGCGGTCTCGTCCTTCAGCATCACGCCGGACAGCTCCCGCCGGAAGGCTTCGGTGACCAGGTACATCAGCTTGTGGATCGCCTCGCCGTACTCAAGGCCGTCCTTGCGCACGTTGGAGATGCAGTTGCGCTGCGCGTCGTTGATGCCCGGCTGCGGAGCCCAGGTGAGGTAGATGCCCATGCTGTCGGGCGAGCTCAACCCCGGTCGTTCGCCGATCAACACGATTACCAGCTTTGCGCCGAGCGCCTTGGCAATCGGGTCCCCGATGGCAACCCGGCCCTGACGCACGATGCTGATCGGCGCCACCGTGAAGGTCTGCTTGGCGAGCTCGGGCATCAGCAGGTCCAGGAAAGGCAGGGCGTTCTGCTCGATGGCGAAGGCGGACAGCCCGTCCACCACCACGATGGAGATGTCGCATTCGGCTCGCGCATCGGCGAAGGCTTGCAGTTGCGCCGTCGACGCATCGGACGGAATCCGCCCGAGGTCCGGCCGCTGCAGATAGATTGCCCGGTCCTGGGCCGCGCTGTGCACCATGAAGCTGCGCCAGCCGCGCGTGTCCAGCGCCATGCGCAGCGCCTGCTCGTCGAGCGGGTGATGCACCGCGTTGCGGGCCCGCGCGTGGGCGAACTGGAATTCCAGGTGTGGGCGCGTCGGCAGGCTGGTGCCGGCCCGCCCGAGTCCGATGCGGGCCTGGGTAAAGCGCGTCAGCACGTGCCACAGGTTCGGGGTGAGGATGTCGCTCATGTCAGACTCCCAGCTTGCGGATGCTGTCGAGGAAAATCCCCGGCGTCTTGTCGGCGAGGATCTTCGCGTCGCCGGAGAAGATGCCGACCCGCTGCAGCCAGGCCTCGAACTCGGGCGCCGGCCGCGAGCCGAGCACCTTCCTCACGTAGAGCGCGTCGTGGAAGGATGTGGTCTGGTAATTGAGCATCACGTCGTCCGAGCCGGGGATGCCCATTACGAAGTTGATCCCGGCCACGGCGAGCAGCGTCAGCAGCATGTCCATGTCGTTCTGGTCGGCCTCGGCGTGGTTCGTGTAGCACACGTCGCAGCCCATCGGCACGCCCAGCAATTTGCCGCAGAAGTGGTCCTCGAGGCCGGCGCGGATGATCTGCTTGCCGTCGTACAGATACTCCGGGCCAATGAAGCCGACCACGGTATTGACGAGGAAGGGCGAGAATTCCCGCGCCACCGCGTAGGCCCGTGCCTCGCAGGTCTGCTGGTCGACGCCGTGGTGGGCGTTGGCTGACAGCGCGCTGCCTTGCCCGGTTTCGAAATACATCACGTTCTGGCCGACGGTGCCGCGCCCGAGGGCGCGGGCCGCCTCGTAACCCTCGCGGAGAATCCCCAGGTTGATACCGAAGCTGCGGTTCGCCGCCTCGGTGCCGGCAATCGACTGGAACACCAGATCCAGCGGCGCGCCGCGGTTGATCGCCTCGATGCTGGTCGTCACGTGGGTCAGTACGCAGGATTGGGTCGGAATCTCGTAGCGGCGGATTACCGCGTCAAGCATCTGGATCAGCGTGATCACCGCGTTCACGTTGTCAGTGGCCGGGTTGATGCCGATCACTGCGTCGCCGTTGCCGTACATCAGCCCGTCGACGACGCTCGCCGACACGCCCGCCGGATCGTCCGTCGGATGATTGGGCTGCAGGCGGGTGGATAGCCGGCCGGGCAGGCCGACGGTGGTGCGGAAGGCGGTGACGACGCGGCATTTCTTGGCCACCAGGATCAGGTCCTGGATGCGCATGATCTTCGACACCGCCGCCGCCATCTCGGGCGTTAGGCCCGGCGCGAGGCGTGCCAGAGAGTCTTCCGTCGCCAGGTCGGACAGCAGCCAGTTGCGGAAATCGCCAACCGTCAGGTGCACCACCGGCTGGAAGGCTTCCGCGTCATGGCGGTCGATGATGAGGCGGGTGACCTCGTCCTGCTCGTAGGGGATGACAGTTTCCGACAGGAACTGCGCCAGCGGGACTTCAGCGAGCGCCATCTGGGCGGCGACCCGCTCCTCGTAGTCGGCCGCCGCGACGCCGGCGAGGTAGTCGCCGGAGCGGGCCGGCGACGCCTTGGCCAGCAGATCCCGCAGATCCTGGAACCGGTAGACCTTGTGGTCGACAGTATGGGAGTACATCGGCATGGGGTGTTCCTTGCTTCTCTGCCGCGGGGGCCGGGGCGATGCCCGGCCCCCGCACGGTTAGGCCTTGGCCTTCGAAGTGAGCTGCTGCTCCAGTTGCATCTCTTCTGCGGATTCGAGCATGTCGTCCAGCGGCGCGGTCTCGCGTTGCCCCTTGACGGCGATGAAGACGACGTAGCCGACCACCAGCAGGCCGAAGAAGACCGCGGCCACCGCGCCGTTGTAGTAGATCATTGTGGCGAGGCAGACCACTGCGCCGATCAGCGCGAACAGCGGGAAGTAGGGGTAGAAGGGCGCCTTGAAAGGCCGCTCCATGCCCGGCTCGGATTTGCGCAGCTTGAACAGGGACAGCATGCTGACGATGTACATCACGATCGCGCCGAACACCGACATGGTCACGATGTTGGCGGTCAGGGTCTGGCCACCGAACTGGATCAGCTCGTCACTGTAGATCGCCGCGATGCCGACCACGCCGCCGGACAGGATCGCCCGGTGCGGCGTCTTGAAGCGCGGATGCACCTCGGCGAACCATTGCGGCAGGTAGCTGGCACGGGCCAGCGCGAAAATCTGCCGCGAATAGCCGAGGATGATGCCGTGGAAGGACGCAATCAGGCCGAACATGCCCAGCCACACCAGCATGTGAGTCCAGCCGCTGTTCTCGCCGACGATGTACTTCATGGCCTTCGGCAGCGGGTCGTTGATGTTCGACAGCTGGGTCCAGTCGCCGGCGGCGCCCGCAAAGATCATCACGCCGATGGCCAGCACGAGGAGGGTGAGGATCCCGGTCGTGTAGGCGATGGGGATCGAGCGCTTCGGATCCTTCGCCTCTTCCGCCGCCATGGCGACGCCTTCGATGGCCAGGAAGAACCAGATCGCGAACGGCACCGCCGCGAAGATGCCCGGCACCGCATCCATGCTGAACGTGTCGTGGCCGGCCCAGCCGCCCTTCATCAGGTTGCTGATCGAGAAGCCCGGCGCGACGACGCCCATGAACACCAGCAGCTCGAAGATCGCCATCAGCGTCACGACCAGCTCGAAGGTGGCAGCGATCTGCACGCCGACGATGTTGAGCCCCATGAAGACGAGGTAGGCGCCCACCGCCACATGCTTGGGGTCCAGCCCCGGGAACTGCACGTTCATGTAGGCACCGATCGCCAGTGCGATGGCCGGCGGCGCGAACAGGAACTCGACCAGCGTCGCCGTCCCGGCCAGGTAGCCGCCGAAGGGTCCGAAGGCATGGCGCGCATACGCAAAGGGGCCGCCTGCATGGGGAATGGAGGTGGTCAGCTCGGTAAAGCTGAAGATGAAGGTGGCGTACATGGCGGCGATGAAGATCGCCGTCACGAAGAAGCCCAGCGTGCCGGCCGCAGCCCAGCCGTAGCTCCACCCGAAATATTCGCCGGAGATCACCAGCCCGACCGCGATGCCCCACAACTGCCAGGTGCCGAGGGTCTTGCTGAGCTCATGGTGCGTCACGCTGCCGACGTGCTTGCCGTGCTTTTCAAGTTCCATGGATGCCATTCCTCCTCGGGTCAGAACGCACGGGCGATCGAGACGACTGCGCGGGTCCGGGCGACGCTGTCGGTGTCACCGCTGCCGGTCAGCGCCGCGTAGTGCTTGAACGCATCCGGCCGGGTCGTCGCCCAGACGGACAGCCCCAGGCTCCAGTTGTCGGCCAGCGTCTTGTTCACGCCGATCCGCGCGTAGGACCAGTTGAGGCCGGTGCTGTGGGCGATCCATTCCCGCCCGAGCTGCAGCGACACATTGACCGACTCCATCACATCGTAGGACGCGCCCAGCTCGGCATATTGGGAGCCGCGGGTTGATCCGGTCACGCCAGCCCGCGGGTCTTCCGCCGAGAATACGCCCGGCGCGGAATTATTGACGTTCCAGCCGTAGAAGCGCGTCAGCGTGCGGCCGTATTTCACCGATAGCCAGTCGTAGCTGATCCCGATTGAGGGCTCCAGCGTATTCGGCTTTGAAGACGTGAAGGTCTTTCCGTCCAGCGCCTTGCGGTAATCGCCGCACGGGTAATAGACGTAGAGCATATTGAGATCGAGGGTGAACAGCGAGCCCAGCCCGGTCTTGTAGCCGACGTAATAGTCCGTTTCGAGATTGGCCCCCGGAACCCATTTCTCCGAAACATTGGAGGCCCAGAAGCCGGCATATACGCCCGAGGCATGCTTGAGATCGACGCCGAATTGCAGTGCCGGCCCGCCGAAGGTCTGGCTCAGGCCGCGCCAGACGTAATCGTTGCTGAAGGAAACATTGCCCGTCATCGAATAGCCCGGTGCCGCCGGCGTGGCGCCGGATTGCTCGGCAGCCCAGGACGGAGCGCTGAGAAGAAAACCCGAAGCCATCCCCAATGCGGCATAGCGCGCAACGCGCAGGCCGCAGCCTTGAAACTTGATCACCATTGTCTCCTCGTTATGGATATAGGGGACTGCGTACCGCTTTCCGCGTCCCTTCCGTAACGTTAAGTCAGCGCCCAATGCGCCGCTATCGCAAATCGGCAGACCTGAAGTAGAGCTTCAAGATGCTGATTTAAATGGGGATCTTCGTTGTTGGGCGTACCTCTGCCGGTTCGTCGTCAAGCGCAAGGCGGCGCGTGCTGTCCAAAATCGGCAAGTGTGCGACCGACGGCGACACCTCTTGCCGCCGCTATTTATCGTGATACTGTATTCCCGCTTCCAGGAATTCGAGATGAACGATTCGTCCCTTACGCGGCTACCCTTTTCAGAGAAAACAGCGGAAAGTGAGAACCACATCCGCTCCGTCCGCACGTCGGATCTGGAAGAACAGGCCGCCCAGTTGAAGGGCTGGCAGCAGCATTACTCGCAGCTTTCCGCAGGGGCCTTCAAAGGGGAATTCAAGGAGCTCGATTTTCCCGGTCTCCAATTGTTTTTCGAGACGACCAGCAGCACGCTTTTCCAGACCGGTGCAATGCCGCCGGATATCGTCGCCATCGGCTTGCCATTGGCGTATGAGGGTGACGGCCATTTTTGCGGCGAATCCATGTCCACCGCGGCATTGCATTGTTTTGCGGGGCAGGGCGGATTCGAATATTTGTCGCCGGAAGGCCTGGTCATGTCGGGCATCGTCATCCGGGCCTCCGACCTGCTCGATCAACTCAGCCGATCCGAAGCGGAAAAAGTCGCCCAGGTGCTCGAAAGACCGCAACTGGTCAAGGTGGACGAAAAGAGCATCGCCTCCCTGCGCAGCTTCATCACCGGCATTTCGCTGATGGCCGAACGCGCCCCGCAGACCCTCGAAAGCGACTATCTGCTGCACTCTCTCGGGCAGTCCATCGCCAACGCCTTCATCGATACGATGCTGACGCGCATCGATACCGAGACGGTGCGCATGAGCAATGCCCAGCGCCTCAAGCTCATCAAGAACGTGCGTGACATCGTCGTCGGCACGCCGGATACACCGCCGAGCATCCAGGAACTCTGCGACACCCTCAACGTGAGTCGCCGCACGCTGCAGAACTGCTTTCAGGTCGGCCTGAACTGCACGCCGCTGGATTTCATCAAGATCGTCCGCCTCAACGGCGTCCGCGCCATGCTCCGGCACTGCGCCACCGTCTCCGAAGCCGCATCCCACTGGGGCTTCTGGCACTTCGGCAACTTCGCGCGGGATTACCGCGCCTTGTTCGGCACGCTGCCTTCCCTAGAGCATGGGCAGTTGCAGAAATCGCGCTAGCCATCCGACGCCTGCCCCGCGTTCTCGCTGTACTTGCGCCATCCTGGCTGCCGATCAACAAAAAAATTTATGGATCGATCAGAACAATCAAATCCGGTCTGACTGTTCTGACGGTACTCTGTCGGCTGTCTCCTCCACCCTCCTCCTTTGGTGTGGATTAAGCCCAGGCCCGCATAGCGCCTGGGTTTTTTTTCGTCCTGCGTGGGTAAATTGTAAGTATTAACCCCTACATGAACTCTTGTGCTAGAGTCGCCGCCGACATGGAGGAGCCGCAGGAGGCGCAACACAGACAACCATCAAATACAGTTGCCTTCCTGTAGTTGGAGTGAGAACGGGACTGCTCAGATTGCTGGGCAGTCCCTTTTTTGTTGTCAAAATCCATTAAAAGTGATCTTCCTCATATCCATTTCATGAGCCTTGCGTAAAGTCTCAGGAAAAAGAATGGATTGAAGATGTCGCTCGAATGGCATGACCGCCTCCAGGTAGATGGAGCTCAGATCGATAAGCAGCATCAGCAGCTTTTTGCGCTGTGTGATTGCCTGCCAGTACAAACGAGCACTGGCAATCCTCCCGTTCACCGGGACATTCATGAGATCCTCAATGACTTCGCCGCGCTGCTGAATAGCCATTTCGCGCACGAAGAGATGCTCCTGGAACTGAACAGATGCCCTGGCTTGGTCGAGCATCAGCGAGAGCACATGGCGATCCAGGAACTGGTCGCTGACTTGCTATGCAGTTGCATGAGCAGCGGCGTAGATCTGCGGTTGCTACAGGAGATCATCAAGAACTACCTGGGCACGCACATCGTCGACTGGGATCTTAAGGACAAGGCTTTTCTGGCCAGCGCCGTGGCCGGAACCCTGTAAGCGTGGCCTTTGGACAAGGGCAGTCTCATAACGGATCGACGTTCGTCAGCAGTCCCCGCGCTCTTTGCTCCCTGAACGTATCACCAGCACACCGATCGGCGTAGTCTAGGTGTACGGGATGCCTCTCCCGGGTGTTCCGCAATCTTCAGGAACAGGAGGCAGCAAATGTTTTGGGATGCAGTTGAAATCGGCTTCTTCACGCCGTTTCTGATTCTCGCGGCAATCCTCTTCCTCGCCTCGGCCATTCGTATCTTCCGCGAGTACGAGCGGGGCGTCGTCTTCACCCTGGGCCGCTTCCAGCAGGTGAAGGGGCCGGGGCTGGTAATCATCATCCCCGGCATCCAGCAGGCCGTGCGGGTCGATCTGCGCACCGTCGTGCTGGAAGTGCCCACCCAGGACGTGATCTCGAAGGACAACGTCTCGGTCAAGGTCAGCGCCGTGATCTACTTCCGCGTGGTGGACCCGCAAAAGGCGATCATCCAGGTCGTCGATTTTATGAACGCCACCAGCCAGCTCGCGCAGACCATGCTGCGCTCAGTGCTTGGCAAGCATCTGCTCGACGACATGTTGTCCGAGCGCGAAAGGCTGAACCTGGACATCCAGCAAGCCCTCGACACGCAAACCGACGCCTGGGGCATCAAGGTCTCCAACGTCGAGATCAAGCAGGTGGACCTTACGGAATCCATGGTCCGCGCCATTGCCAGGCAGGCTGAAGCGGAGCGGGAGCGGCGCGCCAAGGTGATCCACGCCGAAGGCGAGCTGCAGGCCTCCGAAAAACTCTTCCAGGCCGCCAGGATCCTGGCGCAGGAACCGCAGGCCATCCAGCTGCGCTACCTCGAAACGCTCACGGTGATCGGTGCCGACAAAAACACTACCGTCGTCTTCCCGCTGCCGATGGATGTCATTGCCCCGTTTCTCAAGAAGGATACCGGCAACTAGCCCAACAACACCGTCGCGCCTAGCTCCACGCCCACAAGAAGCAGGAGTCGGAAGAGGAGGGTAGCAAGACAACCGCTGCGCAGCCTTCCGCCAAGGTGACGGATGGCACGCTGGGGACCAATGTGGATGAGTCTGCGTAAGGGTGCTGTACCTTGCTATAAGCCGGAATATCTAGACTTGGCAGGCAGATTGTGCATAAAGTGAAGATGTAAAATTTGGGCCAAGATCAAGAAATGCTCCATTCCGCAGCTCCACAGCATCCGAAAAGAAAATTAACCTTTCTTTCGGGGGAGCTCGGACGAAATAAGGAGTGCCCGGTGCTTTTTTCCGGGAGATTGATGGAAAGCTTGGGCCGATTTTTTAATCGCCGGTGCTTTCTTCATTTTGCAAGAGCATTATGTTCTCCTGTCTTCGGCATATTCTTGCTTCTAACCTCTATGGCCGTTTGGGCCACCCCAATTGGTGGTGAGCAAGGATTAAAGCACGCAGCCGGTGATCGCGGATCGCAGCGCAAGTCCGTTTTGATTCTCTCGGGGGTGCAATACGGTCTCCCGGTCACCGACACGCTGACCTCCGGCGTCGTTGCCACCCTCAAAGAAAATGGGGTGAGCGCCAACAATATTTACGTCGAAATGCTCGACCTCGTCCGCAACCTTGATCCGCTGTGGCGGGCAAGATTGGCAGAATTGTTGCGCGAGAAAGTGGACAAGGCCAACGTCGGTCTTGTCGTTGTGCAGAACCAGGAGGCACTGGAGTTTCTTGCTCAGGAAGGCAACGGCATCGTACCGCCAGAGATTCCGGTACTGGGCAGCCTGCTTTCCAATCCGGCGGTCAGTTGGCGCGGACCGAAACATCCCGTCCTGAGCATCGTCCGAAGGTGGGATATCGCGGGAACCGTCCGCTATGGGCTTGAAATCTTTCCGCGCACGCGTCGTTTGGTCGTGGTTGGCGGTACGGCTACACAGCAACCTGACTTCCAGACGCAGGTAGAGGCTGCGCTCGCCACCATGCCGGAACACCTCGAGGTGGAGGATACCGCCGGGCTATCCTATGACGAAGTCCTGCAACGCATCTCCAACCTGCCAGGCGATACCCTCGTTCTCCTCGGAACCTATTACAAGGACAAGACCGGACGCAATTTCATTCCGGCGGAGGTTGCTACCGAAGTCGCCAAACGAGCCAATCAACCTGTATTGGCCCTGTACGATGCCCACATTCGCGTTGGTCTGACCGGCGGTTCGGTCGTCAACACCACATCGGTTGCCCGGCGGGTGGGGGAGATCGGCTTCGAAGTGCTTTCCGGTACACGCCGAATCGATCCCAATGATACCGAGGCCATCGTGCCGCCTGAGCCGATGTTCGACTGGCTCCAGCTCCAGCGCTGGGGTGGCGACCCCGCCAGGTTGCCGGCAAATACTGTATTCCTGAACCGCCCGCGCATGCTATGGAGCGAGTACCGGTCTGCCGTGCTTGGTGGGGCGCTGGCTATCGCGGTGCTCGCCACCCTGTCAGCGGCGCTGGCCATCCAGAATCGTCGGCGCAAGAAGGCCGAGGCGGCGACCGCAGCTCTTAATGATCAATTGGAGGCACTGGTTGCTGCTCGTTCGGCCGAACTCACCCTGCGCACTCAGCAGCTGGAAGCGATCGTCGATTCGGCAAGTTCCGGCATCGCGCTGATCATCGACCGGGTCATTGTTCGCGGAAACCGTCGCTTGCACGCAATGTTCGGCTGGCCGATGGGCGAGATGATCGGCAAGATGACAGCTATCTGGTATCCCGACGATGAAACCTACCGCGCCGCAGGTGGCGCTCCTTACGAGAAGATATGGCGAGGTGAATATTATTCCCGCGAGCAGGAACTGGTGCGCAAGGACGGCAGCCGCTTTTGGGTCCGACTGACGGGTACTGCCGTCGATCCTGCGGATCATTCCAAAGGGGTCCTCTCATTATTGGACGACATTACGGACGAGCGCAATCACCTGGCGGAAATGGAGCGGGCGCGCTTGATGGCTGAATCGGCCAACGTTGCCAAGAGTGCCTTCCTGGCGAACATGAGCCATGAAATCCGTACGCCCTTGAATGCCATCATCGGGCTAACCCATCTACTTCGGAAAAAGAAGCTGGACAGTGAGGCGACCGAGAAACTCGAATTGGTCCATGCCTCCGGCAAGCACTTGCTACACCTTATCAACGACATCCTCGATTTCTCCAAGATCGAGGCGGGCAAGCTAGTGATCCTTGAAGAGCCGATGGATGTCAGGCCAATTCCGAATCATGTCGTCTCCATGCTCTCGGAGAGCGCCAGCGCCAAAGGACTCGCCCTGCACACCGAGTCGGATCCGGTGCCCCGCGCGCTCAATGGCGACTCGATGCGAATCATGCAGGCCCTGCTCAATCTCGTCGGTAATGCCATCAAGTTTACCGACTCAGGCAGTGTGACGATACGCACCGTGAAGGAGAGCGAATCGGAATCCCGGGTCAAGCTTCGCTTCGAGGTCATCGATACCGGTATCGGCATCGCTCCCGACCAATTGCCCAAGCTATTCGCGGCCTTCGAGCAGGGGGACTCATCCATGTCGAAGCGCTTTGGCGGTACCGGCCTCGGCCTGGTGATCACTCGCAAGCTGGCGGAACTGATGTGCGGTGAGGCGGGCGCCTCCAGCGTACTGGGCAAAGGCAGTACATTCTGGTTCTCCGCGGTCTTCGAAAAACTCGATGAAAGTGCGCTGGTCCAGTCGGCGCTACCGGCCAAGGACGCTTGCCAGGAGATCGTCGAGAGCTTTGCCGGCACCCTCATCCTGCTGGTGGAGGATGACGAAATCAACCAGATGGTGGCGCAGGAAAATCTGGCGGATGCCGGGCTTCAAATCGACATTGCGAGCGATGGTCTGGAAGCGATTGCCAAGATGCGGGCGGCAGCACCCGGTCAGTACGCGATGATCCTGATGGATATGCAGATGCCGAATATGGACGGCCTGGAGGCAACCCGCGAGATTCGCAAACTGCCGGTTGGCCGGGACTTGCCGATCATCGCCATGACCGCCAACGCCTTCAGCGAGGACAGCGAGCGTTGTTTTGAGGCCGGCATGAATGACTTCATTGCCAAGCCCGTGGAGCCGGACCGGATGTATGGAACCATCCTGAGCTGGTTGCGCAAAAGGACGACCTCCAATCACTAGGCCAGTCAATTGAAATGAGGATCACGGCCTGGCTAGCCAGGTGAGCAAGGTCTGATATAGGGCATCGGGTTGAACGGGTTTGGCAATGAAGTCATTCATGCCCGCCTCAATGCAGCGAGCTTTGTCCTCTGCGAACACATTCGCCGTCATCGCGATAATCGGCACGCCGGACAGACCCGGCAACTGCCTTATCCTGCGCGTGGCATTCAGACCATCGAGATTCGGCATCTGCACATCCATCAGGATAAGGGCATAGGGCGTTCGGACAGCCATGTCCAAGGCAGCCAAACCATCTTTTGCGAGGTCAACCGAAAGCCCGACATCCTCAAGGAGCATTAATGCAACCTCCTGGTTAACGGGCTCGTCCTCTGCCAGAAGAACGCGTCTGCCTGAATGGTCTCGTGAAATGATGCACGGGGCTTCTTCCCGGCTTTCCCCATGGGATGTGCCGAACTTCTGATCGGCTCTGGCAAGCTCCGCGGTAAACCAGAACCGACTGCCTTTTCCTTCAATACTGCTCACGCCCACCTGGCCGCCCATCAGCTCGGCGAGCTTCCTCGTAATCGCCAACCCCAGCCCCGTCCCGCCATACTTCCGGGTGGTCGAGTTATCCGCCTGTTCAAACATTTCGAACAGCTTTGGCAGTGCAGCGGATGAAATGCCGATACCGGTATCTTCGACCTCGAAGAGGAGCGTAACTGACTTGTCTGTTCTGGCTTCCTCCTTGACGCGAAGCGCTATCCGGCCGCGCTGGGTAAACTTGACGGCATTGGCCGCGTAATTCAACAACGCCTGCTGAAGTCGTGTTGGGTCACCCATGAGCCGATCATCATCCGCCTCAATCTCCATGGTGATGGCCAAACCTTTGTGACGCGCGCGCTCCTCCAGCATCGTGAAAATACTCTTCAGAATCGAGTGAAGGTCAATCGGCAGATTTTCCAGGACTAACTTGCCTGCCTCAATCTTGGAAATGTCGAGAATGGAATTGATGATATCGAGGAGGTGATGTCCTGCCGCCTCAATCTTGTCGAGGCGGTCGATTTGCATCGGCGACAGGCCCGATTGCCTGAGCAGATAGGCCATTCCGGTGATGGCATTGAGTGGAGTCCGGATTTCGTGGCTCATGTTCGCGAGGAAGGCACTCTTGGCCACGTTCGCGGCCTCCGCAGCCTCCTTGGCAAGCATCAACTCACGCGTGCGCTCGCCAACCAGCTCCTCCAGGTGCAGACGATGTCGTATAAGTTCCGCTTGAGCAGCCTTGATCTCGGATATGTCCGTATGGGTGCCACACATGCGTGTTGGTTTCCCTTCCGGGTCACGCTGCATCACGCTGGCCTGATCCAGAATCCAGATTACCGAACCATCCTTCCGCAACATACGGTACTCCAAGCGATGCATACTTGAACGCCCTTGAAGCACCGCATTGATGGACTCCCACGCCCTGTCCCGATCATCGGGAAAGACGAAGTCCGTCCATTGCTGCGCAGACTGACGAATCTCCCCAGGCTCATATCCGAGCATCCTTGCCCACCGTTCGTTCCGGAACACCGCCCCGGTCTGGATGTCCCAGTCCCAGAAACCTAACTCGGAGCCCTCTAGAACGAATCTCAGCTGCTTTTCGCTGTTCTCCAGCGCCTGCTTGGCGACCCGGCTTTGCGTAACGTCATGTCCAATACCCAGAATTCCGATCAGCTCACCTTTCTCATCCCTCATTGGAATTTTTGTGACCATTAGAGTTTCCTCGTGCTGGTCCGACGCAAAACTTATTTTCTCTTCATTTTTTGAAGCTCCGTTATTCTTAAGCGCAGCAAGATCATTATTACGAAAGGCGTCCGCCTGGGATTTCTCGACGAAGTCATAATCAGTCTTACCGACGATATCTCGTTCTGGTGCCCCGAAAAAAAGCTCGAAACGATGATTGCAAGCCATGTACACACCGCCGCCGTCCTTGAGCCAGACCAAGTCTGGGAGCGTATCGATCAGCGTGCGCAGCATGGATCGCTCCCGCATGACGGCCTCCTGTGCCGCCTGCAAGGCTCGCTGGCTCTCCATCCTTTGCTCCTGATCACGGAATATCAGGCACAAAAGCATGGTTGCCGGAGGATAAAATAGCAGCAGAACCCACCAGGCCTGCTGTATAAACGTAAAACCTATCCGCTCGGGAATCTGGGTAAATGCGGCGAGCTGAGAAAGCTGGACGACGATACCCAGGGCCAAGTACTGAAATATCGACGGTGGCTTACCGCCCTTGATCCAGTAACGCCGGGCAGCAACCCCCAGCAGCGCAGACATCGCTATGACGGAAATCCCGACAGGCGCGCCAACGCCACCGATCTGGTACCGATAGACAGCAGCCATCCCCGCGGCGACCGCAGCGGTGATTGCGCCACCGCTGGCACCTGCAACAGCAAGAACAATCGACCTGCCGTCAAAAATGATGCCCGGTTCGAAGTCGAACGGATTGAGCATCCCAAGGAGGGTGGCTCCTCCGAACAGCAGTCCAAGCAGGAGCCGCCGATAAGTCCCCTCATTGGAAAATCGGCTCGCGACAACCTGGCTAGCGGCGACAAGGGCGACCAGAAAGGCAATGTTGTTGATAAGGCTGGTCAGCATGAGCAAGTCTCGAGGAAAGCCGGGGGCCGGTCTTATTGCCGGACACATCCCCATTCGAGCACGATACATCGATGAACGCCGGGGTGGCGGCCGGAATCAGGGATGTCGAGCATCATTGCACGGTGCCTGTCGCTGTAAGGCCCCGCCCGCGCTCACCGACGCCCGCATGGAGGGGAGAAGACATAGTGTGTTCAGACGGTCATGTCAGAAGGCCATAATGTGATTCGGGGTAGAACGGGAATAATTCATGTTTAACGCAAGACTAAAGACCCGAATCGCTGAACTTGAGCAGATGCTCGCCGAGCAGGCTGCAGTCAGCACTGCAGTGGATCAGTCAACAGCCGTCGTGGAGCTGAGCCTGGATGGGGTGGTCATCGCCGCGAACAGGAACTTTTGCGATCTGATGGGGTTTCAGCAGGATCAGATCGTTGGGCAATCGCACGCGAACTTGTGCGATCCGGAATACGTGCTCTCGGACAGCTATAGACAGTTCTGGCAGGGGCTCCGAACCGGCACGTTCCACCAAGGCAAGGTCAAGCGCCGCCACCGCTCGGGCCGGATCGTCTGGCTGGAGGCAACTTACAACCCGATCCGGGATGCTGCGGGGAAGGTCGTGAAGGTGATCAAGTTTGCCTCGGATATCACATCGAGCGTCGAAGAGGCTGCGCGGATGAAGGCGCTGGTCGAAGCCATTGAGCGCTCCATGGCTGTCGTTGAGTTCCGCTCGGATGGAACGGTGCTCAAGGCCAACGACAACTTCCTGAATGTGATGGGCTACCCGGAAAGTGACATTATCGGCCAGCATCACCGGATGTTTTGCCCTCCGGAATACTCGGCAAGTGAGGAATACGAAGCCTTCTGGCGGGATTTAAGAGCCGGGCGGTTCTCGACCGGACAGTTCTGCCGGATCAACAGGCGCGGCGAGCGGGTGTGGCTTGAAGCAAGCTACAACCCGATTCCAGATGCCTACGGGAAGATTGAGCGCATCGTCAAGACTGCCGTTGATGTAACTCAGAAGGTCCTCCGCAATGAAGCGGAGCGGGAAAGCGCCGCATTTGCATCAGCGGCCGCCGTTGAGACGGAGCAGATTTCCGGAAAGGGCGAGACCATCATCCTGGAAGCAGTGGCCAAGATTCAGTCCATTGCTCAGGGCGTCGAACGCGCAGCAGCCGAAGTCTTTGCCCTTGGCCAGCGCACCAAAGACATTTCCTCCATCACAAATACGATCAAAGAGATCGCAGACCAGACCAACCTTCTGGCATTGAACGCGGCGATTGAGGCTGCACGCGCCGGGGAGTCTGGTCGCGGATTCGCGGTCGTGGCAGACGAGGTTCGACGGCTGGCAGAGCGCACGGCTAGCTCTACCGCCGAAATTACAGACATGGTCCACTCTATTCAGAATGAGAGCTCTGCTGTTACCGAAAACATGAAAAATGGGCTGACACAGGTAACGGAGGGTGTCGCACTCGCGAATTCTGCGGGAAGTATAATCAAGCACATCCGAAATGATGCTCGTCGTGTTGTTGAGGCGGTTCAGGCGATTTCTAATACGATATCGGTGAAGTGATTACGTACGTCATGATTCGCGAGCCATTACGCGATGTGCGCCGGCGCAGGATCAATGTGCACGCCGATGGATCGTTCATGCGTCCGACCACATTCTTTGAGCGCAGTGCTTGATGTCATCCTGGCGACGAAAGCTTGAGGCCGACGATGCCGGCAACGACGAGGCCGAGGCTGATGATGCGGGGGAGGGAGGCGGGTTCGCCGAGTAGGGCCATGCCGACGATGGCGGTGCCGACGGCACCAATGCCGACCCACACTGCGTAGGCCGTTCCAACGGGGAGATCACGCATAGCCCAGCCGAGGAGGCCCAGGCTCAGCAGAAAAGCGAGGGCGGTGCCGACGGAGGGCCACAGGCGAGTGAAGCCTTCGGTGTATTTGAGGCCGATGGCCCATATCACTTCAAGCAGGCCGGCGAAGAAGAGTGCGATCCAGTTCATCTGGGTTCCCCATGCATATGGGGCCGTCCCCGATGAAGTACAAGAAGCAGAGTCGTCCCTGCTTCTGCCCACCGCCCGCATGGCGACGGGAAAGAGTCTTGTGTTGCGAGGCGCGTTGCTCCTGAGGTGCGCCGGCGCCAGAAAAATGCCAAGCGCCATCATCGTGGAGCACAGGGGATGCGTCAAGTTCAAGGGTAGAGCGGACCGGCGGTCTATTACCAACCTTCAGCAGGCTTTCACGCTGCGAGCCACTACGTCGGCGATCGCCTCGAAGCTGGCATTTTTTCCAATCTTTGATGAGATCATCGTTGCACCCAACCACCACAGACAGGGAACACCTGCCCCACGAAACAATTGGCCTGTTCGCTGCAAAGATAGACGGCGAACTCTGCATCCTCCTTTGCCGAGACTAGACGGCCGAGCGGAACCTCTCGCTTGAGTCGTTCCTGAAAACGCGGGTTGGATTGCACGTCAGCAGGAAAATAGGTTGGGTTGTCTACGAAGTTTTGGGCAATTGCGTTGATCTGAATGTTGTGCGCAGCCATCTCGGCGCCCACTGACTGCACATAGGCAAGTTGCGCACCCCTGGCAGCGCTGTAGGTGGATGCACGCTTCATACCCCGCAGCGCCGATGCGCTCCCCATGACCAGTATCTTTCCTGCTTGCCGCTCGATCATGGGGGGCAGGGCGACGCGAAAGAGTCGCGGAAGCGGATCCACCAACGCTGCAAATGTCTCCCTCCACTCTTTCTCAGAGGCCTCAATTGCCGGAGTGGTTGGCGCCGGAATCGACAAATTGGCCACCAGAATGTCCACATGGCCAGCAGCAGCGAAGATTGCTGCGGGTTCATCCTCACTGATCAACGTGGCAGTACTGGGTATTACCGTGGCGCCATGTTCCGCGAAGACTTCACATAGCGTGGGCCCCATGAAGGTATCGGCGTGGGTGATTAATACGCGCTTGCCTAGTAGATTGAGGTGCTCTGGCATGCTCCAACCTTTCAAAGTATCTGCACGTTGGTGGAGAGAAGCATACCGCATCGAAATGGGTATCACGTCTTAGCAGGTGATGCGTCCGACGTGAAATTTACCCCCCAAAAAGGTCCTTTCCGGATGTGAAAAGGCCTTGATCAGGTGGTGCTGATCAAGGCCTTGGGAATTGAATGAAGTGCTTGCGGGGTGGGGCGGTCTTCGTGCGCCGTCCATCGCAAGGGTTCGCTGCGGCCGGGGTGTCCGGGCCGGGGCGAGGGTTTTGTCGGGGACTTACTTGTGCAGTTCCTCGTGGGTGCGGACGTCCACGTAGGCCTTGAGGGCCCAGACGGCTTCCTGGGTGAAGACGGCGCTGTAGGCGGGCATCGTGTAGCGGCCTTCGCTGTTCTTCTTGCCGGAGAGGGTGATTTCCTTGAAATAGGCGTCGGTGTCTTTCAGGCAGGCTTCCTGCTGTTCCTTGGCGTCCATGTCCAGACAGTCCGCGTCGAGCTTGAGCAGGTCGGGTGCGACGCCGCCAGTGATGACATTGAGGCCGTGGCAGCCGGCGCAGTTGTGCATATAGCCTTCGGCGCCAACGGCCGCCGCCTGCTTGTCACCCCGGTAAGGGTTGGCGTCGGCCCAGGTGGTGCCGAGCTGCTTGAGTGCCGAGGTATCGATGGGGTGAGGGGTAACGTCGCCGTGGGCCAGGGCGAGCGGACTCATCGAGACGAGAACGCCCGCGGCCAGCAGGCCGAGCGCGCCTTTCAACTTCAACATGCAGGACTCCTCTATTTATGATCAGTTATCAAGCTGCAGCGTGCGGAAACACGGGTCGGGTTCTGGCGGTCTCGTAATCCGCGTGTTTCCTGCCGGACAGTGATCACCATTTTGGGAAAGAGTTCAGTGGCGGCTGCACGGGCCGGGACGGAGCCTGATTCCAGACATGGAAAGACTATGTGAGGCTGACGGCCCGGGCGGCATCCAAGATGCCCGGCAACGCAGCATGCGTTCATGCAGAAGTTCACAGGCCGCATCGAGCCCCGACGATCAAAGCGTCACACGTCCCGCGCCAATGGAATATGCTTACTGCCCATTCAGGGCACAGCGCGTATTCACGGCATTCATGGCTATCAACATTCTGTTGGCCGATAACGGGCATTTGTACCGGGACATCCTCGAAAACGCTTTGGGGGACGAGAGTGTTCGAATCGTCCTGGTCAGGAGCATTGCCGAGGCGCTGGAGGCGGTTGCGAAGGAGTATTTCCACTGCTTCATCCTGGCGTGGCAGCTGGCCGACGGCGAAGGGACCGAATTGTCCCGCAAGCTGCGCAACCCGCAGTTGGCGCCTTACGAACCTATCGTGATCCTGACAGCCAGCCCTTCAACAGAGCTGGCTGAAGCCGCGAGCCATGCTGGTGCTACCGAGCTGTTCCGAAAGCAGGATGTGGAGGAGCTGGTCACCTTCCTGCGCCGTTTCTTGAGAGTGCATGGCCAGATGCCGTGCCGCGCGCTTTACGTGGAGGATGCCCGCGACCAGCAACTGCACCTGTGCGCGCAGATGCGTGAGTGGGGGATGGAGGTCGATGCCTTCGATTCCGCGGACGATGCCTGGAACGCGATCCGCGAGAAGAGCTACGACATCCTGATCTGCGACATCGTGCTGGGCGGGCACATGACGGGCTCCCGCTTCATCAACCGGATCCGGCGGCAGCCTGCGCCGCTGGGAAACATCCTGATCCTGGCCACCTCGGCGTTCGACAATGCAGCCCGGCGCATCGAACTGTTCCATCTCGGTATCGACGATTACGTGGCCAAACCCATCCTGCCGCTGGAGCTTAAGGCGCGTATCCAGAACCTGCTGGTGCGCAAACGCTCCGAGGAAACCCTGCTGCTCGCCAAGCAGCGGGCGGAGGAGGCCAGCCGGGCCAAGAGCACTTTCCTGGCGAACATGTCCCATGAGCTGCGCACGCCGATGAGCGCCATCATGGGCATGACGCGGCTGGCCCTGCGCAATACCGCCGATCCGACCTTGAAGGATCAGCTCGGGAAGGTGGACGTGGCCTCCCGACACCTGTTGAACGTCATCAACGATATTCTGGACATCTCCAAGATCGAGGCCGGCTGCCTCACACTCGAAAACGCCCGTTTCCGCCTGGGCGAGGCCATCGAGAACGTGGCCAGCCTGGTAGGCCACAAGGCGGCGGAGAAGGGGCTGCAGCTCAACATCGATCTCGCTGCCGGCCTGCCTAATCTCGGCGTGATCGGCGACCCGATGCGCCTGGAGCAGATCCTCCTCAACCTGGCCGGCAATGCGGTCAAGTTTACTTCGGAGGGCTCCATTACTCTGCGTTGCCGGATCATCGCGGACGATTCCGAGAGCCTTCTCCTGCGCTGGGATGTCATCGACACCGGCATCGGCGTTGCGGCGGAGAACCAGGAGAAGCTATTTACCGCCTTCGAGCAGGCGGATACGTCGATCACCCGCCGGTACGGGGGCACGGGCCTGGGGCTGGCGATCAGCAAACGGCTCGTGCATATGATGGACGGCGAGATCGGCGTCGATAGCGAAGTGGGCCAGGGCAGCGACTTCTGGTTTACGGTGCGCTTGAATACAGCGGGGGCTGCCGTGACGGGTATGCCGGCCGTGGCTACGCTGCTACCTGTCGAACAGCGCCTGATCGACGTGTATGGCGGCGCGAAGGTGTTGGTGGTGGAGGACGAGCCAGTCAATCAGGAGGTGTCGCGGAGTCTTCTGGAGGACGCCGGACTGGCCGTGGATCTTGCCGAGGATGGCCAGGTGGCGGTGGCCATGGCCAGGCAGCAGCGCTACGCGCTGATCATGATGGACATGCAGATGCCTAATCTCAACGGCCTCGATGCGACCAAGGCGATCCGGGTGGACTCGCTCAACGTCGATACTCCCATCCTGGCGATGACGGCGAACGCCTTTGAAGAAGACAGGCAGAACTGCTTTGACGCAGGCATGAACGACTTTGTCGCCAAGCCTGTCATTCCCGAAGCCCTCTACGAGACGATACTGCGTTGGTTGTCCCGCTCGCAAGGTAACGCGGCAGCTCAAAAAAAGCCCTGATCGGCCTTCACCGATCAGGGTAACGAGGGAGAGGGAAAGGACCCGCGGCCTCAGCTCGGATTCGCGCGCCGTCCGCCGTAGCGGACCTTCATCGCGAGGATGCTAAGCGCCAGCGCGAAGGTCGGCGTGTTGGCGAGGATCAGCGGCCAGGAGTGCTCGAGGATGCCGTAGATCAGCCACAGGCCGATGCCAGTGGTGAAGGCGAGGTACATGCCAAAGGAAACGTCATCCACCGAGCGGGTACGCCAGGTGTGCAGCACCTGGGGCACAAAGGCGACGGTGGTGAGGACGGCGGCGGCGTAGCCGATGAGATCCTTGTAGTCATGCAGGTTCATTGAACTACCCTCCGGTCAATATGTGACCACCTCCCCAAGGGAGGATGAGCGCCTGCTTCGGGCGGCCGGACGTATGCGCTCATGCCTCACCCCGAATTGCGCAGGCCGGCCGCAATGCCGTTGATGGATAGCCGGATGGCGCGGCGGATGCGCTCGTCGTCATCGCCCTGGCGGTAGCGCCGCAGGAGTTCCACCTGCACGTGGTTGAGCGGGTCCAGGTAGGGGACGCGGTTGCGCAACGCGTCCTTGAGCTGCGGGCTGGCATCGAGGAGTTCGGCCTGCCCGGTGATGCGCAGGACGGCGTCCACGGTGGCCGCGTGTTCGGCCTGGATGCGCGGGAAGATCGCGGCGGCGAGGGCCGCGTCTTCCACCAGGCTGGCGTAGCGGCCGGCGATGGCGATGTCGCTCTTGGCGAGGACCATCTCCATGTTGCCGAGCAGGCTGGCGAAGAAGGGCCAGTCCCGCTGCATCGCTTGCAGGCGCGTGAGGCCGCCGTCGCCGTGGGTAGCGAGGTAGGCGCCCACCGCGCTGCCGAAGCCGAACCAGCCGGGCAGCATCAGGCGGCACTGGGCCCAGCTGAACACCCACGGGATGGCGCGCAGGTCTTCGATGGCGGTTGAGGGTTTGCGCGACGCCGGGCGGCTGCCGATGTTGAGGTCGGCGATCTCGGCCAGCACGGTGGATTCGCGGAAGTAGCGCTCGAAGCCGTCGGTCTCGTACACCAGCGCCCGATAAGCGGCGAAGGCGGCAGCGGAGAGTTCGTCCATCGCTTCGACGAAGTCGGCGCGCGGCGCATCGCCACCGCCGCCGGGCAGGCTCGCTTCCAGTGTGGCGGCGACCAGCACTTCCAGGTTGGCGAGGCCGGCTTCCGGACGGCCGTACTTGGCGGCGATCACCTCGCCCTGTTCGGTGAGGCGGATCTGGCCCTGCACGGCGCCCTTCGGCTGCGCCAGGATGGCCTGGTAGCTGGGGCCGCCGCCACGCCCGACGGAGCCGCCGCGGCCGTGGAACAGGCGCAGGCGCACGTTGCGGCGGGCAAACACGGACACCAGCTCGGTCTCGGCCTTGAAGAGTTCCCAGCCGGAGGTGAGGAAGCCGCCGTCCTTGTTGCTGTCGGAGTAGCCGAGCATCACCTCCTGAGTGTGGTTGCGTGACGCCAGCAGGCGACGGTAGGGATGCAGGGATAGCAGGCGGTCCATCACTGGGCCGCTGTTCTGCAAGTCGGCGATGGTCTCGAACAGCGGGATGATGTTCACGTCCAGCCGCCCATCCTCGGGGTGCAGCAGGCCGCATTCCTTCAACAGCAGGGCCACTTCCAGCAGGTCGGACACGCCGTCGGTCTTGGAGATGATGCAGTTGGGCACCGCCGCAGGGCCGTAGCGCAAATGGGCCTGGCGGGCGGCGCGGAAGATCGCCAGCTCGCCTTCGGTTTCGGCGGTGTAGCTGCGGTAGGGCGATAGCAGCGGGCGCGGCGAGGCGATCTCGGCCAGCAGCAACTCGATGCGGGCGCCCTCGCGCAGGCGCAGGTAGCCGGTGCCCGGATGGGCGGCTTCCAGCAGCTCGGCGACAACGCGCTCGTGCACGTCCGAGTTCTGGCGCAGGTCGATGGGGGCCAGGTGGAAGCCGAACACGTCCACCGCCCGGCGCAGGCGCCGCAGGCGACCGCGGGCCAGCGGCGCGCAGCCGTGGGCGCACAGGGAATCGCGGACGGTGCGCAGGTCGTCGGCCAGCGCGGCGGGGCTGGCGTAGGGTGTGGCTTGTCCATCGACCGGCTGGCCGCGCAGATGCGCTTCGGTGGCGGCGAGGCGCGCCAGGATGCCGGAGAGGGCGCGCCGGTAGGGCTCGTCCATGCGGTGGGGCGAGCGGTCCGGCGACGCGGCGGCGAGGGCCAGCAGTGCGTCGGATGCGCCGGCCAGCAGCTCGGCGACGGACAGTTGCGAGGCGAGAGTGGACACTTCCTCGCGATACCAGGCGAACAGGCGGTGAGCCTGGGTGGCGAGGGCCTCTTCGAGCACCGCGGCGGTGACGAAGGGGTTGCCGTCCCGGTCGCCGCCGATCCAGCTGCCGACTTTCAGGAAGCTGGGCAGCTCGGGCGTGTTCGCGTCATCGTCCTTGCCCTCCGCACGGGCCAGGCGGTCTTCCAGGCGGGCGTAGACGCGCGGCAGCTCCGTCAGGAAGGTGGCGTCGAAGTAGGAGAGGCCGTTGCTGACCTCGTCCATCACCGACAGCTTGCTGAAACGCAGCATGCGCGTCTGCCACAGGGTTAGCACGGCGCGGCGCAGGGCGTCCGCGTTGGCCTCCTGCTCGTCCGGCGTGAGCTGCATCCGGTCCCGCTCGTCGAGCAGGCGGGCGATGGCCTGCTGACAGTTGAGGATGCTCTTGCGCTGCACTTCAGTCGGATGGGCGGTGAGAACCGGCGAGATCTCGGCGCTCCGGAACACCTCGCGCAAGGCCACGGTGTCGAGGCCCGAGTCGAAGGCGCGCTGCAGTGCGACGTCCAGGCTGCCCGGAGCGGGCGCCTCGCCGGCCAGCTGGGCGGCCCGGCGGCGGCGCAGCTGGTCCTGGTCCTCGGCGATGTTCACCAGTTGCGAAAAGTAGCTGAAGGCGCGCACCACCTGGGTGGTCTGCTCGGGGCTGAGGCCGTCCAGCGTGGCCGCCAGCTCCTGGCGCAGGGCCTCGTCATCGAGACGGTGAAAACCCGTGGACAGGCGGCGGATGCGCTCGATGAGTTCGAAGGCGGCCTCGCCGTGCTGGGCGCGTACGGTGTCGCCGAGCAGCTGGCCGAGCTGGCGGATGTCGCGGCGCAGGCGACCCTCCGCCGCCTTGAGGGGATCGATGGCGTTCATGGCGGGCCCGTCTCAGAGGTCGGCGAGGGGAAAGGCGTCGCGGCCGGGATAGCGGGCGGCGGCGCCGAGCTGCTGTTCGATGCGCAGCAGCTGGTTGTACTTCTCCACGCGGTCGGAGCGGCTCATGGAGCCGGTCTTGATCTGCCCGGTGGACAGCCCCACGGCCAGGTCGGCGATGGTGGTGTCGCCGGTCTCGCCGGAGCGGTGGGAGGCGATGGAGGTGTAGCCGTGGCGGCGCGCCAGGTCGATGGCGGCGATGGTCTCGGTGAGGGTGCCGATCTGGTTCACCTTGATCAGGATCGAGTTGGCGATGCCCTTGCGGATGCCCTCGCGCAGGATGTTGGTGTTGGTGACGAAGAGGTCGTCGCCCACCAGCTGCACCTTGTCGCCGAGGGCGTGGGTGAGGCTGGCCCAGCCGTCCCAGTCGTCCTCGGCCATGCCGTCCTCGATGGTGATGATCGGATACTTGGCGCACCAGCCGGCGAGCATGTCCACCAGTTCGTCGGAACTCAGGCTGCGGCCTTCGCCGGCCAGCTGGTAGCGGCCGTCCCGGTAGAACTCGGAGGCGGCGCAGTCGAGGCCCAGGTGGATGTCCTTGCCGGCGACGAAGCCGGCCTTCTCGATGGCTTCGAGGATCAGCTCCAGCGCCGCCTCGTTGCTGGCCACCGACGGGGCGAAGCCCCCTTCGTCGCCGACGGCGGTGCTCATGCCACGCTCGCCGATCACCCGCTTGAGGCTGTGGAAGACCTCGGCGCCGTAGCGCACCGCTTCCGAGAAGGTGGGGGCGCCGGTGGGGACGATCATGAACTCCTGCAGGTCCAGGCTGTTGTTGGCGTGGGCGCCGCCGTTGATGACGTTGATCATCGGCACCGGCAGCAGCATGGGGCCGGCTCCGCCCAGGTAGCGGTAGAGGGGCAGGCCGGTGGCGGCCGCCGCCGCGTGGGCGGTGGCCATCGACGCGGCGAGCAGGGCGTTGGCGCCCAGGCGCGACTTGTTGTCGGTGCCGTCGAGGGCGATCAGGGTCTGGTCGATGCGCACCTGTTCGCTGGCCGGCAGGCCGACCAGCGCGCGGCGGATCTCGCCGTCCAGGTGGGCGACGGCCTGGCGGGTGCCCTTGCCGCCGTAGCGGGCCGGGTCCTTGTCGCGCAGCTCGATGGCCTCGCGGCTGCCGGTGGAGGCGCCGGAGGGCACCGCCGCGCGGCCGACCGCGCCGCAGTCGAGGATCACGTCGCATTCGACGGTGGGGTTGCCGCGGGAGTCGATGATTTCGCGGCCGATGAGGTCGATGATCTTGCTCACGGTGATGGGCTCCTGCGGCTCAGAGAATGAAGTGGGTGTTGAGGAAGTTGGACTTGTGGCCGAGCACGATGGCGTCCAGCAGCGTCTTGGTGGCTTCGGTCTGCTTGGCGGCGACCATGGTGCGGATGGAGAAGGCGCGCAGTGCGTCGTGCACCGACAGGGTGCCCTCGGCGGAGTCCTTGCGGCCGGTGAACGGGAAGATGTCCGGGCTGCGCTGGCACTGGCAGTTGATGTTGACGCGGCACACCTGGTTCACCAGCGGGTCGACGAGGCTGGCGATCTGGTCCGGGTCGGTACCGAAGATGGACACCTGTTGGCCGTGGTCGGAGCTGATCACGTATTCCAGCGCGGTCTCGATGTCTTCGAAGGGTGCCACCGGGATCAGCGGGCCGAACTGCTCTTCGCGGTAGAGCTTCATGCCTTCCTTCACCGGGTACACCACGGCCGGGTAGAACAGGGTCTCCACCGAGGTGCCGCCGCCTTCGTTGAGCACGCGGGCGCCCTGGCCGACGGCGTCGGCGATGCAGTCGTTCATGTAGGCGACCTTGTTCATCTCGGGCAGCGGGGTGAGGGTAACGCCCTTTTCCCACGGCATGCCGATCTTGAGTTTGCCGATCTCCTCGCAGAAGCGGCGCAGGAAGCGCTCGGCGATGGCCTGGTGCACCAGGATCATCTTGATGGCGGTGCAGCGCTGGCCGTTGAAGGACAGGGTGCCGGCGATGCATTCCTTGACGGTCAGCTCCACGTCGGCGTCGGGCAGGATGATGGCCGCGTTCTTGGCCTCCAGGCCCAGCACGGCGCGCAGGCGGTTGGACTTGGGGTGGGCCTTCTTGAGCTGGTCGGCGACCTTGCTGGTGCCGATGAGGGCCAGCACGTTGACCTTGCCGGAGGCCATCACATGCGGCACCACCACGTTGCCCTGGCCGTACACGATGTTGATGACGCCGCGCGGGAAGGCGCTGCGGAAGGCCTCCAGCATCGGGTAGTAGAGCAGCACGCCGAAACGCGGCGGCTTGAAGACCACCACGTTGCCCATGATCAGCGCCGGGATCAGGGTCGTGAAGGTCTCGTTCATGGGGTAGTTGTAGGGGCCCATGCACAGCACGATGCCGAGCGGCGAGCGGCGGATCTGGGCGATGGTGCCGTCCACGATCTGGAAGCGCGAGTTGCCGTTGTCGAGCTGCTTGAGCTCGGCGATGGTGGCCTTGATGTAGTCGATGGTGCGGTCGAATTCCTTCTCGGAATCGGCCAGGCTCTTGCCGATCTCCCACATGATCAGGTTAACGATCTCGCGGCGGCGGGCGATGATCTGGTTGGTGAAGTTCTGCACGCAGTCGATGCGCTCGGCCACCGACATGGTCGGCCACTGGCCGCGGCCGTGGTCGTAGGCGCGCTCGGCGGCGGCCAGCGCGGCATCGGCTTCGGCGGTGCCGGTCATCGGGTAGCTGCCCAGCTCCACGTGGGCCAGGCTGCCATCGGCGCCGCGCACGCACATGGGGGAATGCACCGGGCGGGTTTCGCCTTTCCACACGTGCATTTCGCCGTCGAGCAGGATGCTGCGCTGGTGCAGTGGGGAGAGGATGCGGCAGTCCTCGGCGATCTGGTGTTCCTCGGGGAAGAGGGCGAGCAGGCTTTCCTTGAGATTGCCGCGGGCGTCGGTGTGGGTCATGGTCGTGTCCTTTGGTGGGCTGTCGTCTTATAGGGATTGGGTTTGCGGGGCGCTGCCGGGCAGCACCACGCGCAGCAGGTTGGTGCTGCCGGGGGTGCCGAAGGGCACGCCGGCGGCCAGCACGAAGGCGTCGCTGGGCTGGGTGAGGCCCTCGTCGCGGCAGGCTTCGGCCGCCTCGGCAAGCATGGCGGCGTCGTGGTCGGTGGTGGTCGGCGCGACGCGACGGGACAGGCGCGAGCGCACGCCCCACACCAGGGCCAGGCGGCGCGCGACGCGCTCGTCGGGCGTCAGCGAGAGGATCGGTGCGCGCGGGCGCTGGTTGGCGAGGCGCAGGGTGGTGGCGCCGGAGGACGTGTAGGCCACTGTCGCGCCCAGCGGCAGCACGCCGGCCACGGTGCGCATCGCGGCGCCGATGGCGTCGGTGCTGCTGTGCTCAAGCCGGCCATGCACGGCGTCCATCAGCTGGCGCTGCAGCGGGTCGGACTCGGTGCAGGCGATGATGCGGGTCATCATCTCGACGGCTTCCCGCGGGTATTTGCCGGAGGCCGATTCGGCGGACAGCATCACGCAGTCCACCCCGTCATACACGGCGGTGGCCACGTCGGAGGCTTCGGCGCGGGTCGGCGCCGGGGCCTCGATCATCGATTCGAGCATCTGCGTGGCCACCACCACCGGTTTGCCGGCTTCCCGGCAGCGCCGCACGATGCGCTTCTGCAGGCCCGGCACTTCCTCGGGCGGCAGTTCCACGCCCAGGTCGCCGCGCGCCACCATCACCCCGTCGGCGGCGGCGATGATGGCGTCGAGATGGGCCAGCGCGGCGGGCTTCTCGATCTTGGCCATCAGCCAGGCACGATCGCCGATCAGGGCGCGGGCTTCGAAGAGATCTTCGGGGCGCTGCACGAAGGACAGGGCCACCCAGTCGACGCCCAGTTCGAGGCCGAAGGCCAGGTCGGCTTGGTCCTTGGCGGTCATCGCCGACAGGGGTAGCGCCACGGACGGCACGTTGACGCCCTTGCGGTCGGACAGCAGGCCGTCGGTGAGCGCTTCGGCGGTGACGACGTCGCCGGTTTTCTCGACGACGCGGAAGCGCATCTTGCCGTCGTCGATCAGCAGGGTGTCACCGGGGCGCACGGCGGCGATGATCTCCGGGTGGGGAATGCACACCCGGTGGGCGTCGCCCGGCGTGATGTCCAGGTCGAAGCGGATACGGTCGCCGCGGGCCAGGCGCGGTTTGCCGCTGGCGAAGGTGCCGAGGCGCAGCTTGGGCCCTTGCAGGTCCATCAGGATGCCGAGCGGGCGACCGAGGGCGGCCTCGACACGGCGGATGGCGGCATGAACGGCGCGGTGGTTGTCGTGGCTGCCGTGGCTGAAGTTGAGGCGGAACACGTCGGCGCCGGTTTCGGCGAGGGCGCGGATGCTCGCCTCGTCGGCGCTGGCCGGCCCGAGGGTGGCGATGATCTTGGTGTTGCGGTGGGGCACGCTTGTCTCCTGGTATTTATAGGTGTGGGTTGCGTCTCAGCCCTGCGCGAAGCGGGCGCCGCAGCGGAAGCGGTGGCTGCTGCCCGGCGGCAGGCGGATCGCGGCGGCGCAATCGGGGCGGTTGAAGGCGTCGGTCATAGCGGATACCGGCTCGATGGCCACCGCACGGCGGCCGTCGCGGGCCAGCGTGTCGCCGGTGAACAGGTGCACCAGCCCGCCGTGCTGCCAGACTTCCAGCGCGCGCTTGTTGAGCGGGTCGCGCAGGCGCGTCAGCACGATGCCGTGGGCGTCGGCGATGGGATCAGCGACGCAACCGTCGATGACCGTGTGGCCGATGGCCCAGGGCAGGCGGAAGTCGAGGGCCGGCTGCGCGTGCAAGGGCTGGTAGGCGGCGCCATCGACGAGCGGAATCAGTTCGGTGTCAGTGGCGATGCCGTGGCGGGCCGGCAGGTGCAGCTTGAGGTGCTCGATGCCCTCGTCGCCGAGCCGGAAGTAGGGATGCCAGCCGCAGCTGTAGGGAGCTGCCACGTCGCCGACGTTGTGGGCTTCCAGCTCCAGCGCGATGCCCTGGTCGGACAGGGAGAACAGGATGCGCAGGTCGAGGGCGAAGGGGTAGCCGGCAAACGCGCCGGGCCGGATGGCGGTGCAGGCGAACTCCACGCTGGCCGCTTCGTCGTCGGCCCAGGCTTCGGCGATGGGCAGTTCGAGGCTGCGCAGGAAGCCGTGGTAGATCAGCCGCTCGGTGTCCGGCACGCCGGGCTGCAGGTCGTACTCGATGCCGTCGAAGCGATAGCGGGCATCCGCCACGCGGTTGCTGAAGGGGGCCATGATGCCGCTGCGCACGCCGGCCTGGCTGTGCAGCTCGGCGGCGCTGGCGTAGCCGTCGATCAGTTCGAGCGTGCCGTCCGCGGTGGCCTGTTGCCAGCTCAGCAGCGTGGCGCCGGTGGTGCACAGCACGGCGCGGGCGCCGCTGTGGGTGTCCTCCAGGGCCACCGTGGGCAGGCCGTCGAAGTGCGCGTGGACGATGCGGTAGCGCGGCATGGCCGTGGGCTCAGGCGGCGTGGGCCGGGCGGCGCAGCGCGGCGGCGTCGGCGGCGAGACGGGTGATCGCGGCCCAGTCGCCGGCCTGCACCTTGTCGGCGGGCGTCAGCCAGGAGCCGCCGACGCAGGCCACGTTGGGCAGGGCCAGGAATTCCGGCGCGCTGGTGAGATCGATGCCGCCGGTGGGGCAGAAGCGCAGCTGCGGGAAGGGGCCGCCGAGGGCCTTGAGCATGCCGACGCCGCCGGCCTGCTTGGCGGGGAAGAGCTTGAGGGTGTCGAAGCCGGCGGCGACGGCGGCGATGACGTCGGAGGGCGTCATCACGCCGGGCAGGAAGGGCAGGCCGCTGTCCCGTGCGGCGGCCAGCAGCTCGGCATTGGCGCCGGGGCTGACGCCGAAGCGGGCGCCGGCGGCGCGGGCGGCTTCGAGATCGGCGGGGCTGACGATGGTGCCGACGCCGACCAGGGCTTCCGGTACTTCGGCGACGATGGCGCGGATGCTGTCCAGCGCGGCGGCGGTGCGCAGCGTGACTTCCAGCACCCGGATGCCGCCGGCGACGAGGGCGCGAGCGAGGGGCACGGCGGAGGCCAGTTCGTCGATGACGATGACCGGCATGACGGGGCTGGCGGCGAGGATTTCTCGGGTTTGCATGGTGGTTCTCTCTGCGGTGCCGGCTCAGGCGGCGGGGGTGGGGTAGGGGGCGAAGGTGATGCCGCCCTGTTCGGCGCCGGCGGCATGGGCACGGGCATTCACGAACAGGTCACGGCCGATGCCGTGCTGGTGGGCGGACAGGTCGGCGACGGCTCCGGTGCGGGCATCCCATTCGACGGGGCTGACGAGGGCTTCCAGCACGCCGGTTTCGGCGTCGAGGCGGAGTACATCGCCGTCGCGCACGCGGCCGAGGGGGCCGCCGGCAATGCATTCGGGCGTGACGTGGATGGCCGCCGGTACCTTGCCGGACGCGCCGGACATGCGGCCGTCGGTGACCAGCGCCACCTTGAAGCCTTCGTCCTGCAGCACGCCGAGGGCCGGCGTCAGCTTGTGCAGCTCTGGCATGCCGTTGGCCTGGGGGCCCTGGAAGCGCACCACCGCGACGAAGTCCCGGTGCAGTTCGCCGCGCGAGAAGGCGGCGAGCATGTCGTCCTGGCTGTCGAAGATGATGGCCGGGGCCTCGACGACGCGGTTGGCGGGCTTGACGGCCGACACCTTGATGACCGCGCGGCCCAGGTTGCCGGTGAGGAGCTTGAGGCCGCCATCTGCGCTGAAGGGCTCGCCGCCGCTGCGCAGCACGTCGGTGTCTAGGCTGTTTGCCGGGGCGTCGCGCCACACCAGGGTGTCGCCGTCGAGGAAGGGCTCGCGGGTGTAGTGGGACAGGCCCTGGCCGGCAACGGTCTTCACGTCTTCATGGAGCAGGCCGAGGCCGAGCAGTTCGCGGATCAGGAAGCCCATGCCGCCGGCGGCGTGGAAGTGGTTCACGTCGGCGCTGCCGTTGGGGTAGATGCGCGCCAGCAGCGGCACCACGTCGGACAGGGCGTTGAAGTCGTCCCAGTCGATGAGGATGCCGGCCGCCCAGGCCATGGCCACCAGGTGGATTGTGTGGTTGGTGGAGCCACCGGTGGCGAGCAGGCCGACGATGGCGTTGGCGATGGCCTTCTCGTCGATGACCTCGGCCATCGGCGTGTATTCGGGGCCGGCGGCGGTGATGCGGGCGGCGCGCTCGGTGGCGGCGCGGGTCAGCGCGTCGCGCAGCGGCGTGTTGGGGGTGACGAAGGCGGCGCCGGGCAGGTGCAGGCCGAGCACTTCCATCAGCATCTGGTTGCTGTTGGCGGTGCCGTAGAAGGTGCAGGTGCCGG
>NZ_JAYSDK010000019.1:0-34685 GCF_041914405.1 Zoogloea sp.
ACGGTCCAGTCGGTGTAGTGGGACAGCGCATTGACCGTCTTGATGGACATCATCGGGCCTTCAAACGTAGACATACCGTAGAAGGACAGCGAAGTGATCAGGAACTTCAGGATCGGGTCGGTACGCAGCTTATGCCAGGCGCCAGAAAGGGTCATGATCCCGTTGATCATGCCGCCCCAGGACGGAGCCAGCAGGATCAGGGAGAAAACCATACCAACGGACTGGGTCCAATCGGGAAGCGCAGTGAAGTGCAGATGGTGCGGGCCCGCCCACATGTAGGTGAAGATCAGCGCCCAGAAGTGCACCACCGACAGGCGGTAGGAGTAAACCGGACGACCGGCCTGCTTCGGCACGAAGTAGTACATCATGCCCAGGAAGCCGGCGGTGAGGAAGAAGCCCACCGCATTGTGACCGTACCACCACTGGATCATCGCATCCTGAACACCAGCATAGGCGGAATAGGACTTGGTCAGGGAAACCGGCACTTCAGCGCTGTTGACCAGATGCAGCAAGGCAACGGTCAGGATGAAGGCGCCATAGAACCAGTTCGCCACGTAAATATGCGTGGTCTTGCGGGTAGCGATGGTGCCGAAGAAAACGATCGCGTAGGAAACCCACACGACAGTGATCAGGATGTCGATCGGCCACTCCAGTTCGGCGTATTCCTTGCCGGAGGTGAAACCCAGCGGGAGCGAAATCGCAGCCAGCAGGATGACCAGTTGCCAGCCCCAGAAAGTGAAGGCAGCAAGGCCCGGGGCAAACAAGCGGGTGTGGCAGGTACGCTGCACACAGTAGTACGACGTTGCAAAGAGAGCACAGCCACCAAACGCAAAGATCACCGCGTTGGTGTGGAGCGGGCGAAGCCGTCCAAAGTGCAGCCATTCGGCAACGTTCAATTCGGGCCACACGAGCTGTGCTGCGACGATAACGCCGACCAGCATGCCCACGATGCCCCATACCACCGTCATGATGGCGAACTGCCGCACGACTTTATAGTTGTAAGTCTGCGATTGCATTGTGAGTCACCTCATCAAAAGAAAACAAAACCCCCCTGACTGCACACCGGGCGGACCGGCGGCAGGCTTCGCGGAAGGATACGCCGCGATAAGGGCGACATTTTGACACAGATCAACTTTATTGCGCCGCAAGAAGGCCCGCCCGCCGGGGCGATCCGAGGCCTTTGTCCGTTCGCTACGGATGCGCAAACACGGCTTATGCATGGATAAACGAAGCACTTCAATTACGCTTGCATACAACAGACCGCAATACCGGCCCCCGCTGTCGTATTCCCGACAATTGTCGGAAATCGCCGCAGAAAAATCAGCCATCTCGTACAACAAACATTTGATTTTTATTGAAATAAATCTTTCGAGCAGCTGGCACAGGACATGCTGTGCCATTGACAAGCCGGTCGAGCGATATTGCCGCACCCCACCTACCTCCCAGCATTGCGGGTCACTGCGGCGCGCTTCACACAATTAGTCGAGTCCTGGTCAGCTCAGCTTGCGGCACAACACCGAACCGCAATCGGCCACCCAGCCCAGGGCCCGAGCACATCAGGAGTTCTAAACCATGCAAGTTGGCGTTGCTTATTCCGAGCCGTCCCAGCAGGTCTGGCTGACCATCGAGGTGCCCGATGGCGCTTCCGCCCGCGATGCCATCGAAGCCTCGGGCATCCTCAAGCAGTTCCCTCATATCGACCTGGACAGCCAGAAAGTCGGCGTATTCGGGAAACTGGTCAAACTGGAAGCCCCGCTCAAGCCTGGCGACCGCGTGGAAATCTATCGCGGGATCATTTGTGACCCCCAGACCGTTCCCCGTCGTCAGTTGGACGACGACGACGATTGACCCCGCGTCAATCTTTGCCATATCACGTTGCGGTCTAGGCTGAGAGCAGCCCCACACGGTCGATCGCCAGGCCATTCTCTGCGCCCGGCTCGCCCCTGAACCCAGGATTTGTCACCTCGCGCGCTCCTTCCATCGCGCCAGCCCCAACCTGCCCGGTAGGCAGGGGCCTCGAAGGCGAGCCCAATTCAAATTTCCTCATGTCACAGCAAGAATAGAAGGAGCACGCCCATGAATGCGAACCCGAGCTGGACCGAGCGCGCCAAGGCTCTCGAAGCGTCGGTGATTGAAGTCAGCACCCTTGTCCCCGTTTCTGCTGGCCCCGGCATCCTTGCCAAGGAGCTGGCCCGCCATCTTCCGGAACTCCACTTCCGCCGAACCCTCTGCCGCGGTGGCTGGTATCGTCTCGGCGGCGTCTTTGCCGCAGATGGGTCGCGCATCTCGGATGACCTGGAAAGCTGGGCAGAAATGACCTTGGCGGCTTGCGAAGGGGATTTCGACGCGCTGCGCGACGAATACGCAGGCAAGGGGCTGATCGCAACCCGGCGCGTGGGGCGTACCCATTATTTCGTGGCATCCACGGGCGAGAAATCCACCGACTTCCTGCAGTTGGAGATCGAAGACCTGCAGGAGACGCAGGCCCACACCCTGTTCGGACAGACACCCGCCCCCAGCGGAATCGATGAACTTATCGATCCGGATCTCGGCCACCATAATGGTCAGCCCATCGGACTGCCCTACTACACTTTCCGGCGTCTCACCCACATCGGCGACCTGCTGGCCCGCCTGCGCCAGCAGACGCCCGAGGCACAACCCATCCATCGCTTCACCGACGACTGGAGCGAATCCAGCGCCGGGCATGCGACCGCCTTCAGCAACCAGTGGGTCATCGCAGTTCGCGAACACCTCGATCGCTTCCAGCAGAGCGTCATCCGCGCCCAGCCGGTCCCTGCAATCGACGGCGAACCGCCAGCTTTCTGGGCCCGCGAGGGAACCCGAGAGCTGGCCCTCCACGACGCACTGGTGTCCTTCGACCGGGCTGCTGGCTATCCCTTCGCTTGGTACTTCCACATGCTGACGACCAAAGCCGTGCCGCACTGGGTGGCGCGCGTCGTGATGGAAGATGCCAATGCGGGTTTCGCCTACCTGCCCCGCCGGGATGAGGAAATCGTGCGCCGCTGGCTGCACTCGCCTTACGCACTGTGATAGGGCGGTGGGCTGGACGCAGGATCCTGCCGGGGAGCAATGCACCAGCATGGGGCTACGCTCCCCGGAGCGAGAAGGCGCCGCGGCAGATGCGGTGCAAAACCAGCCCGCCCCATCCGAAAAATCCATATCTTTGATTCACAAAAAGAAACAAAGCGTACTCAGAAGTGGCTGGGGGCTGCGTCGCGGGAAAGGCCCGGTCCTTGCTTAATAGGCTCATCACCCACCATCGGTCCCCGCCGATAGGGACCACAGTCAAATCCGCCCCTCTTGTGGGCACTGTTCAGAGTCGAGGTTTCGCGATGTCAGAGGTCACCAACGGCCGACCCCGTCCGAACGGGGATGTAAATGGCCAGCCGCCGACAGCCGTGCGCGTGGAAGCACTTAGGGCGGCCCTCGCCAAGGCCCTCGAAAATGCGTCGAGCAATGACGACCTCGTGAGCGAGATCGCCGCAGCGCAGGCGTTCCCCAGTCGTATCTGGCTATTTCTGGAGGCCGTCGAACAAGCCCCGATCGCCATTTCGATCACCGACCCGCAGGCGCGCATTCTGTACGCCAACCCGGCCTTCGAGGGTGTCACCGGCTACGCACCAAACGAAGTCCTGGGACTCAACGAGTCGATCCTGTCTTACAAGACAACCCCGCGCTCGGTCTACGAGACGCTGTGGAAATCCCTGCACGACAAGAAGACCTGGAACGGCACCCTCGTCAATCGGCGCAAGGACGGCTCCCGCTACATTGCCGAATTGACCATCACCCCGATCCTGGACTCGAAGGGTGAGACCGCCTACTGCCTCGGCATGCACCGGGACGTCACCGCGCTGCACGCCCTCAAGCAGAAGGTCCAGAACCAGAAAGCGCTGATCGAGTCCGTCATCGATGTGGCACCGATCTCCATCGCGCTGCTGGACGACCAGCAGCAGGTCGTGCTGGACAACCACGAATACAAAAAGCTGACCGATGACCTCGGCGTAACCGACCCCGCGAAGCAGGTTCTCGCGGAACTGCGCAATACCATCGGTCTGGCCTTCGAGCCACCCAAGCTCGGCGGGCGCAACTTCGTCGACGAGGAAATCTGCGTCCATCCGGCTTCCGGCAAGGCCGCCCGCTGGTTCTCCTGCTCCGGCTCCTGGTTCGAACAACAGGATGCCAAGGCCGACTCCTTTTTCGACCCTCAGGCCCGCGCCTACCTGATGCTCCTCATCAAGGACATCACCGCCGCCAAGCGCCAGCGCGAGATGGAGCGCATCGGCGCGATCCGCGCCACGATGGCTGAGGCCGAACTGGTTCAGAGCCTGCGCGAGACCCTGTCCGGCGCGGTCTACCAGCTGCGCGGCCCGCTGAACATGATCCGCGCCGCCGCCAACATGCTCGACCGCCGCGGCACCCAGATCGACACAGCGATGCTGAAGAACGCCCTCAAGGAAGCCCTCACCGCCGGCGAGGCCGCACTGGGCACCTTCGAGGCCTCGATGCCGGAAGCCCCCCAGGAGGCTACCGCACCAGTCAATCTCAACGACATCCTGCGCGACGTACTGATGCTGCTGACCGAGCGCCTGCTCGCTGCCGGCATCACCGTCGCCTGGCAGCCAACTTCTCGCCTCAGCCATTTCCATGGCCGGGCCAACATGCTGCGCAGCATGTTCAAGGAGATCGTCGAGAATGCCATCGAGGCGATGAATGAACGCGGCCGCAATGTCAGGGAACTCAAGGTCCGCACCGAAGAAAAGGACGGGCGGATCGTCGCCGTCATCGAGGATACCGGCCCGGGCATCTCGCAGGAACTGCGGCACAAGGTGTACGAACCTTTCTTCACCACCAAGCGCCCTCTCTCCCATTCCGTCGGAATGGGCCTGGCGATCGCCCAGGACGTGGTCACGCGCCACGAAGGCACCATTGACATCGACCCAGACTACACCGGCGGATGCCGTTTCATCATCGGTTTCCCTCCATCGGGAAACTGAGCCAATGCACGCCATTGAATGGACCCGACGCCCGTGAGCGAAAATCTGATCCAGGCCCCTGGCGCTCTTCTTGAAGCAGAGCTGGATACGCTGTTCAGCGTCAGCCAGATCCTGTCCCGCTCCCTCGATTTGCAGGACACCCTCAAGGAAGTGCTCCAGGTCATCGGCGAAGGCTGCGGCCTGCGCCTGGGCCTCGTCGCCCTCCTCAGCGACGAAACCGGCAACGAACTCTTCATCAGCGCAGCCCACGGCCTCGACGTGGAGGCCGCCGGCCACATTCGCTATTCCCGCGGCGAGGGCATCCTCGGCCTGGTGCTGGAACGCGGCCGCAGCGTGATCCTCGATGAAGTCGCCCGCGAACGGCGCTTCCTCGACCGCCTCGGCGCCTACGCCCCCGACAAGCCCTTCATCGCCGTACCGATCCGCATCGGCTCCGAACTGGTCGGCGTCCTGGCCAGCCAGCCCGACACCTCTGACGACGGCCTCCTCGACGAACGCGCCCACTTCCAGGAGATGGTCGCCAACCTGATCGCCCAGAGCGTTCGCCTGGCCCGCCAGGTCGCCAAGGAAAAGCGCGACCTGGTGGACGAGCGTGACGACCTACGCCGGGCAGTACGCGGCCAGTACGGGTTTTCGTCCATCGTCGGGCGCTCCGAGCCGATGAAGCGGGTCTTCGACCAGCTCCGGCAGGTCGCCAAGTGGAACACCACGGTCTTGATCCGTGGCGAGACCGGCACCGGCAAGGAACTGATTGCCAGCGCCATCCACTACAACTCGCCGCGCTCGGCCAGCCCCTTCGTCAAGCTCAACTGCGCGGCGCTGCCCGAAAATCTGCTCGAATCCGAACTCTTCGGCCACGAGAAAGGTGCCTTTACAGGCGCGGTCTCCCAGCGCAAGGGGCGCTTCGAGCAGGCCGACGGTGGCACTCTCTTCCTCGACGAGATCGGAGAAGTCTCTGCCGCGTTCCAGGCCAAGCTGCTGCGCATCCTGCAGGAAGGCGAACTCGAACGCGTTGGCGGCAGCCGCACGCTGAAGGTGGACGTCCGCGTCATCGCCGCCACCCACCGCGACCTGGAAATGGCCGTCGAGGAAGGCAAGTTCCGCGAGGACTTGTACTACCGCCTCAACGTCATGCCGATCTACGTGCCACCACTGCGCGACCGCATCGAGGACATCCCGGAGATCGCCAACTTCCTGGTCACCAAGATCGCCAAGTTGCAGGGCCGCGAACTGGGCATCACCGACAGCGCGCTGCGCCTGCTGACCCAGCACATGTGGCCGGGTAATGTGCGCGAACTGGAAAACTGTCTGGAGCGGGCCGCCGTCATGTGCGAAGGCAGCCACATCGACCGCGATCTGGTCCTGCTGTCCGGCATCGAGGAACGGTTGCAGCCCCCGCGGCCTCGTGCCCCCAGCGCTGCTACCGCTCCGATCAGCAGCGTGGACCTGAACGACGAGAACATGGACGAACGGGAGCGCGTCATTGCCGCGCTGGAGCAGGCCGGCTGGGTCCAGGCCAAAGCCGCGCGCCTGCTGGGCATGACTCCACGGCAGATCGCCTACCGCATCCAGACCCTCAACATCACGGTCAGGCAGATCTGAACGCACCGCCTCACCAGCGACGATCCGGCCGGCCTGGCAATCGCTCCGGGCCGGCCGGATCCTGCTTCTACGTCACAATGGTTCGCGCTGAACTCCCAGGCACCATCGACGTCAACAGGCCTCCCGGTGACTTCAACCGACCGGAGAGCCAACGCCCGAGCCATGAAACAGCACTTGAGCGCCCTTCTGGGGGGCCTGATCCTTCACGTTGCCGCCCAGGCTGCCGCACCTGACGGCGAACGCATCGTTGATACCCGGACGGGGCAATCGCTTAGCCAACCCGAACTGCTCAACCGCCTCCGCCAAGCGGATTTTCTGCTCCTTGGCGAGATCCACGACAGCCCACATCACCATCGCTTGCGCGCCGAGCTGATCACCGCCCTGGGCGTACGGAGCGTGGTGGCCGAGCACCTGGACAGGGGGCGGCGTCTCGACGCCGGCCCCGTCGAACACATCCAGACAGCCCTGGAAGCCGCCGGCTTCGACGCCACAGCCTGGCAATGGCCAACGCACAAACCCCTGTTCGGCGGACTGGCGCAAGCCGGCATCGGCGTCATCGGCGCCAACCTTTCCCGCGAACACACCCGCAACGCGGTGCGCAGCGGCATCGATGCCCTGCCGCCTGACCTTGCCGCCACGCTCGCCGCCAGCCCGCTGTCCGAGGCCGCCATGCAGGCGCTGGACGCCGACCTGGTGGACAGCCACTGCGGCCAGTTGCCGTCCAACCGGGTGCCCGCCATGCGCCTCGCGCAGCGCGCCCGTGACAGCGCCATGGCCACCGAACTGACACGCGTCGCCGAACATCCGGCCATCCTGGTCGCCGGCAATGGTCATGTGCGCAGCGACTATGGCGTGCCACAGTTGCTGGCCCGCCTCAAGCCCGACGCCCGGATCGTCAGCATCGCCTTCGAGGAAACCGGCGACGAACCGGACGCAAACCGCTCGACCCGCCCCTATTCCTACATCTGGTACACCGCCCCAACGCCACGGACCGATCCATGTACAAACTTCAGCGGCAAACGCTGATGCAGACAACGCTCACGTCCTCGAAAAAGCAGGCTTCATTCAATTTTTTCCGAAGATTTACTACAGGCAATTCTGATTTTATTTAATTTCAAGTGGCGCTATTGTTGACCTGTCGCTACCCCAATCACAGGAGACATGCATGAAATCCTTTGCCCTGATGAGCGCCGCCCTGGCGCTGGGCCTAACCCTCGTAACCGGCGATGCAGACGCCGCCAAGCGCTTTGGTGGCGGCAAGTCTTCGGGCATGCAGCGCCAGGAACTCAGCCAGCCCAAGTCCCCTAACGCCACGCCGGCGACCCCGGCCCAGGCGCCGGGTGCTGCCGCTGCGCCCCACACCCAGCAGGCCGCCGGCGCCGCTGCCGCCGCCGCTACGCCCAAGCGTTCGTGGATGGGTCCGCTGGCCGGTCTGGCCGCCGGTATCGGTCTGGCCGCCCTGGCGTCCCATTTCGGTTTCGGTGAGGAACTCGCCTCGATGATGACGATGGCCCTGATCGCCTTTGCCGCCATCGCGCTGATCGGCTTCTTCATGCGCCGCCGCGCGGTCGCCCAGCAGCCGGCGCTGGCAGGTGCAGGTGCAAGCCCGATGCAGTATTCCGGCGCGCCCCAGTCCTACGGCAACAACAGCAGCAACGCGACGCCCGCTTTCGGTGGCGGCAGCGCGGCAGCCGCTGCGGCTCCTGCCGCCGCGATGCCGGCCCGTAACATCCCGGCCGACTTCGACGCCGAAGGCTTCGTGCGCCACGCCAAGATGAACTTCATCCGCCTGCAGGCCGCCAACGATGCGCGCAACCTTGAGGACGTTCGGGAGTACACCACCCCGGAGATGTTTGCCGAGATCAAGATGAACTGGATGGAGGAACCGGCCACCGCACAGAAGACCGACGTGGTCTCCCTCAATGCGGAAGTCATCGACGTCGCCGAGGAGGCCGAGCGCTACATCGTCACCGTGCGCTTCACCGGACTGCTGCGGGAGGATCCGAACGCCGCGCCGGAAGGCATCGACGAACTGTGGCACCTCACCAAGCCGCGCAGCGGCAATGGTGGCTGGCTGCTCGCCGGCATCCAGCAGAACGGCTGATTGCTCCTCGAATAGCAAGCCCCAACCGACCACTAGCCTCGCCCTGCCCGCGGCCCTCCGGCCCAGGCAGGGCTTTTTTTCAGCCTGGTTCTCCCTGGGTCACGAACCCACCGCTCCCCATCGCCTCCAGCCCGGCCTTGGCTGCATCCGAGATGGCCAGCACACAAGGATGCGTAAGACGCCGTTCGACCGAGATCGCGTAGTACTCGATACGCACCTCCTCCGCCCGCCCCAGCACCAGCAAGTCTCCAGTCCCGAGGATCTCCTGCTCGATCGCCGTCGGCACCACGAAGGCCCCGACACCGGCGCGGCCGAAAGCCGTCATCAGTGCCGTGTCGTCGAACTCGCCGACGATGCGCGGCCTGAGCCGCTTACGATCCAGCCAGTCCTCAAACTTGCGGCGGATCGCCGAATCCTCACCAGGCAGCAGGGTAGGCAGGTTCCCCATGCAGGCCGGAAACTCGGGAAGCTGCTCGCCGAGCAGGGAACGTGCGGCGATGAAGCTCAAACCCGACTCCCCAAGGCGGTGGTTATAAGCCCGCACATCGACGCTGGGTGGAATCGGCGAATCGGCGATCACCAGATCCAGCTTGTGCACCGCCAACTCGGTCAACAGCCGGTCCAGACGCCACTCCCGGCAGATGATGCGCACCGGATCGGCGGGATCCACCGCCGGCCGCAGCAGGCGATAGGCGATCGATTTGGGCACTGCGTCCGAGACGCCGACCCGGAACTCCACCGGCCGCCCCTTCGGATAGTGGCGCAGCGCCTGCTCAAGTTCAGCGCTCAGCGAGAACATCTCGTCGGCGTACTCCATCGCCATCCGCCCGGCCGGCGTCAGCTCCAGGCTCCGCCCGTCGCGGGTGAACAATTGGGTGTCCAGGCTGTCTTCCAGCAGGCGGATCTGGCCGCTGATGGTCTGCGGCGTGACATGCAGCGCCTCGCCGGCTTTGACCACGCCGCCGCTACGCGCGGTCTTCCAGAAATAGAACAGATGCTTGAGATTCACGGGGCCACCGCAGCATTTGTAAAGATTCGAATATATCGAAACAAAGCTTCGATTAATACGTCTTTACCTGATTCATTGATACCCATACAGTGGACTCTCCGAAACGCAAAGGAGATAAGAATGGAAGTCCAGATCAAGGCCAAGGGCCTGCCTGCTGCCAAGACCCTGCGTACCCATGCCGCACGGCGCATCCAGGGCGCCCTTGGCCGCTTCGGCCACGTCGTCCAGTCCGTCAGCGTGCGCCTGTCGGACATCAACGGTCCCCGTGGCGGTGGCGCCGACAAGTTGTGCCGCATCGTCATCCAGATGAAGAACCGCTCCCTCGTGATGGAAGAGCTCGGCGACGATATGCGCCGCGTCATCGACCGCATCGCCGAGCGCGTCCAGTACAACGTCAGCCGCCAGATCGAGAAGCTCGCCGCCATCAACCGCAAACTGATGCCGGAACCCGCGCTGGTGCCGATCCGCGCGTGATGCCGGATTGTCCCTGATTGCGAAAATCCGCGGCCTCCCGGCCGCGGTTTCGTTTGTAGCTGTCGCATTCCTCACGCTGCGCGGCGCTCGCCCTGTGACATTCACTACAGGCACGCCCCACGGGGAGACGACATTCATTAAATTTCAAACACTTAAGCACACGCCACGAGCTGGTACGCGGCTTGCAATTCCACACCCACAAACGAACCGAGTGGGGACCAACCATGGAACTGCCAGTGATCAGCAATACCGCCGAATCCGGCGGCGGCGGGTGTAGTTCGCATTCCTGCGGGTCGACCGCGGACCAGCTCAATCAGATCCCGGACGAAATCCTGCAGAAGGTGTTCAACCACCCCTGCTATTCGGAAGACGCCCACCATCACTTCGCGCGGATGCACGTGGCCGTCGCCCCGGCGTGCAACATCCAGTGCCACTACTGCAACCGCAAGTACGACTGCGCCAACGAGTCACGTCCCGGCGTGGTGTCGGAACTGCTGACCCCCGACCAGGCAGCCAAGAAGACTCTCGTCGTGGCATCGGAGATCCCGCAGATGAGCGTGCTGGGCATCGCGGGGCCGGGAGACCCCTTGGCCAACCCCGAGCGTACCTTCGCGACCTTCCAGATGCTCAGCGAACACGCTCCGGACATCAAGCTGTGCGTATCGACCAATGGTCTGATGCTGCCGCAGTCGGTGGACGAGATCGCCAAACACAACATCGACCACGTGACGATCACCATCAACTGCGTCGATCCCGACGTAGGCGCCAAGATCTATCCGTGGATTTTCTGGAACAACAAGCGCATCAAGGGCCGCGAAGGCGCCGCGATCCTCATCGAGCAGCAGCAGAAGGGCCTTGAGGCATGTATCGCCAAGGGCATCCTGGTCAAGGTGAACTCGGTGATGATCCCCGGCGTCAATGACGAGCACCTGAAGGAAGTCAGCCGCGTCGTGAAGTCCAAGGGTGCCTTCCTGCACAACGTGATGCCGCTGATCGCCGAGGCCGAGCACGGCACCTTCTACGGCCTGACCGGCCAGCGCGGCCCCACTCAGGACGAACTGCAGGCCCTGCAGGACGCCTGTGCCGGCGACATGAACATGATGCGCCACTGCCGCCAGTGCCGTGCCGACGCCGTCGGCCTGCTCGGCGAGGACCGCGGTGCGGAGTTCACGCTCGACAAGATCGCCGAGTACGAGCTCGATCTGGAAGGTGCAGCGGCCCGCCGCGCCGAAGTCCGCGACCGCATCGCCGCCGAGCTGGAAGAAAAGCGCAACGCCAAGGCTGCCGCACCGGCACCGAAGCTGGTCGCCCTCGACATGAGCGGCCTCGCCACCAAGGAAGCCCTGCGGCCGGTCAAGATGGCCGTGGCCACCAGCGGCGGCGGGGTGATCAACCAGCACTTCGGGCACGCCAAGGAGTTCCTGGTCTACGAGGCCTCCGAGAAGGGCGTGCGCTTCCTCGGCCACCGCAAGACCGACCTCTACTGCAGCGGCGGCGACACCTGCGGCGACGCGGACACCACCCTGCAGCAGACCGTCAAGACGCTGGAAGGCTGCGAAGTGGTGCTGTGCTCGAAGATCGGTTACGAGCCCTGGGGCCTGCTGGAAGAAGCCGGCATCGCGCCGAACGGAGAGCACGCCATGGAAGGCATCGAGGACGCGGTGATGGCCGTGTATGCCGAGATGGCCGCCGCCGGCAAGCTGGTCGCCCCCGTCGAAGCCCCTGCCCAGTCTGCCGCCTGAGTCTCCAGCCCTGACCCAGGCATGCAGACCGCTCCCGGAGCGCCGTCCGCCAGAGCGGCGCCCCGGGAGCCCCACCCAAGCCCATAACAAGGAGCGCTGCGATGGCACTCGAAATCAACGACCTGTGCGTGAACTGCTGGGCCTGTGAGCCCCTTTGCCCCAACAAGGCGATCTACTCCGCTTCCCCGCACTTCGAGATCGACCCCGACAAGTGCACCGAATGCGCCGGCGACTTCGCGGACGCCCAGTGCGCGGCGATCTGCCCGATCGAAGGCGCCATCGTCGATGAGCTGGGTGATGCCCTCAACCCGCCGGGTTCCCTCACCGGCATCCCGCTGCAACTGCTGATGGAAGCCGCCGGTGCGCTGGAAGGCACCGCTGCCAAGGTGAGCAGCAGCTGACGGGAGCCCGCCATGACGACCATCGAGTTCTTCGAAAAGCCCGGCTGTTCGACGAACACGAAGCAGGTGGCCAGCCTGCGGGCCGCGGGGTGCGAGGTCGCCCCCCGCAGCCTGCTCGCTCACCCGTGGACCGCCGACAGCCTGCTCGCCTTTCTCGCCCCGCACCCGTCGCCGGCCTGGTTCAACCGGGCCGCCCCCAGGGTCAAGTCGGGCGAGATCGACCCCGAGGCCTTGTCCCGTGACGAAGCCCTCGCCGTGCTGCTGGCCGAGCCGCTGCTGATCCGCCGCCCGCTGATCCGTATCGGCGACACCCACCTGCTCGGCTTCGAGCCGGCCGCCATCGCCGCCAGCCTGGGCCGCCCGTCCGAAGGCTTCCTTGCTACACCGCCCGGCGAAGGCTGCAGCCACAAGCCCGACACCCCGCCCTGCGGCAGCGGAGGCCCCGGATGATCTCCGCCCCCGTTCGCCTGCGCCGGCCCGGCGGCGATTTCGATGCCGTCCCGGTGGCGGAGGACGTGCACTGGATCGGCGCCCTCGACCCGACCCTGCGCAGCTTCGACATCATCCTCAAGACCGCCAACGGCACCACCTACAACAGCTACTGCGTGCGCGGCAGCGAGGGCGTGGCGGTCATCGACACGGTGAAGGCGGAATTCGCCGACGAGTTCTTCTCCCGGCTCGAACAGGTGGCCCGCTACGACGAGATCACCACCATCGTCCTCAACCACCTGGAACCCGACCACACCGGCGCGCTGCCCGAACTGCTGCGGCGGGCGCCCCAGGCGCGCCTGTACATTTCCCACCGAGCGCCGCTGATGCTCAAGGGGCTGCTCAAACAGGACGGCGAATCCCTGGACTTCATCACCGTCACCCAGGGCGACAGCGTGTCCCTCGGCGACCGTAGCCTGCGCTTCCTGCACACGCCCTTCCTGCACTGGCCCGACACCCAGTGCACCTACCTCGTCGAGGACGGCATCCTGTTCTCCGGCGACATCTTCGGCTGCCACTTCTGCGACCCGCGCCTGTTCAACGACAAGGTCGGCGACTTCCGCTTCTCCTTCGAGTATTACTACCAGCACATCATGCGGCCCTTCCGGGAGCACGTGCTGGCCGCCCTGCCCCTCGTCGAAGACCTGGCGCTGAACCTCATCTGCCCCGCCCACGGCCCGATCCACCGGGACGCCCCGCGCGGCTACGTGAAGCGCTACCGCCAGCTCGCCGAGAGCCAGCTCGCCAACGAGGCCAGCCAGCGCGACAAGACGCTGGTGATCTTCTACATCTCGGCCTACGGCAACACCGCCGTGATGGCCCAGGCCATCAAGGACGGCGCCGAGACCGTGGACGGCGTGCGGGTATCGGTCTACGACCTGCAGGGCGGCGAAGTCACACCATTCGTGGACCTCATCGAGGAAGCCGACGGTCTCGCCATCGGCTCGCCGACGATCAATGGCGACGCCGTCAAGCCGGTCTGGGATCTGCTCTCCTGCCTCACCCAGGTGCCCCTCAAGGGCAAGCTCGGCGCCGCCTTCGGCTCCTACGGCTGGAGCGGCGAGGCGGTCGGCATGCTCGAAGACCGCCTGCGCGGGCTCAAGCTGCGGGTGCCCTGCCCGGGCATCAAGCTCAAGCTCATCCCCACCGGCGAAGAACTCGCCGACTGCCACGCCTTCGGCCGCAGCCTGGCCCTCCAGCTCACCGGCCAGGTCGCCTTCCGCGTCGTGGACATCGCCGAACTCGCCTGACCTCAACCAATTCCGAAACCACCCATTTCCCGGAGGACATTCCCATGCCCAAGGCACAAGTACTGTTTGAAGACATCGGCGTCGCCGTCACCGTGCCTGCCGGCACCCGCCTGATCGAGGTTTCCGAAAAGGTCGGCGCCGGCATCACCTACGGCTGCCGCGAAGGCGAATGCGGCACCTGCATGATGAAGATCGTCAAGGGCATGGAAAACCTGGCCAATCCCTCCCTGCTCGAGAGCAAGGTGCTGCAGGAACAGATGGCCGGCCGCCAGAACCGCCTGGCCTGCCAGGCCCAGGTGCTGCAGGGCGAAGTCGTCGTCCGGCCGGGCTGAAGCACCTGAAGGAAGACCACCACCAGCGACAGAGAGAATCGTTGTGGAACCCGCGGCCTCCGCCATACCGGCTCCGGCCGCATCACTCAAGTAGGAGGAAAACCATGGCACTCATCACCTTCACCAGCCCGATGCACAAGGACAAGACCGTCTACGCCGTGGCTGGCAGCCACAAAAAGACCGTGCTCGAACTGGCCAAGGAAAACCACGTCCCGATCGACTTCGGCTGTCAGAACGGGGAATGCGGCACCTGCCTGTGCAAGGTCACCAACATTACCAAGGGCGGCCTGGCCCACGCCGGCCCGCTGACCAACAGCGAACGCAAGACCCTGAAGGAGCTCGGCAAACTGTCCGCCGAGGAAGAAGCCAAGATGGACGTGGACGACTTCCCGACCCCGTGGCGCCTGGCCTGCCAGATGATCGTCCGCGACGAGGACGTCACCATCGAATATCCCAGCGCCTGAACGCCGGCGGCCGGTGATGCAAAGCGCCATGTTCGAGCTACATGCCGTGCTGGAGCCACCGGCCGCTGACTTTGGCGCCCGGGCCGAGGCCGCCTATCTGGGCCTTGCCTTGGGCGACGCGCTGGGCGCCACCGTCGAGTTCATGACGCCACGGGAGATCCAGGCCCAGCACGGCTGCCACCGCACGATCCGCGGCGGCGGCTGGCTGAAGCTCAAGCCCGGTTGGGTCACCGATGACACGACCATGGCGCTGGCCCTCGGCGACGCGATCCTGGCCGCCGGCGGCATCGACGCCCACGCCATCGGCGAGGCCTTCGACGCCTGGATGCGCGCCAAGCCGGTGGACATCGGCAACACCGTTCGGCGCGGCATCATCGAATTCCGCCGTACCGGCCGGATCGAAGCACCACCCAGCGAGCACGACGCCGGCAACGGCGCCTGCATGCGCGTGCTGCCAGTCGCCCTGGCGACCCTCGGCCAGCCCGAAGAGACGGTACGCGCCGCCTGCCGCGTGCAGGCCCACCTGACCCACAACAATCCGCTCTCCGACGCCGGCACCGAGACCATCGTGCTGATGATCCAGGACGCACTGCGGGGTGCGAGCCGAGACGAACTGATCCCCCGGCGCCTGGCCCCGCTGCTCGCCGCCTTTCCGCTCTTCGACCCGGCCGGCAAGCGCGAGGAAAACCCGTCCGGCTTCATCAAGGACACCCTGCGTGCGGTCTTCCAGGCCCTGCTCGACACCGACAGCTTCGAGACCTGCCTGATCGACGTGGTCAACCGCGGTGGCGACGCCGACACCACCGGCGCCATCGCCGGCATGCTGGCCGGCGCCCTGTACGGCCCCGCCAGCCTGCCCGAGCCCTGGCTGGCCGTGCTGGCCCCGGACACCCGCAAGACGTGCAAGGCTCAGGCCCGTGCTCTGCTCCCCAACCTGTAGGGGCGATTTCATTCGCCCGCGGACTTCGATCAAGCGACTGTGGGCGAATGAATTCGCCCCTACAGAGCCCAGCCCCACGAGGGACTCGCACCTGCTTGCGCCATTCTTATTCAACGCCCTGCCCCCTACTAACTTGCAGCCCACCCACCGGTAAACAGTAAAATCGCGGCCCGAAAAGCCATCTGCGGGACCAACTACCCCGCCATGACCGCCATGCTGCGAATCTCCGAACTCCGCCTCCCCCTCGACCACCCGGAAGAGGCCCTGCCCGCCGCCATCATCCAGCGCCTGGGCATCTCCGCCGACCAGCTCGTCAGCTTCAAGGTCTTCAAGCGCAGCTACGACGCGCGCAAGAACGTGCGCCTGTGCTTCATCTACATCATCGACCTGGAGGTGAAGAACGAGGCGGCGCTGCTGAAGAAGTTAGCCGACGATCCCCACGTCAAGCCGGCGCCGGACACCGAGTACCACTTCATCGGCAAGGCGCCGCCCAATTTCACGCACCGCCCCATCGTCATCGGCTTCGGCCCCTGCGGCATCTTCGCGGCACTGATCCTGGCCCAAATGGGCTTCAAGCCGATCGTGCTGGAGCGTGGCAAGGCGGTGCGCGAGCGCACTCAGGACACCTGGGGCCTGTGGCGCAAGAACACCCTCAACCCCGAGTCGAACGTGCAGTTCGGCGAAGGCGGCGCCGGCACCTTCTCGGACGGCAAGCTGTACAGCCAGATCAAGGACCCGAAGCACTACGGCCGCAAGGTGCTCACCGAGTTCGTCAAGGCAGGCGCACCGGAAGAAATCCTCTACGTCTCCAAGCCCCACATCGGCACCTTCCGGCTGGTTGGCATGGTGGAAGCCATGCGGGCCGAGATCACCGAGTTGGGCGGAGAGATCCGCTTCCAGCAGCGCGTTACCGACCTCATCGTCGAGGACGGCCAGGTGCGCGGTGTGCGCACCTCCACCGGTGACGAGCTGCGCAGCGACCACGTAGTACTGGCCCTCGGCCACAGCGCCCGCGACACCTTCGAGATGCTCCACGACAAGGGCGTCTTCATGGAGGCCAAGCCCTTCTCGGTGGGCTTCCGCATCGAGCATCCGCAATCGCTGATCGACAAGGCCCGCCTCGGCCCCCACGCCGGCCATCCGCTGCTCGGCGCCGCCGACTACAAGCTGGTGCATCACGCCTCCAACGGCCGCGCGGTGTACAGCTTCTGCATGTGTCCGGGCGGCACCGTGGTGGCCGCCACGTCGGAACCGAACCGCGTCGTCACCAACGGCATGAGCCAGTATTCGCGCAACGAGCGCAACGCCAACGCCGGCATCGTGGTCAGCATCGACCCGAAGGACTACCCCGGCGGCCCGCTGGCCGGCATCGAATTCCAGCGCAAGCTGGAGAGCCACGCCTTCGTGCTCGGCGGTGGCACCTACGAAGCCCCGGCCCAACTGGTCGGCGACTTCCTGCGCGGCAAGGCCTCCACCGCGCTGGGCGGTGTCGAGCCGTCCTACAAGCCCGGTGTGCATCTGTGCGACCTCGCCAGCGCGCTGCCCGACTACGCGATCACCGCGATGCGCGAGGCAATCCCAGCCTTCGACCGGCAGATCCGTGGCTTCAACATGTACGACGCGGTGCTCACCGGCGTCGAGACACGCACCTCGTCGCCGCTGCGCATCACCCGTGGCGAGGACTTGCAGAGTCTCAACACCAAGGGCCTTTACCCGGCCGGTGAAGGCGCCGGCTACGCGGGCGGCATCCTGTCGGCCGGCGTGGACGGCATCCGGGTTGCGGAAGCCGTCGCCGCCAGCTTGCTCCAACAGGGCTGAGCCCGAACGTGGCGGCGGCCCGCGCCGTCGCCACGCAACAGCACTCAGAAGCGGTAGCGACCGCCCAGCATCAACGACTTCGGCGTGAAGTTGGCCGGCAGGTTGGTATCCCCGTCGAAGCCCTGACAGGTGCCACCGGCGCACAAGGAGTTCTTGCCGCCGTTCTTGTTGCTGACCTGGGCGTAATACACGTACAGGTCGGTCTGCTTGTCGAGGGCGTACTCGTAGCCCAGGCCATAGTGGTCCGAATCCCGATCGGTGCTCATGCGGTCGTCCAGATGGCTATACACCGCGCGGAAGGTATGCACGTCGCGGAAAGGCACCGAAGCCCCCAGCCACCACACGCGGCGGTCGAGCTTCTTGCCAACGCCGTCCTGCTTGTCCTCGCCGATCAGGTACTGGGCATAGACCTTGGCCACCTTGAAGTCGTAGGTGGCGGCCAGGTTGCGCGCGGTGCGGCGCACATCCTCCGTGGCCGGCGCGGTCACAGTGCCCTGGCGCAGGAAATTCAGGTAGCCGGCACCGACGAACAGATCGCCATTCTTGTAGGTGAGCGTCGCGCTGCCGCCCTTGCCTTCATCCTTCGGGCCGGTGCTGGTGGTGGAGCCGGTCACGCCGACATTGCTGCGGCTGTTGTTCTCCATCCCCGCCGAATAGGCCACGTTGGCCTGGAAGCCGCCGAACACCGGCGACGCGTAGAACACCCCGTTGTCGAAGCGGCTGGCCGCGGCGCTGGACCACAGGCGGAAAGCCGTCGCCCCGCCGATGGTGAACGGATCCGAGGCGCTGGTGATCGAGTAAATCGGCGCGTAGTCGCGGCCGAAGCGGATGTCGCCGTAGCGCCCGCGCAGGCCGACGAAGGTGTTGCGCGAGAAGATCGCCACGCCGGTGGTGTTGGGCGCCGACGAAGACGCCGCCCCCTGGCCCGGGTTGCTGATGTTGCTGGAGTGGCCGGTGTTCTGCCCGTTGTCGAAGGAAATCCCCGCCTCGAGCTGGAAATAAGCCTGCAGGTCATCGCCGAAGTTGCGCTCGCCCTTGAAGCCCAGCCGGCTGGCCGAGCCCAGGCCGCTCTGCACGCGGACCTTGTGGCCCTGGCCGTAGTCCCCGTATTCGACGCCGGCATCGGCGATACCGTAGATCGTCAGCCCGGACGGCATCGACAGCCCCTTCGAGGCCGGCGCCGGCGCGGCGGCACTCTTCTCGACCTTGGCCACCACCTTGGCGGTCTCGGCCTGCGCTGCACTGGCTGCGGCCAGCTTCTTTTCCAGCTCCTCCAGGCGGCTGCGCTGGGCGGCCAGTTCGGCGCGCAGCTCGTCGGTGACATCAGCCATCGCGGGGGTGGCGGCAGCGGCAAGCGCCATCAGGCTGGCCGTCACGGCCAGGGACGCGGGAGTGTGTCTCATCTCTACCTTCCTTGTTTTATGTGTGGGTCGCCCGCCCCGGCCAGTGGCCGTTACGGGCAGAACGGATTTCAGCCAAATCAGCTTTCGATCCGCTTTCGATGAAGGTCAGGGGTGCTACCGGGGAAGCGTGGCGAAGCGCAGGAAGAAACCGCACACCTTCGGCGCACAGACGGTAATCAGCACCACGCGCAGCACATGGGTCGCGGTAATCAGCGGTACGCCCAGGTGCAGCACCTTGGCGGTGACGCACATCTCAGCCATGCCACCGGGCGAGGCGGCGAGCAGCAGTGACGGCAGGGACGCCGCGCCGCAGGCCGCCAACACGAGCACGAAGAGGCCCGACAGCAGCAGCGCCAGCAGCGTGCTCGCCGCCGACACGGCCAGGAAACGCGGCGCTGCACGGAAGAACTCGGGGGAGAAGCGCCCGCCCAAGGCCACGCCGAGCAGCAGCTGGCCGGCGCCCACCAACCAACCCGGCAACGCCGACAGCGGCACCTGCGCGGCGGTGAGCCCGGCGATGCAGGCCAGCGGCCCGAGCACCCAGGCATTGGCAATACGCAGGGCGCGGAACACCCCGACGCCCAGCAGCGAGGCCGCCACCAGCAGGGGGAAGCGCCCCCATTCCACCGTCAGCAGCGCCGGCACGTAGCTGTCGTGTCCCTGTCCGCCCCAGTGGTAAAGGATGAAGGGCACCACCGACACCACCATCATCACGCGCAGCGCGTGGGCGGCGGCCACCCGGTCGGGCGCGCCACCCTGGCGCTCGGCCAGCACCACCATCTCGGACGCACCGCCCGGCAGGCCGGCGAAGAAGGCGGTCGCTGCGCTGACGCCGGCCCAGCGGTGGATCAGCCACGCGCTGACCATCCCGATGCCCACCGCGCTGCCGGCCATCAGGCCGATCAGCAACAGGTTCTCGGCGAGATGGGCGAGGACCAGCGGCGTGAAGTACAGCCCCAGGGCCGTGCCGATGGCCCACTGGCCGGCCTGGCGTCCGCCGGGCGGGCCCTCGATCATCCAGCCGGCAATGCGCGCCAGCGCCACGCTGAACAAGGGGCCGATCATCCACGGCAAGGGTACGCGCAACGCCTGGGCCAGCGCGCCGGCACAGGCGGCAAGGCCAAGGGCCGGCAGGACTCGGCCCCAGCGCAAGGTGAAACGAAAGTCGGGAGACATGCTGGGCAATCCGCGCAAGGGAGCGAGCGACAGCAACGCTGCCCTGCCCACTCCATAAAAAAAAGAAACCCCGCCACCTCCCGCGGGGGAAGCATGACGGGGTGGAAAGCCCGGCGCCACGGGACCACTGGCGCCGGAAACAGGGACGGTTCAGCGCATCGGCGGCGTCAGAAGACCCACACGGCGTCCGGCGGAAACTCCAGCCAGCGGCGCCCGCTGGCTTCCTGCCGGCTACCCCAGGCGCGCAGCAGCGCGCTGCCCGCGTGGAAGACGTACTCGAAGCGGTCGCCGAGGAACATGGAGGTGGCCAGGTCGATGCCGACCCGGTGCTCGGCCGGCCCTTCGGCCAGGCGCACCTGCTCGACGCGCACCACCACCGACACCTCCTGGCCAACCGCCGCGTCGTTGCGGCGCTGGCCCCACAGGCGCAGGCCCTCGCCGACCTCGACGCAGGCCTCGCCACCGCGGATCTCGGCGACGCGCCCCTTCAGGATGTTGTTGCTGCCCATGAAGTCGGCGACGAACAAGGTCTTCGGCTGGCTGTACATCTCCTGCGGCGTGCCCTGCTGTTCGATGACGCCGCCGTTGAGGAGCAGGATGCGGTCGGACATGGCCATCGCCTCGGACTGGTCGTGGGTCACAACCAGCGCCGACAGCTGCATTTCGACGATCAGGTTGCGCAGCCAGGCCCGCGCTTCCTCGCGCATCTTGGCGTCCAGGTTGGACAAGGGTTCGTCGAGCAGGATGACCGGCGGGTTGTAGACCAGCGCCCGGGCGATCGACACGCGCTGCTGCTGGCCGCCGGACAGCTGGTGCGGGTAACGCTCGGCAAGGTGCGCGAGGCCCAGGTTCTTCAGCGCCGCCTGGACCCGCTCGGCGATCTCCGCCGCGCCGACCTTGCGCAGCTTGAGCGGGTAGGCCACGTTGTCGAAGACCGTCTTGTGCGGCCACAGGGCGTAGGACTGGAAAACCAGCCCGAGGTCGCGCTTCTCGGCCGGCACGTCGATGCCCGTCGCACCATCGTAGATGGTCCGCCCGGCGATCTTGACGCAGCCTTCATGCGGCTGCTCGAGGCCGGCGACGGCCCGCAACAGGGTCGTCTTGCCGCTGCCCGAAGGCCCCAGCAGGGACACCACTTCGCCGCGCCGCAGCTGCATGGAAACGCCCTTCAGAATCGGGTTGCTGCCGTAGGACAGGGCGAGGTCGTCGACGGTCAGGATGGTCTTGTCAGTCATGAAGTTTCACTCCGAAACGCAGCGCCAGCGCCAGGCCGCAGCCCACCAGCAGCATGTTGATCAGGGACAGGGCGGCGACCACGTCGACCGCGCCGGAGGCCCACAGGGACACGATTTGCGCACCGATCACCTCGGTGCCGGGCGACAGCAGATAGACGCCGGTGGAATACTCCCGCTCGAAGATCATGAAGATCAGCAGCCAGGAGCCGAGCAGGCCGTTGCGGATCAGCGGCACCGTGATGTCGCGGGACACCCGCGCGCGGGACGCGCCGACCAGCCGGCCGGCCTCTTCCAGCTCGGGGCCAACCTGCATCAGCGCGCTCTGGATCAGGCGCATGCCGTAGGCCAGCCAGACCACCGCGTAGGCGAACCACACGCTGAACAGCGTCGAGCGCAGCGGCGCCAGGAAGGGCACGAAGAGGAACACCCAGAACACCGCCAGGCCGGCCATCAGGCCCGGAATGGCCCGCGGCGTGAGCACCACGTAATCGACGAAACGCGACAGGCCGTCCGGCTTGCGGTGGGTAGCCAGGCCGATCAGCAGGTAGCCGCCCACCGCCACCGCGCCACCGAGGGTGCCGATGAGCACCGAGTTGAGGATGGAGCGGATCATCGTGTCCTCCTCGAACACCGCCCGGAAGTGGTCCAGGGTCAGCACTTCGAGCAGGTTGATACCGGCGCCCCAGCTGCTCACCACCGAGCGCAACGCCACGCCGGCCACCGGCACGACGATGGTCAGCACCAGCCATGCACCGATCAGCGCCAGCGCCACCCACTTCCAGCCGCCCAGCGCCAGGCGCCGCTGGCGTGCCGACTTGCCTTTCACGGCGACGAAGCGCTGGGCCGACTTGAGCAGCACACGCTGCAGCAGCACCAGCGGAAAGGTCACCGCGATGATGCAGGTCGCCACCGCCGCCATCAGGTGATAGGACGGCGTGCCGAGCTTGTTGGTGAGCTTGTAGAGGTAGGTGGTCAGCACCAGATGGCCTTCCGGATCGCCGAGGATCAGCGGCAGGCCGAAGATCTCGAAGCCCAGGAAGAAGACCAGCACGCCCACGTAGAGCAGCGCCGGCGAAACCATCGGAATGGATACGTCGCGGGCCACGCGGAACGGGCTGGCGCCGCTCAGGCGCGCCGCCTCCTCCACGTCCGACCCCAAGTTGCGCAACGCCGACGAGGAGTACAGGTACACGTGGGGCACGTGGGTCAGGCCGGCGATCAGCACAATGGAGGTCATCGAGTAGATGTTCCACGGCACGCTGCCGAAGAGCTGCTCGAACCACACCGAGAAGAAGCCCACCGGGCCCAGCGACACCACGTAGCCGAAGCCGAGCACCACTGGCGACACAAAGATCGGGATGAGGATCGGCGTCTCCAACCAGCGCCGGCCGGGCAGGTCGGTGCGCACCATGATGAAGGCCAGGATGGCCCCGAGCGGAATGGCGATGATGCTCATGCCAACGGCGATGATCAGGGTGTTCTTGGTCGCCGACCAGAAGTCCGGATCGTCGAAGATGAAGGCGAAGGCCTCCAGGCTGAGGCGGGCCGCCGGCATGAAGAACGGCCCCGACAGCACGCTCTGGTAGAACACCAGGCCGAGGGGAAAGAAGACGGACAGGGCGAGCGCAGCCACCACTGCCCGCCTGGGCAATGTCTGAAACATGGGAGTCACCGATGGGTTGGCGTGGATCAGGACGCCGGCGCCGGCACTAGGCCGGGCCGGCGGCGGAACCGGGAGGCCCGCTTACTTCGCCTTGACGGCGCCGTTCCACTGCTTGATGAAGTCGAGGCGCTTGGCCTGATCGAGGTAGGTCAGCAGGCCGGTGCCGATGGGCACCGGGCGCAGCGCGTCGCCGAGTTGCTTCTTGAGGCCGCTGGCGGTGGTCTCACCTTCCACGTCGCTGCGGATCGCGTAAAGATCGGCCTTGTTGGCGATGATCTCCTGGCCCTTCTTCGACAGCACGAAGTCCACCCACAGCTTGGCCGCGTTGGGGTGGCGCGCGCCCTTGGCGATGAACATCACCCGCGACAGCACCAGCGTGTAGTCCTTGGGCAGCACGATGCCCAGCGACGGGTCCTTGCGCGCACGGGTCAGCGCGTAGGCCGCGTTGAGGTTGTAGCCGATCAGGTTCTCGCCGGAGGCGATGCGCTCCATCATCGTACCGGTCGCGCCCTGTACGCGCACCGCGACGCCGCCGAAGGCCTTCAGCAGATCGTTGAAGCCGGCGCCGTTCACCTGCTTGTCCTGGGTCACCAGCATGAAGCCGACACCGGACTTCTCCGGGTCGTAGGTGGTGACCTTGCCCTTGTACTTGTCGGCTTGGGCGCTCAGCAGGCGCACGAAGTCGGCGTGGCTCTGGGGCACGTCGGCAGCCGGCACCAGGCGCTTGTTGTAGACGAAGCCGACCGGCTCGTAGGTTGTGCCGAAGGCCTCGTTCTTCCAGTTGGCCCATTCAGGCAGCTTGGCCGTCTCGGCCGACTTATGGGGCTGGGCGTAGCCGTCATTGACCAGCTTGACCTGCAGGTCCATCGCCGACGACCAGGTCACGTCCGCCGAGGCGCCGGCGGCGCTCTCCGAGATGAAGCGGTTGTACAGCTCAGTGGTGCTCATGTTGCTGTACTCCACCTGGACGGCGGGGTACTGGGCGCGGAACTCGCGGATCAGGTGGTTGGCCTGCTCGTTGTCGGTCACCCCGTAGATCACGAGCTTGCCTTCCTTGGCGGCCGCGGCGGCCAGTTCGGAGGGAGTCTGGGCCAGTGCGGGCGCGGCACCGAAGGCGGCGGCCACACAGGTGGCCACCAGCAGCTTGCCGAAACGGCGGCGGGAAGCGGGCAGGAAGGTATTCATCATCTTGTCTCCTCTATCTTTTCTGTGATCCGTCGGCCGGTTCCGCCGGGGCTTTGCGCCCTCTGGCGGACCGTCTGGGATGGATCATTCGCCGATCGCCTTTCGATTCGCTTTCAGTCTTTTCCGGCGCTAACCTTGGCCCATCTTCCCTTTTTACAAGAAAGCCGCCCCCATGCGCATCCTCCTCGTGGAAGACCACCCGGAACTCGGCGAGTGGCTGGCGAAATCCCTGCGCCAGGCCGGTTATGCGGTCGACGTGGCCGACCGGGGCGACCACGCCGAGCACTTCCTGCTCTCCCAGGAGTACGACGGCGCGATCCTCGACCTGACCCTCCCCGGCAAGGACGGACTCGACGTGCTGCGCGGACTGCGCGCCCGCGGCTCGCGCATGCCTGTGCTGATCCTCACCGCCCGCGGCGCGGTGGACGACAAGGTCAAGGGCCTCAACCTGGGCGCCGACGACTACATGGCCAAGCCCTTCGAACTCAACGAACTGGAAGCCCGCTTGAAGGCCCTGCTGCGCCGCTCGGCCGGCTTCAACCCGGTGGTGCGCATCGGCCGGCTCGATTTCGACACCGTCAGCCGCCTGGCCAGCGTCGAGGGCCGCCCGCTGGCCCTGACCCCGCGCGAACTGGCAGTGCTCGAAGCCCTGCTGCTGCGGGCCGGCCGCCCGCTGGCGCGGGAGGCGCTGTTCGAGAAGGTCTTCAGCCTCGACCAGGAAGCCCGCGCCGAAGCCATCGAGATCTACGTCCATCGCCTGCGCAAGAAGCTCGACGGCTCCGGCGCCTGCGTCACCACCGTGCGCGGGCTGGGCTACATGCTTGGCCCGGAAAAGACCGACGCCCCATGAGAACGCTCAGCCTCAAGCGCCGCCAGACCTTCTGGCTGGTTGGCGTGCTGTCCCTGCTGCTGATCGTGGACGCCTGGTTCAGCTACGGCGACGCCCAGCAGGCCGCCAACCAGGCCTACGACCGCTCCCTGTCGGCCTCCGTGCGCGGCATCGCCGAGCGCGTCTATGCCACCGAGAGCGAGGTGGTGGTGGACGTGCCCTACTCGGCGCTGGAACTCTTCGAGTCAGGCAGCGCCGACCGCATCTACTACAGCGTGCAGATTCTCGGCGGCGACATCATCACCGGCTACGATGGCCTGCCACCGCCCCCCGCCGGCGACCACAACAAGGCCATCTTTTACGACGGCAGCTACCGGGGCGAATCGGTGCGCATCGGCGCCCTCGTCAAGCCCCTGTACCGGCCCGAGTTCCCCAAACCGGTGATGATCGTCGTGGCGGAAACCACCAATGCCCGCCAGGAAGTGGTAGCCCACTTGTTCTACCGGGAATTCGCCCGCAAGGCGCTGGTCATCGCGGTGGCACTGACCGTCGTGCTGCTCGCCACGATCTTCGCGGTGAAGCCCATCGACCGCCTCGGCCAGACCATCCGCGCCCGCCACGAGGACGACCTGACGCCCCTCGACGGCCGCGACGTGCCGGCGGAAGTCCTGCCGCTGGTCGGCGCCATCAACCACCACCTGGACCGCATCGGGCGGATGCTGGAAGCCCGTCGCCGTTTCATCACCGACGCCGCCCACCAGCTACGCACCCCGCTGGCGGTGCTCAACACCCAGGCCGAATACGCCCTGCGCCAGGACGACACCGGCGAGATGCGCCACGCCGTGGAAGCCCTGCACCACAGCCTCGGTCAGGCAACCCGGCTGGCCAACCAGCTGCTGTCCCTGTCCCGCGCGGAGCCGATCAACGGCCTGATGCTGAAACAGGAAGACGTGGATCTCGCCGCGGTGGCGCGGGACGTAGTCATTGACCTGCTGGTACTCGCTGCGAAGCACGACATCGACCTGGGCATCGAGGGCGGCGACAGCCCGGTGATCGTCCGCGGCCAGCCGCTGCTGCTGCGCGAGATGATCTCCAACCTGGTGGACAACGCCTTGCGCTACACGCCGGCCGGCGGCGTCGTGACGGTGCAGGTGGATGTGCAGGCGGATGGCGCCGCCGCGCCGACGCTGGCTCGCCTGCGCGTGGTGGACGACGGCCCGGGCATTCCGCCCGACAGCCGGGCCGCCGTGTTCCTGCGCTTCTACCGCCTGCCCGGCACTGACCACACCGGCAGCGGACTGGGTCTGTCGATCGTGAAGGAGATCGTGCTCGGCCACCACGGCGAAATCGAACTGGATAACGCCCGCCTGGACGCCGCCGAACGGCCTGGGCTGGAGGTTACCGTGCGCCTGCCGCTTGCCGCCACAGGCTCAGCGGACCAGGAATGACCGGAAGCTGTTTTCCTGGCCGAGCACGAGGCGGCCGAACTCGTCCAGCAACTCGGGGCCAATGGCTTCCGCCGGCAGGCGACAGGATGCGAAGCCAAAGCGCTCGAGGTTGCGCGACTCGACGATCACCTGGCGGTTCTCGAAATCGGCCCGCCACACCACCTGCACGCTGATCTCGTCCGTCACCGTGAAGGTGCCCATTTCAAGTTCGCGCTGGCGGTTGCGACGCTCCACGCATTCGAAGCGCAAGCCCAGGTCGAACAACATCTGGCGCAGGCGTTCGACCGCATGGCCGGCCCGCTCGATGATGCGCACACCGCCGCCCTTCAGCGTGTAGCCGAGGGTCACTCGCTCGATGCGGCCGCCATCACTCTCCGCCTGGGTGCGGAAATCGGCAAAGCCCTCCAGCCAGGCCAGGTTGCGGAAGGCGTCGCCGGCATCCAGGAAGATGTAGTTCCGCGCCACCTGGGGCTTGAGATAGTTGAGTTGGGTGGTCAGGTCGTGAAAGTACTCGAAGGCCGCCCGCAGGCGCCGATCCAGGCTGGTCTTCGCCGCATCGACACGCTCGAAGGCATCTTCCGCCGCCCGCTGGCGGGTCGCCACCTCGCCGCGCAACTGGTCCAGCAGGCCACCCGCCCGCAGTGTAGGCACCGGCTCTTCGTCTTTCTGCGCGGCCGCCGAGCGCCCGCCCAGACGCACCGTCGGGAAATCATTGCCCGGTACCTCGTGGTAAGTCTCGGTCGAACGTTTGAGTCCCAGGTAACGGGAGTCAATCTCCTGGACACGCTTGCGCGCGGCCTCCAGATCGAAGGAGTTGATGTCAGCGAGCAGGGCCGCGGCCTCCGCATCCAGCGTATTGGCCTTGGCGTCCTCGCGTCGGCTTTCGTCCTTGTCCGGACAGGAATCCGGGAGGGAAGGCGAGACCACGCCACGGCCGGGAGGGAAAAAGGAGTCAGGTTGCACGGAAATCAGGACGCCACGCGAATGTGATCCGACAGGAAGGACCGGGGGGTTATTACAGATGCAAGTATTCCGTCGCCCGCAGACCTGGTCAATCCCATAATGGTGCAGGATTACCCGCTTATCCATGTGAAAAAATTCCCATTCGGGCAAATCGTTCCCCAAAGCAGGCACGACGCCCTATTCCGAGCAGGAGCCGGAACGCCAAGGCTTGCGCGGGCCGAGGACATGCGGTTAGACTCCGCGGCGTTACGGGTGCCAACCCTGCGTCTGCAGGGAAGGTGAAACGGGAAGTCCGGTGACGTCGGGAGCATGCTCTCCCCGACCATTCCGGCGCAGCCCCCGCTGCTGTAAGCCTGACGAATCTGCCTCACGCCACTGGGTTTTTCCCGGGAAGGTTGGCAGACAAGAGTGAAGGCGAGCCAGAAGACCGGCCTGTGACGATTTGGTGTGGTACAGGCCCCGGGGTGTGGGCAGATCCGACCGATGGGCTTGCCCAGACCCGTTGCCGTCCCCGTTCCTCCTGCCTTTTTCCGGAGCCGTCGCCGCCACAGGTCCGCACCCGCCTGGTCCGTATGCATTTGTTCTGCGCATCCCCGTTGCCCTACCGCACTTCGTTCAATCGACACGAAGGGAAGCAAACATGCACATCGAACCGGGGTACGTCGCCAGTGCCAAGATCGTCGCCGCCAACGCCGCCGCAGTGGCGCTGCTCGGCAGCCAATCCGTCCACCTCCTCAAGCAGCCGCAACTGATCGTCCGCACGCTGATCGCCGGCGTCCTGTTCACGCTGTTCATGCAGGCCTTCGACCTCAAGGTCGGCCCGTCCGAACTGCACTTCCTCGGCGCCATGCCGATCTACCTGTCCCTCGGCTTCGTGCCGGCCCTGTTCGGCTTCGCCATCGGCCTGCTAGCCCAAGGGCTGATCTTCGAGCCGACCGATCTGGTGCACCTGGGCATCAACACCCTGTCCCTCGCCGTGCCGCTGATGCTGGTGCATGCCACCTTCGGCCAGCGTCTCGCCCGGCTTGATGTGCGCAGCATCCTCAAGCTCGACGCCGCCTACTACAGCGGCGTGACCCTGATGGTCGGCTTCTGGCTCGCCATCGGTGAGGTCGCCACGCCCTTCTCCGCCTGGCTGGCTTTCGCCTCGTCCTACGCCGCCATCGTGATGGTCGAACCGATCTTCACGCTGCTGGCGCTGCAGGCCATCGGCCGCCGCCAGGACAACCCGGTGGTGCGCTTCTGCTTCGCCGCGAAGGCTGCCTGATGGCCGGCAAGGTCTGGTTCGTGGGCGCCGGTCCGGGCGACCCGGAGCTGCTCACCGTGAAGGGTCGCCGCCTGCTCGAAGAAGCCGGCGCGATCCTCTTCGCCGGCTCTCTGGTGGATCAGGCGGCGACGCTGTTCGCCCCCCCCGGCTGCGAGATCCGCGACTCCAAGGACATGACGCTGGAAGAGATGAGCGCCTGGCTCCTCGACCAGACCGCCCGCCACGCCACCGTGGTGCGCCTGCAGACCGGCGACCCCGGCCTGTACGGCGCGCTGGTGGAGATGACCCGCCCCCTCACCGCCGCCGGAATCGAATGGGCGGTAGTGCCGGGCGTCTCGTCGGCCTTCGCCTCGGCGGCGGCAGCCGGCGAAACCCTGACGCTGCCGGAAGTCACGCAGACGGTGATCCTGACCCGCGTCGCCGGGCGCACGCCGATGCCGGCGGGCGAGGAACTGGAAGCCCTGGCTGCCCACCGGACCACGCTCTGCATCTTCCTGTCCATCACCCTGCTGCACGAGGTGCAGCGCGCGCTGCGCGCCGCCGGCTGGGCCGAGGACGCGCCGATAGTCGTCGTGCAGAAGGCCAGTTGGCCGAGCGAGGAGAAGATCGTCCGCGGCACCCTCGCCGACATCAAGAAGCGCTGCCAGGCCGAGAAGATCGCCAGCCAGGCAATGATCATCGCCAGCCCCACGCTGGGCGCCGCCGACTGGCCGACCCTGGCCCGCTCCAAGCTCTACGACCCGGCCTTCGGCCACCGCTTCCGCAAGGCTTCGGCCGCTTCTGAAGAGACTTCCGCATGAACGACACCACCCTGCTCCTCGTCGGCCACGGCTCCCGCAACCGGGACGGCAACAAGGAAATCCTGCACTTCGCCGCCCAGTGGCGCGAACGTCACCCGGCCTGGCGCATCGAGGTGTGCTTCATCGAGCACGCCGAGGTGCTGCTCGCCGAAGGCCTCGACCGCGCCGCCACGGGCAGCCGCCGCGTGGTCGTGCTGCCCTTCATCCTCAACGCCGCCGGCCACGTGAAGATGGAGCTGCCGGCCGCCATCGAGGACGCCCGCGCCCGCCACCCCGGCGTGGACTTCGGTTGCACCCGCCACCTGGGCATGGGCCGTGAAATCCTCGCCGTGCTGCAGGCCCAGCTTGACCGCCTGATGAAGTCCCTGGCAATGCCCGACCCCCAGACCACCGGCGTGGTCCTCCTCGGCCGCGGCTCGTCGGACGCGGGCGCCAACGGCGAACTGGCCCGCATGGCGCGCTGGCTCTTCGAGGACAACGACCACGAGCTGGTGGACCTGGCCTTCACCGGCGTCACCTGGCCGCGCCTGGAAACCATCGTCCAACGCCAGGTGCGCCTGGGCATGACCCAGATCTGCGTGGTGCCGGTGTACCTGTTTACCGGCGTGCTGATCGAACGCATCAAGGCCCAGCTGGAACGCCTGCGCCAGCAGTACCCGCAGGTCGCCTTTGCGCTGGGCACCCACTTCGGTTTCGACAAGGGCATTTTCGACCTGCTCGACGCCCGCGTGGCCGGCGCCGAATTGCCGGAGGGCGGCCTGCTCGAATGCGACGGCTGCAAGTACCGCCAGGCAGCCGAGGCCGAGCACCTGCACGACCACAGCCATACCCACACCGGCCATGCCGGCTGCGGCCACAGCCACGAGCACGGCCATGGCCACGACCACCCCCATGAACACGCCCACGCCTGAGCCCGCCATGAGCGCCAACACCGTCACCGAACAGCTCACCGCCGCCGGCCGCGCCATCGAGCACGACTCCTTCGCGATCATCGACCAGGAAGCCGGCCCCCACGCCTACAGCGCCGAGCAATGGCCGCTGGTGCGGCGGATGATCCACGCCAACGCCGACTTCGAGTTCAACGGTCTCACCGCCTTCCACCCGCAGGCCATGCAGGCCGGGCTGGAACGCATCCTGGCCGGCAACACGCCGGTCGTCGCCGACGTGGAGATGATCTGCGTTGGCCTGTCGAAGCCGCGCCTGACCCACTTCGGCATGACGACCCACCAGTTCATCTCCGACCCGGACGTGATCGCCGCCGCCCAGGCCGAGGACACCACCCGCGCCGTGCAAGCCATGCGCAAGGCGCACCGGCTGGGCCTCCTCGACGGCGCCATCGTCGGCATCGGCAATGCACCCACGGCGCTGATCGAGGTCGTCCGCCTGATCCACGAGGAAGGCGTCCGCCCGGCCCTGGTCGTCGGCATGCCGGTCGGCTTCGTATCGGCGGCCGAATCCAAGGACCTGCTGATGGAGCTCGACGACGTACCGTGGGTCGCCATCCGTGGCCGTAAGGGCGGCTCGACGCTGGTCGTCGCCGCCATACACGCCATCCTGGGCCTGGCCGAAGAGCGCCAGCGCCAGGCCGCCTGAGGCCGTCGATGGCTGCAGGTCACGTCCTCCCCGAGAAGGTCCGCAAGGGCGATCCCAAACGAGATCGCGGCAACCGCACGGGCTTCTCCACCGGCGCCAACTCCGCCGCCGCCGCCGCCGCTGCGACCCTCGGGCTCGTCCAGGGGCGGGTGCCGGAGGCGATCGAATGTGTGCTGCCCAACACCCAGCGGGTGCGTTTCGCCATCACCGATGGCTGGACCGACGGCCTGCACGCCCGCGCGGTCAGCATCAAGGACGCCGGCGATGACCCGGACGCCACCAATGGCGCCCACCTCACCGCCGAAGTCGAGCGCCTGCCCGGCGCCGCCGGCCAGATCGTGCTGCGCGGCGGCCCCGGCGTCGGTACCGTCACCAAGCCCGGCCTCGGCCTCGACGTGGGCGGACCGGCGATCAACCCGGTACCCCGCCGCAACATCACCGACAACGTACGCGCCGCCGGCGCTCCCATCCTCGAAGCCGGCGACGGCATCGCGGTAACCATCTCGGTACCCGGCGGCGAGGAGATGGCCAAGAAGACCCTCAACGCCCGCCTCGGCATCCTCGGCGGCATCTCCATCCTCGGCACCACCGGCATCGTGCGCCCCTACTCCACCGCGGCCTTCCGGGCCAGCGTGGTGCAGGCGGTGGACGTCGCTGCCAACCAGGGCCAGACCAGCGTGGTGTTCACCACCGGCGGACGCACCGAGAAATGCGCGATGCGCTGCTTCCCGGAGCTGGACGAAGCCTGCTTCGTGCAGATGGGGGACTTCGTCAAGGCGGCCTTCCAGACCGCCGTCAAGCAGGGCATGCAGCACATCATCGTCGGCGCCATGGTCGGCAAGCTCACCAAGATCGCCCAGGGCCTGTCCGTCACCCACGCCTGGCGCGAGGAGGTGGACAGGGAGCTGATCGCCTCGGCCGCTACCGAGGTCGGCGCCCCGCCTGATCTGGTCGAGGAGATCCGCGCCGCCGAAACAGCCCGCTTCGCCGCCGAGCGGCTGGCCGAGCTGAACCTGACCGTCGCCTTCCACCGGGCCCTCGCCGAGCGCGCCATCCGCAGCCTGCGCGAGCGCTACCCCGGCCCCCACCGTCTCACCGTGCTCGCCTGCAATTTCGAAGGCGTTCCCATCGTCACCGTCGAAGAACATGAACTCGCCTGAACTGTGCCGTATCGTCGGCATCCTCGATGACGGCTGGTTCGGCCTGGGCGACCCGGCCCGCACCACCCTCATCGAATCCGATCTCCTCATCGGCGCCCGCCGCACGCTGGACCTCGTGGCCCCCTACCTCCCTCCCAGGGTGGAACTGCGAGAGATGGACGGCCAACTCGGCCGTGTCCCAGAATGGGTCCGTGCGGCGCGCGGCGCCGGCCACACCAGCACCGTGCTGGCCACCGGCGATCCCCTGTGCCATGGCATCGCCAGCTTCCTGGCCGGCAAGCTCGGCAACGATGCCATTACCGTGCACCCCGCGGTGTCCACGCTGCAACTGGCCTTCGCCCGCTTCAAGAAATGCTGGCAAGCCGCCGCCATCGCCTCGGTGCACAGCCGCGACGCTGGCGAATGGCAGATCGGCGCAACGCCCGAGCACGGCCTCTACCCGCTCGTCCGCGCGGCCTCCCGGCACGCGCTGATCGGTGCCTTCACCGGCCCGGACAACAACCCGGCGCGCATTGCCCGGGCGCTGATCGCCGCCGGCCACAAGGACGATTTCCGCCTGTCGGTCGCCGCCCGCCTGTGCCTGCCGGACGAGGCCCTGTTTGCCGACCTGCCGCTGGGCGACGCCGCCGGCATGGACTTCCCCGATCCGAACATCGTCGTGCTGGAGCGCATCACGCCGCCCGACAGCCGCGCCACCTTCGGCTTCGACGACGCCGACTTCGTGCAGCGCGCCCCCGAGAAAGGCCTCATCACCAAGCAGGAAGCCCGCGCCCTGTCTCTCGCCAAGCTGGGCCTGCGCCCCGACAGCCGGGTGTGGGACATCGGCGCCGGCTCCGGCTCGGTGGGTCTCGAAGCCGCCCGCCTGGCTTACGACGGCCACGTGTGGGCCATCGAGAAGAACCCCGGCGACGCCGTCAACGCCCGCGAGAACGCCCGCCGCCTGAAGGCCAGCAACTACACGCTGGTGGAAGGCAAGGCGCCTGCCGGGCTGGATCAATGGCCCGATCCGGACGCTGTTTTCATCGGCGGCTCCGGCGGCGAGCTGGCCGAGCTGATCCGCCTGGTCCTCGCCCGCCTGCGCCCGCACGGACGCCTGGTGATGAACTTCGTGACGCTGGAAAACCTGGCCACCGCCACCGCCGCGCTCAGCGCCGCTGGAGCAAGCTGGGACGTGGTCCAGCTGCAGGCCGCCCGCAGCCAGCCCATCCTCGACATGCACCGTCTCGCTGCGCAGAACCCGGTGTGGATCGTCTCGGCCAGTGGGGGCGAATTCATTCGCCCGCCGACTTTGGTCAACGCACAAAGGGCGAATGAATTCCCCCCCACTCAGACACCGCCCTCGGAAATCACGTCCCAACAGCAAGGAGCCGCCCAATGAATAGCCCCCGCCTTGGGCGCCTGATCGGCGCCTCCCTCGGCCCCGGCGATCCCGAACTCATCACCCGCCGCGCCTGGGCTGCGCTGCAATCTGGCGCGCGCTGGCTGTACCCGGTGAAGAAGGCCGAGGAGTCCTCCTACGCCCTCGGCATCGTCGAACGCGGCGGCCTGGCCGTACCGGAAGATGCCGAAGCCCTGGTCTTCCCGATGACCCGCGATCCGGTCGCCCTCGCCAAGGCCTGGTCCCGGGCGGCGAGCCGCACCGTCGAGCTGCTGCGCGAGGGCCGCGACCTGGTCTTCCTCGTCGAAGGCGACGCCTCCACCTTCGCCACCTTCGGCCACCTGGCCCGCGTAGTGCGCGAGCTGGCGCCGGACGTCGAAGTGGAAACGATTCCCGGCGTCAGCTCCTTCGCCGCCGCCGCAGCCGGCACCGGCCTGTCCCTCGCCGAGGAGGACGAGACCTTCGCGGTGATCCCCGCCGCCTACGGCGTGCCGGTGGTCGAGCGCCTGCTCGACGAGTTCGACACCCTGGTGCTGCTGAAGGTCAAGCCGCTGCTCGACGAGATCCTCGACCTGCTGACCCGCCGCGGCCTGCTCGCCACCAGCTGCTTCATCGAGAAAGTCGGTTCGCCGGAGGAACGCATCGTCCGCAACGTGGCCAGCCTGGCCGGGCAGAAAGTGAATTACCTGTCCCTGATGCTGGTGCAGAACCCCAAGCGGGTCCGCGGCGAACTGCGGAGAGGCTGCCGCAAGCACGCGCCGGCTATGGCCTCGGTGGAGGGCTGAGTTTCCCCTTCTCCTTCTCGGTCTCTTTGTAGATCCCTTTGTGGGGGGGGGGGGGGGGGGGGGGGGGCGGGGGGGGGGGCCGGGGCGCGCGGCGGGGGGGGGGCGGGGGGGGGGCGGGGGCGGGGGGGGGGGGCGGGGCGGGGGGGGGGGGGGGGGGGGG
>NZ_JAYSDK010000019.1:34695-78945 GCF_041914405.1 Zoogloea sp.
CCCCCTTCACGTTGGGGGTCTTTTTGTTGAGCCGTTTGGGGGGGCGATTTCTTGCGCCCATCGGGTGTTCCAACACCACCGGGGGGTATTTATTTCCCCCCCACAGACAGCCCCCACAGACAGCCCCCACAGCCCCCCCAAAAAACCAAGCACCTCACACAAAACACGCTCCAACGGAAACCCCCAGCATGTCCCAGCACCTGCCCTTCCCCACCAGCCGCATTGCGGTCGTTTCCATCACCCGCCACGGCATTGCGCTGGCTGGCCGTGTGGTCGCCGCGCTGCCCGGTGCGCGCCTGTTCGCGCCCGAGAAATTCGCCACAGAGGCCGAAGCTGCCGCGCCGGGCGCCGCCGCCTGCTACGCCGGCAAGACCGGGGAGCAGATCCCCATCCTGTTCTCCAACTTCGACGGCATCGTCGCGATCGTCTCCCTCGGCGCGATGGTGCGGCTGGTCGCCCCCTACCTGGTCAAGAAGGAATCCGACCCCGGCGTGGTGGTCATCGACGAGGCCGGGCGCTTCGTGATCCCGATGCTGTCCGGCCACCTGGGCGGCGCCAACGCGCTGGCCGGCACCATTGCCAGCGCGCTGGACGCCACGCCGGTACTCACCACGGCGTCCGACGCGCGCCAGACCCTGGCCGTCGATCTGCTCGGCCGCGAACTCGGATGGACCTTCGAAGCCAGCCACGACGAGGTCGTGCGGGCCAGCGCCGCGGTGGTGAACGACGAACTGGTGGCCGTCGTGCAGGAAGCCGGCAGCCCTGACTGGTGGCAACGTCACGCCAACGGCCGCAGCGGACCGCTGCCAGGCAACCTGGTGCCCTTCGCGCGCCTGGAGGACGTGGAACCCGAGCGCTTCGGCGCCGTGCTGTGGATCAGCCACCGGGACGAACCGGCGGAACTGGCGCCGCGCCTGGCCGGCAAGCGCGTCATCTACCGCCCGCCGGTAACCCAATGAGCCCGCGCCAGCCCCTTGCCCTCGGCATCGGCTGCGACCGCGGCACGCCGGCGGCCAGCCTGGCCTGGGTCGTCGTCGAGGCGCTGGCCCTGTGCGGCGCCACGCTGCAGGACGTGGTCGCCGTCGCCAGCATCGATCTGAAGGCCGACGAACCGGGCCTGCAGGAATTCGCCCACTGGCAGGGCTGGCACATCACCTTCTACCCGGCCGCCGCGCTGGCCGGGATCGAAGTCCCCAACCCATCGGAAACCGTCCGCAAATACACCGGCACGCCGTCCGTCTCGGAAGCCGCCGCGCTGCTGGCGGCCGGCACCGACATGCGCCAGTTGCTCGTCGAAAAACACAAATACCGCGGCCCCGACGGCCGTAACGCCACCGTCTCCATCGCGAGGATTCCCCAATGAACGACATCGCCTCCGCCGCCCCGCGCGGCAAGATCATGCTGGTCGGCCTCGGCCCGGGCAGCCACGAGCACCTCACCGCCCGCGCCCGCGCTGCCATCGCCGAAGCCGACACGGTGATCGGCTACGTCACCTACATCCGCCTGGTGGCCGACCTGCTGGAGGGCAAGGAAGTCATCAAGAAGTCGATGACCGAGGAGCTCGACCGGGCCATCGAGTCCCTCGACCGTGCCCGCCAGGGCAAGAAGGTGGCGCTCATCTCGTCCGGCGACGCCGGCGTGTACGGCATGGCGGGGCCGACCTTCGAGGTGCTGTTCCAGGCCGGATGGACGCCGGATTCGGACATCGAGGTGGAGATCATCCCCGGTGCGTCGGCCCTCAACACCTGCGCGGCGCTGGTCGGCGCACCGCTGACCCACGACTTCTGCGCGATCTCCCTGTCCGACCTGCTGACCCCGTGGCCGACCATCGCCCGCCGCCTGGAGGCGGTAGCCGCCTCCGACTTCGTGGTGGCACTCTACAATCCCAAGAGCGGACGCCGCACCCGCCAGATCGTCGAAGCCCGCCGCCTGTTCCTGCGCCACCGCCGGCCGGATACGCCGGTGGCCATCGTCAAGTCGGCCTACCGCCCCAAGCAACGCATCGAATTCACCACCCTCGAGAAAATGACCGACTGCGACATCGGCATGCTGTCCACCGTGCTGATCGGCAACTCCAACACCTTCGTCAAGCACGGCCTGATGGTCACGCCGCGGGGCTACGCCAACAAGTACGACGTGGACAGCGGCAGCACCCGCAACGGCGAGAAGGCCGGCCGCTCCCTGTCCACCGGCCTCGACGGCTGGCTGGCCGCCATCCACGGCAGCACGCTGTCCGCAGCCGAACTGGCGCGGGAATACCGTCTGCCCGAGGACTACATCGCCGAGTTGCTGGCTGAGCCTTTCGAGGACGACAGCGCGGCCCCCGCCGAGGAGGCCGAGGCGTGAGCGAGCCCATCAAGCCGAAGATCGGCGGCTACCGCCGCCACCTGCTGGTGTGCACCGGCCCGCGCTGCACCGCCGACGGCCAGTCGCAGGCGCTGTTCGACAGCCTCGGTGCCAAGTTCAAGGCGGCCGGGCTCGATGCCGGCGAGCTGCGCGTCAAGCGCACCCGCGCGGCCTGCTTCGCCGCCTGCAAGGGCGGCCCGATCCTGTGCGTGCAGCCGGACGGCACCTGGTACTACGGCGTCACGGACGCGGTGATGGACCGCATCGTCAACGAGCATCTGGTCGGCGGCCAACCGGTGGCCGAGCACGTCTTCCACCAGGCCGGCGAGCCGGATTAAACACCACGCACCGATGTCCGCACGTTTCTCCCGCCTCCTGCATATTTTCCACCGCTGGCTCGGCATCAGTGCCGGCCTGCTGGTGCTGGGCTGGTTCGTGTCCGGCCTGGTGATGCTGTACTCACCCTTTCCGCGCCTGACGGTGGATGAGCGGGTGCAGCATCTGGAAGTCCTGCACGGCGAGGCAGTGCAGATCAGCCCCGCCGAGGCGGCCACCCAATGCCCCGGCACGCCGCGCGGCGTGCGCCTGGCCATGCTCGGCGAGCGTCCGGTCTATCACTTCAGCGGCGGCAAACCGGCCTGCAGCGTGTGGGCCGACGACGGCCGCTGGGTCGGCCCGGTGTCTGCCGAGATGGCCCTGGAGGCAGCCCGGCGTTTCCTGCCTGGCGTAACGCTGACAGAGCCGGAACGCATCGAGCGCGACCAGTGGAGCGTGTACAGCAGCTACAACGCCCACCGCCCGCTGTACCGCATCGCGGCTGACGACGCGGCCGGCACGGTGCTCTACGTATCGTCGAAGAGCGGCGAGGTGCTGGCCGACACCAACCGCCGCGAGCGCCTGCTCGGCTGGCTGGGCAGCGTGCCCCACTGGATCTACTTCACCCCGCTGCGCGGCGACGACCTGGGCACCTGGCGCGTGCTGGTGTTGTGGCTACCACCCATCGCGCTGCTGACCGCCGTCGCCGGCCTGGCGCTGGGCATCCAGCGTGTGCGTGTGCGACAACGTTACCCGCGCGGCCAGATCACGCCCTACCACGGCTGGAAACGCTGGCACCATCTGGCCGGGCTGGCCGTCGGCGGCTTCGCCGTCACCTGGCTGCTGTCCGGCTGGCTGTCCAACCATCCCTTCGGCTTGTTGGAGATGAGCAGCCCGCCACCCGGCAGCGCTCAGCGCCTGGCCGGCGGCCCTTTCCGCCCGTCTGCCGACGTCGCCCTGCTGCGCCGCCAGCTGGCCCAGGTGCCGGATGCCCGCGAAGCCGAGTGGTATCGCTTCGGCGGCCGGAACTACCTCGAAGTACGCACGCCGGCGGGGCCCCGCCGGCTGAACGATCAGGCTCATGCCGCCGCACCCATCGACGTGCCCACTCTCTCCGCCGCCATCGAAGCCATCGAACACCGGCCAGTGGCCCAGGCCGAGCTGATCGACCACGAAGACCTCTACCACTACGGCCGCAACAGCCCTGCGGTGCTGCCGGCCGTGCGCATCCGCCTGGCCGCCCCCCAGGACACCACCTGGTATCTGGACCCGGCGACCGGCCGCATCCTGCAGCGCATCGACGCTGCCAACCGCTGGCACCGCTGGGTCTTCAACGCCCTGCACCGCCTCGACTTTCCACCCCTCGCCAGCCTGCCCGGGCTGCGGGAGGGGCTGATCACCCTGCTCTGCCTGCTCGGCGCCTGCCTGGCCGGCAGTGGCTGTGTCATCGGCTGGCGCCGGCTGTTCCGCCGGCGTCCGCCCCCCGCCTAGCCACCTCAAGGAAACCTCCATGAAGAAGCTTTTCGCTCGCCCCTCCCGGGGGGCGCTGGCCCTGCTCGTCTCCAGCATTGGCACCACCGCCCACGGCGCCGGCATTCCGACGCTGCAGGAAGTCACGGTCAGCACCAGCAAACAGGACCTGATCGGCGTCGCCGACTCGGCCACCGAAGGCACGGTGACCGCCGCCCAGTTGCGCAACCGCCCGCTGCTGCGCCCGGCCGAGGCGCTGGAGACGGTGCCCGGAATGATCGTCACCCAGCACTCCGGCGACGGCAAGGCCAACCAGTACTTCCTGCGCGGCTTCAACCTCGACCATGGCAGCGACTTCGCCACCAGCCTGCTCGGCATGCCGGTCAACATGGCCAGCCACGCCCACGGCCAGGGCTACATGGACCTCAACTTCCTGATCCCGGAGCTGGTCCAAGGCATTGCCTACCGCAAGGGCCCCAACGCCGCCGAGGATGGCGACTTCGCCACCACCGGCTCGGCGCTCATCGACTACCGGCGCAAGCTGGACGGCAACTTCGTGGACCTCGGCCTCGGCCAGAACGGCTACCAGCGCATCCTCGCCGCCGGCAGCCGGGCCCTCGGCGCGCCGGACAGCGGCGACAGCCGCCAGCTGCTGGCCGCCGTCGAGCTGATGGGCAACGACGGCCCGTGGGAGCAGCCCGAGAACCTGGTGCGCCGCAACGCCGTGCTGCGCCTGTCGGACGGCACCTCCGCCCACGGCTACGCAATCACCGCGATGGCCTACTCGGCGGCGTGGACAGCCACCGAGCACGTGCCGCAGCGAGCCATCACCCGCGGCGAGATCGGCCGCTACGGCGCCCTGTCTGCGCGCGACGGCGGACGCACGCACCGCCACAGCCTGTCGGCCGAATGGGGCCGCCTCGGCGAGGCCACCGCCAGCAAGGCCAACGCCTACGTGATCGACTACGGCCTCAACCTGTTCTCCGCCCCGTCCGGCTACATCAATGGCCTTCAAGGCGACCAGCACGAGCAGGCCGACCGCCGCTTCATCTGGGGCGGTGACGGCCGCCACGCGTGGTTCCTCGGCCCGGCGTGGCGTGATACCGAACTGGCGGTGGGCGCCCACCTGCGTCAGGACCGCATCGGCAAGGTCGGCCTGTATTCCACCGTGGATCGGGCCCGCACGGCCACCGTGCGCGAGGACCGCATCACCGAGACCAGCCTCGGCGTCTTTGCCGAAGCCCGCACCCAATGGACGCGCTGGCTGCGCAGCACCGCGGCGCTGCGCCGCGACGAACTGCGCGCCGACGTCACGCCCCTTGGCGGCCCCTACAACATGGACAACCGCGGCCACGCCCGCGCAGGGCAAACCAGTCCGAAAGTCGGTTTCATCTTCGGCCCCTTCAACCTGGCCGGTGCCACCGAGTTCTACGCCAACTGGGGCCACGGCTTCCACAGCAACGACGCCCGCGGCGCCACCAGCCGCACCAACCCGGCCGACGGCAGTGCGCTCGAGCGGGTGCCGCTGATCGTCAAGGCCAAGGGCTCGGAAATCGGACTGCGCGCCGCGCCGCTGCCGGGCTGGAACACCAGCATATCGATGTGGCAGATGAACCTGGCGTCCGAGCTGGTCTTCATCGGCGACGAGGGCATCACCGAGCCCAAGGGCGCGTCGCGCCGCCACGGCCTGGAGTGGGCCAACTACATCACCCCGACGGACGGCCTCATCATCGACGCCGACCTGGCCCTGTCCAAGGCCCGCTTCAAGGACGCCGCAGCCGGCGCCGACCGGGTGCCCAACGCGATCCCCGTCACCGCCTCGGTCGGTGTCGCGGTGGACCGCGGCGGTCCCTGGCACGGCGGCCTGCGCCTGCGCTACCTGGGCGCCTACCCGCTGGAAGAGACCGGCGAACACAAGTCCACGCCCTTCTGGACCGCCAACCTCAAGCTCGCCTACCGCGCCTCGGCCCGCGTGCAGTTCAGCATGGATGTGCTCAACCTGTTCAACCGCCACGCCAACGACATCGAGTACTGGGGCGGCGCCTGCACGCGCAGTGAAACGCTGGGCGGCAGCTGCAACGGCGGCATCGACGGGCGCCTGGTCCATCCGCTCGAGCCGCGCAGCCTCCGTCTTGGCCTGCGCATCGGCTTCTGATGCCGGCACATGCCATTCCGCCCTCTGCGAATTGACATCTGGCATGGCATAAAACGTATCAATACGATCTGAATCGAGTTCGTAGCGCATCCATAAGCATTCTGCCCGACCAGAATCGGATTCTCGGTCGGCAGAACCGTTATCTCATCCCCCGGAGTTCAATATTGCCGGGCGAACATTCGATGTGCACGCGGCAATATTGAATGCGCCCCCGATATGCCGATAAAGCCGGCAGGCATAAGCACGCCGCCGTCGCGACAGCGTCCGCGGCCGCCATCGCCTCCTGTGCGTGACACAGCAGGCTTGAACGCAGCAAGACGATGGAGGATCCTTGATCTGTCGCCCGCCAATGGACGGCACATAACAACAACAGCACGATACGTACTTTCGAGGAGCCGAGATGGGCACTGCCCTGGAGACGCTTCTCCATTACTTCGGACGCATCATCCTGCCCGGCCTGCTCGCGCTGGGCCTTGCCGGGCTGGCCCACGGCGAGGAGCCGTCGCAGGTCTTTCACGTCGGCATCACCTCCTTCCGCGACAAGTCGGTGACGCTGCGGGAATGGAGCCCGACCATGGACTACCTGGCGGGCAAGATCCCCGGCAGCCGCTTCGTGGCCGTGCCGATGAACCTGCACGAGTTCGAGGCGGCCGTCAGCCGGCACGAGATCGACTTCGTCATCACCAATCCCGAACACTACATCCTGCTCGAGACGGTCCATGGGGTTTCCCGCGTCGCCACCCTGGTCAAGCGCGACAACGGCGTCCTCGTCAATCAGTTCGGCGGGGTGATCTTCACGCGCGCCGACCGCGACGACATCCGCGACCTGGGCGACGTGAAAGGCAAGCGGATCGCCTCGGTGGACCGCAGCTCCTTCGCCGCCTTCCTGCTGCAATACGACTTGCTGAAAGAGCACGATGTGGACGTCGACCGCGACTGCCACGTGGATTTCCTCGGCTTTCCCCAGGACCTCAGCGTCCGCGCCGTGCTCGACGGGCGCGCCGACGTGGGCTTCGTGCGCAGCAGCGTGCTCGAAGCGATGGCCCGCGAAGGCAAGATCGACCTGGCGCAGGTCCGGATCCTGCATCCCTCCCACGCCGGTGGCTTCCCCTTCCTGATCTCCACCGGCCTGTTCCCGGAATGGCCCTTCGCCGCCGCACCGCAAGTGCCCATCGACATCCGCAACCAGGTCGCCGCCGCGCTGCTAACGATGCCGCCGGATGCCCCCGCCGCCCGCAGCGCACGCTACTACCGCTGGTCGACGCCGGTGGAATACCTGAGCGTGCAGAACCTGATGCGCCGGCATCACATCTATCCCTACGACAAGGTAGACAGCATCGCCCTCAAGGATCTCGTACAGCGCTACGCCGCCCAGGTGCTGATCGCCACCCTGTCCGTCCTGCTGCTGATGGCCACCCTGTACCTGCGCGCCCGCCGCCTGAACAAGGCCCTCATCCAGTCCCGCCAGCAGCTCGACCACCTGGCCCACTACGACGCCCTCACCGGCCTGCCCAACCGCAACCTCCTGGACTACGACCTTGAGCGGGCGATCATCCACGCCCGACGCACCGGCGAGGAGTTCGCGGTGTGCCTGCTCGACCTGGATGGCTTCAAGCCGATCAACGACACCTGGGGCCACAAGGTCGGCGACGACGTGCTGCGCGAAGTCGCCCAGCACATGCAGGCAGTGCTGCGCGGCGAGGACACGGTGGCCCGCTGGGGCGGCGACGAGTTCGTGCTGCTGCTCAAGAGCGTCGCCAACCCGCAGCACCTGGCCGAGATCGTCGAGCGCATCCTGCGCGCGGTGGACGCCCCCCTCCGCTGCACCGCCGACGCCCGCGTCCGCGCCAGCATCGGTGTCTGCCTCTACCCCCAGCACGCAACGAGCGCCAAGGAACTCCTGAAACACGCCGACGAGGCGATGTACCGGGCCAAGCAGGCCGGCGGCAACCGCTTCGTGATCCATGGGCGCTAGAAAGTAAAAAAGCCCTGACGAATCAGGGCTTTTTTTACTCAATTCTGGCGGAAGCGGTGAGATTCGAACTCACGATGGGTTTCCCCACGCCGGTTTTCAAGACCGGTGCATTCAACCACTCTGCCACGCTTCCAATGCATTGCCCGTAAGCCGATGCAGGGCGCGCATTCTAACATGGGCGCCCGTTTCGCCAAGCCGCTTGAAATAGAGCGGCGGTTGAAACTTCCTGGGGCCTTCGCTACTCTCAGTCGGTGCAGGCCATCCTGCTAATGTCATTCGGAGGATTTACATGCAACTCGACACTTACGGTCAGCAAACGCAGGTCTTGTCGCAAAGCGCCAACCGCGTGCTGCGCAATACCTACCTGCTGCTCGCACTTTCCATGGTGCCGACCGTTGCCGGTGCGCTGATCGGCGTACAAATGCAGTTCTCGTTCCTGGCGGGCAGCCCGCTGATGAGCTTCCTGCTCTTCATGGGGATTTCCTTCGCGTTCTTCTACGGGATCGAGAAAAACAAGAACAGCGGCGTCGGCGTAGCCCTTCTGCTGGCTTTCACCTTTTTCATGGGCCTGATGCTGTCTCGCATCCTGCAGGTGGCGCTCGGCTTCTCCAACGGCGGCTCGATGATCGCGCTGGCCGGTGGCGGCACCGCGGCCATCTTCGCGACCATGGCGGGCATCGCCAGCGTCTCCAAGCGCGATTTCAGCAACATGGGCAAGTTCCTGACCGTCGGCCTGGTGGTCGTGCTGATCGCGATGGTGGCCAACATCTTCCTGCAGATGCCGGTGCTCCACCTCGTCATCTCGGCGGTCGTGGTGCTGCTGTTCTCCGGCTACATCCTGTACGACATCAGCAACATCGTGCAGGGTGGCGAGACCAACTACGTGACGGCCACGCTGGCGGTGTACCTGGACATCTACAATGTGTTCGTCAGTCTGCTGAACCTGATCATGTCCTTCACCGGCGAACGCGACTGAGCGTCATCGGCGTCACCTGATCAGCAAAAACCCCCGGCATGCCGGGGGTTTTTGTTCGTACCTTCGACCAGGCCGCTCAGTCCCGCTCAAACAGTGCGATGGACTCCACGTGGGAGGTCTGCGGGAACATGTTGGCGATGCCCGCCCCCTTCAGCTGATAGCCCTTCTCCTTGGTCAGCACCGCGGTGTCGCGGGCCAGCGTGGCCGGGTTGCAGGACACATAGACGATACGCTTCGGCGCCTGCTCGCCAATTGCCTTGACCACCGCGATGGCGCCTTCCCGCGGCGGGTCGATGAGCATCTTGTCCAGATGGCCGAGGGCCGCCAGGCTGTCCTCGGTGGCTTCGAAGAGGTTGGCGGCGTAGAACTCGCAACGCTCGGCAAGGCCATTCGCGGCTGCATTCTCACCAGCACGGCGGACCAGCGTCTCGCTGCCTTCGACGCCGACCACGTGGGCACCCAGAGCGGCGATCGGCAGGCTGAAGTTGCCGAGGCCGCAGAACAGGTCGGCGATGCGCTCGCCGGGCCGCGGGTCGAGCAACTGCATCGAGCGCCGCATCAGCACGCGGTTGATCCACATATTGACCTGCGTGAAGTCGGTCGGGCGGAAAGCCATCGACACGCCGAACTCCGGCAGCGTGTAGGCCAGCCCGGGCGCCTCGGCGGGATGCAGCCGATGGGCGGAATCCGGCCCATGGGGCTGCAGCCACACCTGCACCTGCTCTGCCTCCGCGAAGGCCTTCAAGCTCGCCATATCGGCCTTGCTGAGCGGTACGATGTGGCGGAACACCAAGACCGTGATTCCTTCGCCAACAGCAATCTCGATCTGCGGCAGCCGGTCGGGTACGGACAGGCCGGCCACCAGCTTGCGCAGGCGCGGCACCATGTCCGACACATGCGGCGGCAGAATCGCGCAGCTCTCCATCGGCGCCACGTAGCTGCTGCGCCGCTCGTGGAAGCCGATCAAGACGCCGCCCTTGCTCGGCACCACGCGTACAGTAAGGCGCGCGCGGTAACGGTAGCCCCAGTCCGGCCCGACGATGGGCGGATAAAGCACGTCAGGCTTCGCACGGCCGATGTGCCACAGGGCGTTTTCCAGCACACGCTGCTTCGCGGCCACCTGAGCGCCCGACTCCAGGTGCTGCATGCTGCAGCCACCGCAGACACCGAAATGCTTGCAACGCGGCTCAACGCGTTGGGAGCTGGCCTGCAGCACGCGATCCACATCGGCCACCTCGAAATTCGGCTTGACCCTGTGGGACGTGAATGTCACCCGCTCGCCCGGCAGGGCACCTTCGATGAAGATCGTCTTTCCGTCGAGATGGGTGACGCCGCGCCCCTCGTGGTCGAGGGATTCGATGACCGCTTCGCGCATGGCCGGGAGTCCAGAAATGAAGGGCGCCATTTTAGCGGCGGGACCGGCCTTTGCAAGGCGAACGGCTATAATCGCGCGATGACGAACACACTCTTGGGCGGCCTGACGGCAGAGGAATTCCTCGCCGAATACTGGCAAAAGAAACCACTGCTGATCCGCCAGGCAGTTCCCGGCTTCACCGGCGTCGTAACCAAGGACGAACTCTTCGAACTGGCCCGCGACCCAGACGTAGAATCCCGCTACGTCACCCATGACAACAAATCCTGGGAAGTCATCCACGGCCCGCAGAAGGCCTCCGACCTGCGCCGCAAGAAACATCCGTGGACGGTACTGGTGCAGGGCCTCAACCTGTTCTGCCCGGATGGCGACGAATTGCTGCACCGTTTCGACTTCATCCCCCAGGCGCGCCTGGACGACCTGATGGTCAGCTATGCGATCGACGGTGGCGGCGTCGGCCCGCACTTCGACAACTACGACGTGTTCCTGCTGCAGGGTATCGGCCAGCGTCGCTGGCTGATCAGCAACCAGGAAGACCGAAGCCTCGTCGAGGATGCGCCCCTGAAGATCCTGCAGAACTTCCAGCCCGTTTACGACTGGGTGCTGGAATCCGGCGACATGCTCTACCTGCCCCCCCACTGGGCGCACAACGGCATCGCCATCGGTGAATGCACGACCTACTCGATCGGCTTCCGCTCGCCGACCTCCCAGGAACTCGCCCAGCAGTTCATGGGCCATCTGCAGGAGACGATCCAGATCGATGGCATCTACGCCGACCCGGACCTGAAACTCCAGGCCCATTCGGCCGAAATCGGCGATGCGATGATCGACCGGGTAGTGGATACCCTCAAGCGCATCACCTGGAACCGTGAGGACGTGCGTGATTTCCTCGGCGCCTATCTCACCGAACCCAAGCCCCACGTGTTTTTCGACTGCCCGGACGAACCGCTGGAACACGAAGAGTTCGTCGCCGCCGGCCTGGCCGATGGCTACCGGCTCGATGCGCGCAGCCTGCTGCTGTTTTCCGGCGGCCGCTTCTTCATGAATGGCGAGCCGGTTCCGGTCGAAGAAGAAGACCTCGCAATTCTGCAGAGTCTGGCCGATCAGCGCCGCCTCGATTCGGTGGTTGGCCTGTCCGAGGAAGGCCTGGCACTGCTGTATGACTGGTACTGCTGCGGCTTTGCACATCCATCAAAATCGCTGATTGAATAAGGCAGAAGTTTGATTTAATGGCTTGACAAGTGCTTATCCCTGTTGCGGCAACGCAACAATGTCTTTATTCAAGCACTTCGTCCGTGATAGCATTCGAACCAGATCGGGTCCCCCACCTGATTGCTCCTAAATTTAGGTTGTTGTACTTCATTTATCGATAAGGGAAATCAACAATGAAACAATCTCTCCTGGTTGCTGCTCTCGTTGCACTCGCTGTTTCCGCTTGCGGCAAGAAGGAAGAGCCGAAGCCCGTTGAAGCTCCGGCCCCCGCTCCCGCTGCTGCTCCCGCTCCGGAAGCCAAGCCCGCTGAAGCTGCTCCCGCCGCTGCTCCGGCTGCTGACGCTGCCAAGCCCGCTGACGCTGCTGCTCCGGCCGCTGACGCTGCCAAGCCCGCTGAAGCCGCTCCCGCCGAGAAGAAGTAATCAGGTTTTCTCCGGTAGCAAAAAAAGCCAACCTGCGGGTTGGCTTTTTTATTGCCATTTGCCTGCCGGCCCAGCCAATGGCAGGCTCGGTGAACCCTTTGCGCAAATGAAAAAAAGCCGGAGCATGCCCCGGCTTTTTTGTAACAGCTGGCAACAAGAATTACTTGAGCTGCTCGAACAGCAGGCCAAGGATCTTGCGCGCCGAATCGGACGTATCCGTACCGCCTTCGCGGGTCAGAACCTGCACCGACGACGAAGCGGAATCCCCCGACTTCACGTAGATGCGATACTGGTTACCCGACTGGATCGACGGCTTTGAATCACTACTGCGCCAGAAAGCCAGCTTGGACAACAAGCCCTCGTCGCCCTTCTTCTTGACGTCGACTTCCGGATCCACGTAACGCACGTAATAGATGCCTTGGGAGCGGTCACGGTCCTCAACCGTGAAGCCGACTCGGTCGAGGGCCAGGCCGACGCGCCGCCAGGCGCGGTCGAATCCCTCTTGGACCTGCAGCACGGAAGCACCACCGGAGGCGCTCTGCAGCTTGGCCTTGTCGGCGACCGGAGCCGCCGCGATCTGCGCCTTGGCCCGCGTTTCATCGGCACCGAGGCGAATCATCAGGCGTTGCAGGAATTCGGCCTCCAGCTCGGGATCAGCCGGGCGCGGCTGCCAGACGGTACGGTCCTTCGCTTCGTTCGGGTAGATTTCCATCATGCCGCGGTGGCTGATGTAGATCTCGACCGAACCCGGCGTATTGCTCGTTTCCAGACGAGTCCGGAACTTGTCCCGCTCCGGAGTCGAATACAGGCCGTCGATCACCTTGCCGAGGGTGCGGCGGATAATGTCGTTGTCGATCTTTGCGCGGTTCTCAGCCCAGTCGGTTTCCATCACGCCGATCTCCGGACGATCGACGTTCAGCAGGAAACCGTTTTCCTGCCAGAACTCGCGGACCTGCGGCCACAGCTTGTCGGCCGTACCCGGCACGACCAGCCAGCGCTGGCTGCCGGAGCGCTCGACGCGCATCTTGTCGATGGACTGCGGCGCAACGACGGTCGCCGGCTTGGCAACTGCCGCAGAGCCGGCCTGCGGCCCGCCGCGCTCCGCGTTGTAGGCGGAAAAAGTGGCCGAGCCCTTGGGGTTCAGATCCGGCACGGCATAACGATCGTCCGCGGCGGGAGTGGTGAGATCGGGCGGAACCTCCAGCGAAGGCAGCGTGGCGGCAGATGCCGCGCTCTTGTAATCGATCTTCTTCGATTCCAGCAAGGAACCGGAGCAACCGGCGAGCGCAATCGTCGCGACGACGATTGCCGAACCGGAAGCCAGCTTACGGCTTTGCATGCGTAACCCTCGGGATGGGAAGTACAAACTCAAACTTCGATGCCAGCCTGACGCATCGCGTCACGCACGCGCTCGTGGCAGCTGTCGGACAGGCGGGTCAGCGGCAGGCGGATGCCGGAGCCGATGAGACCCATTTGTTCGACCGCCCACTTGACGGGGATCGGATTGGCTTCGCAGAACAGGTGGCGGTGCAGGCCAACCAGCTTGGCATTGATCTCGCGGGCCTTCACGCCCTCACCGGCGGAAGCAGCGACGCAAAGCTCATGCATCAGGCGCGGCGCGACGTTGGCCGTGACCGAGATGGTGCCGTGGCCGCCCAGCAGGATGAAGGCCAGGGCGGTCATGTCGTCGCCGGTGTACAGCGCGAAATCCTTGGGAGCCCGGGCGATCAGGTCGCAGGCGCGATCGATATTGCCGGTTGCATCCTTGATACCGATGATGTTCGGGATCTCGGCCAGACGCAGCGCGGTGTCGTTAGACATGTCTGCAACGGTGCGCCCCGGCACGTTGTAGAGAATCGTCGGCAGCGGGCTCGCCTCGGCGATGGCACGGAAGTGCTGGTAGAGGCCTTCCTGGGTCGGGCGGTTGTAGTAAGGCACGACCGACAGACCGGCGACCGCACCAGCCTCGCGCGCGAATTCGCTCAGCTCGATGGCCTCGCGGGTGGAGTTCGCCCCCGTGCCGGCGATGACGGGAATGCGTCCAGCGGCATGCTCGACAGCAACGCGGATCAGCTCGCAGTGCTCCTCGACATTCACCGTCGGCGATTCGCCGGTGGTGCCGACGACGACAATACCATCGGTACCTTCCTTGACGTGGAAGTCGATGAGGCTGCGGAAACGGGAAATATCCAGGCTGCCATCTTCGAGCATCGGGGTAACGATGGCGACAATCGAACCGGTAATCATGAGCTAGTGCTGGAGAGGGAAAGTTGAGTATTGTACCCAATCACTTCGCGAAGCATAGACGGGTGCAAACAGCGGTTACCAAAAGGCCGACACGAGCGTGACGAAGTCACGCCGACCATGAAACGAAAAACCCGCCGCGGCGGGTTTGCGCCGGAGTTTTGGCGATCAATTACAGGTCGGCCAGCGCCTTGACGTGCGCCACAACGCTGCGGGCCAACGACGACAGCGAATAACCACCTTCCAGCAAGGACACGATGCGGCGCCCGGCACATTCGGCAGCAACGGTCTTGAGCTGCTCGGTGGCCCACACGTAATCAGCTTCGACCAGGCCCATGGAACCCATGTCGTCCTCGTAATGGGCATCGAAGCCGGCCGAGATGAAGATCATCTCGGGTGCGTGATTGCGCAGCGCCGGCATCCAGATATTGGTGACGACCTCGCGGAAGACGTCCCCCCGGCTGCCCGCCTTCATCGGGACATTGACCATGTTGGGGGCCGGATTGTCGGCGCCGCTGTATGGGTAGAACGGATGCTGGAAGATGCTGACCATCAGCACGCGGGGATCGTCGCGGAAGATGTCTTCCGTGCCGTTGCCGTGATGCACATCGAAATCCACCACCGCAACCCGCTTCAGGCCGTGCGCCTCCAGCGCATGCCTCGCCGCCACCGCCACATTGTTGAAGAAGCAGAAACCCATCGCCTTGCCGGCCTCGGCATGGTGGCCGGGCGGACGGATTGCGCAGAACGCGTTCTCGGCCTGGCCGGAGATCACCAGGTCGGTGGCGTAAACACCTGCCCCGGCCGAGCGCAGCGCTGCCTTCATGGTGTTGGGGCACAGGGCCGTGTCCGGATCCAGGTGACGGATGCCGTGCTCTGGCACACTGGCCAGGAGTTCTTCCACGTGCTCCCTGGGATGCGCCCGTGAAAGCTGCTCGATGGTCGCCTGCGGTGCGTCATGAAAGGCCAGGTACATATCGAGGCCCGCCGCAATCAGACGGTCGTTGATCGCACCGAGACGCTCCGGAGACTCCGGGTGATGCTCACCCATGTTATGCAACCAGCAATCCCGGTGCGTGATGAATGCGGTACTCGTCATAGACTCTCCCCTGCCTCTCGCAGTGTCTTGTTATACGTCGTGAATGCTTGCACTCTCCGGCGTACGCCTTGTCCGGCGCGAACTCCGCAACCTTGTACCGGTCATTGGAGCACGACGCCGAGAGCGCTGTTATGGAATCATTATCCCCTTAACTACAGCCTGAAAAAAGCCCGCGCCATGCCGCAGCAGATTGCCAACCGACTTGCCGAAGCCACATGCCGGATCATTCTCGGCAAGGAGCACGCCGTCCGTCTCGCCCTTGCCTGCGTGCTGGCCCGCGGCCACCTGCTGATCGAAGACATTCCAGGGGTCGGTAAAACGACCCTCGCCCACGTGCTCGCCCGGGTGCTGGGCCTGCAGTTCCAGCGCATCCAGTTCACCAGCGACATGCTGCCCGCCGACATCGTCGGCGTGTCGGTGTTCGACCAGCGGGAAGGCGACTTCCGCTTCCACCCGGGGCCGGTGTTCTCCCAGCTGGTGCTGGCCGACGAGATCAACCGGGCCACGCCCAAGGCCCAGAGCGCACTGCTCGAAGCCATGGAGGAACGCCAGATCAGCGCGGAAGGCCGCAGCTGGCCACTGCCTGAGCCCTTTTTTGTCATTGCCACCCAGAATCCGGCGGAGCAGATCGGCACCTTTCCTTTGCCTGAAAGCCAGTTGGACCGCTTCCTGATGCGCATTTCGATGGGGTATCCGGACCCCGCCGCGGAACGCGCCCTGCTCGCCGGCGAGGACCGGCGCGATATGCTGGCGCGGGTACAGCCCGAGCTGCAGCCCGGCGAACTCGACAGCCTGTTCACCGCGGTGCGTCAGATCCATGCCGGCCCGCGCCTGCTCGACTACCTGCAGGCCTTGCTCGCCCACAGTCGCCAGGGCGCCGGCTTCGCGCTGGGGTTATCGCCCCGGAGCGGCTTGGCCCTTCTGGCGGCGTCCAGGGCGTGGGCCTTGCTGGCCGGCCGTGACCACGTGCTGCCAGAGGACGTTCAAGCCGTCCTGCCAGCCGTCGCCGGCCACCGCCTGCGAGCCGACGACGACACCCTACTGACAGCGGATCAACTGGCACGGCGCCTGATTGAAGCCGTAGCGCTACCGGGATGAGCTTCAGCCGTGCACGCGCCGCATTCCAGCGCTGGCTGTTCCGCGTCAAGGGGCCCGAGGCGGCCCCCATCACGCTGGGCCAGCGACGCATCTTCGTGCTGCCGACCACCTTCGGGCTGGCCCTTGGCGCAACCCTGGCGGTGATGCTACTGGCGTCGATCAACTACACCCTTAGCCTAGGCTACGCGCTGACCTTCCTGATCGGCAGCGTCGCCTGGGTGAGCATTCACCACGCCTTTCGCAACCTGGTCGAGCTGCGCATCGAGCCAGGCCGGGTCGAGCCGGTATTCTGTGGCGCCCCGCTCCACTTCGGCATCGTTCTAAACAACCCTGGAGGGCGCCCCCGCACGGGGCTCCAGCTGCGACCGACGCACGGCGGGAAACCCGTGGAAGAACTACTCTTCGATGTCCCGGCAGCAGGGCGGATTCTGCAGGACGTAGCCATCGCCACCACCGAGCGCGGCTGGCTCCAGCTCCCCCGCCTGACCCTCGAAACCTGCCACCCCCTCGGCCTGATCCGTGCTTGGAGCCTGTTTCAGCCCGACATGCGCGGCCTGGTCTACCCGACGCCGGAAAGCGGGGCGCCCGCCCTCCCCCATGGCGCGGGCGATCGTCCCGGCGGCGGCACGCACGGCAACGGCATGGACGACTTCGCTGGCCTGCGCCACCACCAGCCCGCCGACTCGCCACGCCACGTGGCCTGGAAGGCGGTGGCCCGGGGCGGCCCCTGGCTGACCAAGACCTTCGACGGTAACCAACGCGGCAGCATCTGGCTGGACTGGCAAGCCCTGCCCGCCGGTCTGGAGACGGAAGCCCGCCTGTCGCGCTTGACCAGTTGGGTCATCGACGCAGAGCGGAGCGGCCTCGACTACGGTCTGCGCATCCCCGGCACACTGCTTCAATGCGCCCATGGCACGGCGCACCGGCACGCCTGCCTCAGCGCCCTCGCGCTATACGGTCGCGCCCATGGCTGAAGCCCGCCTGCGCCCCGACCAGGCCGGATGGCTGATTGCCTGCTCAGCCATCAGCCTGACCCCTCACGGGCAGCACCTACCCCCGGCGATCACCGCGGTCTGCATATTGCTGCTGCTGTGGCGGACGGCTATCAGCCTCGGCAAGGGGCACCTGCCCCATCGCCTCCTGCTGGTCGGCCTGTCCGCCACCGTGGTCGGGCTGGTTCTGCTGGAATACCACCAGTTCTTCGGCAAGGATCCGGGCATCGCGGTGCTTGCCGGCCTGTTGAGCCTCAAGCTGCTAGAAACGGACAGCCGCCGCGACGGCCGGGCGGTGCTGCTGTTGTGCCTCTTCATGCAGACCGGTCAGTTCCTGTATCAGCAGAGCATGCAGATCGCGGCCCTCGCACTGCTCGGCGCAACGGTGGCCATCGGCAGCCTGCTGGCTCTGCAGGGGCAGCCCGCAGCCCTGAAGGCACGCCTCACCTCGGCCGCCAGGCTGGTTCTACAGGGCGTTCCGCTGATGCTCGTGCTGTTCGTCCTCTTTCCCCGCGTTCAAGGGCCGCTGTGGGGCCTGCCGGCCGATGCCTACAACCGGGTCAGCGGGCTGTCGGACAGCATGACACCCGGCGATATGGCACGCCTCAGCGAATCCAGCGAGATTGCCTTCCGGGCCGCCTTCTCCGGCGAACTGCCGCCCCCCGCCGAACGGTACTGGCGCGGCCCGGTCCTCAGCCGCTTCGACGGACGCAGCTGGCGTGCAGCGCGCAGCAGCACGGCCCCACGACCCGCTTATGCCCCCCAGGGCGTCGCCTACCCTTACACCCTCACCCTCGAACCCCACAACCAGCGCTGGCTGCTCGCTCTCGACTTTCCCGCCGAGGCCCCCGGCCTGCGCTACGGCAGCGATTTCCAGCTGATGTCGAGCGATCCGGTACGTAGCCGGCTGCGGCTGTCCCTGCGGTCCTATCCTCATACACCGGTCGGCGTCGACGCCAGCCCCCTGGAGCTACGCGAGGCCCTGGCCCTGCCCTCCGGCAGCAATCCTCGTACCCAGGCGCTCGGAGCCCGCATCCAGCAGGAAGCCCGCGACGCCGACGATGCGCTGCAGCGGGTCATCGCCGACTTCCGGCGGCGCGGCTTGAGCTACACCCTCGACCCCCAGCCCCTTGGCCGGGAGGATGCGGACAGCTTCCTGTTCGATACGAAGCAAGGCTTCTGCGAGCACTTCTCCTCCGCCTTCGTCATCGCCATGCGCGCAGCGGGGGTTCCGGCGCGGGTCGTCACCGGCTACCAGGGCGGAGAGTTCAACCCGGTGGACGGGACACTGGTGATCCGCCAGTCGGACGCCCATGCCTGGGCCGAGGTCTGGCTGGCCGGCCGCGGCTGGAAACGTGTCGACCCGACCGCCGCCAGCGCCCCCCGCCGCATCGATGGCGGCCTTGCCGCCGCTCTGCCCGACAGTGACCGCCTGCCGCTGCTGTCCCGCAGCTCCCTTGCCTGGCTGCGGGAACTGCGCAATCAGCTGGACGCCCTAGACAACCGCTGGAACCAATGGGTTCTCGGGTACAATCCGGCCCGCCAGAAAGCCCTGCTCGCCGATTTCGGCGTGAAGGATGCTGACTGGCAGACGATTACCGCGCTGATGGGCGGCGCCTGCACCCTCGTCATGGCGGCCCTAACCGCATGGGTATTGCGACGACGCCTGTCAGCCGACGCCCTTGACCGCAGCTGGTCGCTTTTCTGTCGCCGACTCGCTTCCGCAGGACTGCCCCGTGCCGCCTGGGAAGGCCCGCAGGACTACGCCGAGCGTGTCGCCAGCCAGCGGCCCGACCTCGCCGACACCGTGAAGCACATCGCTACCGACTATGCCCGCCTGCGTTACGGGCGCGCAGGCATCGAGCGAGCCGCCCTCCAAAGTCTGAAGCACTCCATCAAGAATTTCCGTCCCCGATGAAAAACGCCTCCTTCCGTCGCTCCCTGACGCTGGCCCTTCTCGTTTCCTGCCTCGGCGTGCCCGCCATGGCCCATGCCGCGGAACGCTATGCAGACCGCCCGGAAGCCCAGCAGTTCATCGCCGAAATGCAGCAGCGCCACGGCTTCGACAAGGACGCACTGACCTACATCTTTCGCCGCGCCCAGTATCTGCCATCGGTGATCAAGGCCATCTCCCCCCCCAAGGACCCCGGCGTGCGGTCCTGGCAGCGCTACCGCGGCCGTTTCATCGAGCCCGTGCGCATCAAGGCCGGCGTCGCCTTCTGGGAGCGCTATCAAGACACGATCAAGGCGGCGAGCGATAAGTACGGCGTGCCGGAGGAAATCATCGTCGGCATCATCGGCGTCGAGACCATCTACGGTCGCAACACCGGCAACTACCAAGCGGTGTCAGCCCTGTCCACCCTGGCCTTCGACTACCCGCGGCGGGCCGAGCTCTTCCGCAGCGAGCTGGAAAACCTGTTGCTGATGGCGCGGGAGCAGCACCGTGACCCGCTCGACTACCAGGGCTCCTACGCCGGCGCACTGGGCCTTCCCCAGTTTCTGCCGAGCAGCGTGCGGAACTACGCGGTGGATTTCGACGGGGACGGTCAGATCGACCTCCTCAACAGTCCCAAGGACGCCATCGGCAGCGTTGCCCGCTACATGCAGATGCACGGCTGGGAGAGTGGCGCCCCGATCGCCCTTCGCGCCAGCGTGACGCCGGGCGCTGACCTTACGGCACTGATCGCCAACGACGTTGATCCTACCTTCGAGCCGGCTACGCTGACGAGCCGCGGCATCAAAGCCGCCAACGGCGAGATGCCCCCCAACAAAGCGGCCTTCGTCGAACTGGTTACGCCCGGCGAGGACAGCGAATACTGGCTCGGCTACCAGAACTTCTACGTGATCACCCGCTACAACCGCAGCAGCTTCTACGCCATGTCGGTCTTCCAACTGGGTGAAGCAGTCAAGGCCGCGCGCCAGACGGCTCTCGCCAACCGGCGCTGACATCCCCCTCTGCCCGTAGGGGCGAATTCATCCGCCCTCAGTCGGTTTAATGCAGTCCGTGGGCGAATGAATTCGCCCCTACGGCTTCACGTTGTCACTGGCCTGTTTCGTCCCCCCGGGCAGATGCGTTAGAAAAGCTCGAGCACTTTTTCCGGCGGCCGGCCGACCATGGCGCGCTCACCGCGCACGACGATCGGCCGCTCGATGAGGATGGGGTGTGCAGCCAGCGCATCCAGCCATTCATCCTCGCTGAGCGAGCGCCCCTTGTAGTCGGACTTGTAGATGTCCTCGCCGGTGCGCACGATGCTTTCGGCCGGCACGCCCAGCTTCCTGACGATCTCGGCCAGTTCGGCCCGGCTAGGCGGCGTCTTGAGGTATTCGACGATTTCCAATGCCACGCCTTTTTCCTGCAGCAGCGCACAGGCGGAACGGCTCTTGGAGCATCGGACGTTGTGATACACGCGAACGGTTTCGCTCATGGACTTCAATCCTGACGGAAGGTGAATTAACGGAACGCCGCAGCGGTTGGCCGGCATTCCGCCCACCGCTCCGGACTAGAGAAGCACATCCTTCGAAACACCACGCCGTTTAATGATGCGGCGCAATTGGCCAAGGGCCTCGAGCTGGATCTGGCGCACCCGCTCGCGGGTCAGCTCCAGGCTGTCGGCCAGCTCCTCCAGCGTCTGCACCTCGCACTCGTCGATACCATAGCGGTGGCGGATGACCATGCGCTGCTTTTCACTGAGCTGACCGATCCATTCGCGCACCAGCGTCTCGACCTCGAGGTCCTGGATCTGCACGTCGGGCGTCTCGGCGTCATCATCTGCCAGGGATTCGCCGATCGACAGGGTCGGGTCGATGTCCAATGGTGCGTCCAGGGACGCCGTATGCTCGTTGAGGGCGAGGATCGCCCGCACATCCTCAACCGGCCGGCCGAGCTGGCGGGCTACGTCCTCGATGGAGAAATCCCCGTTGCTGGCGGCCTCGAGCTGGCGCTGGCAACGCAGCACCTGGTTCAACTCCTTCACCACATGGACCGGCAGGCGGATCGTGCGGGACTGGTTCATGATCGCCCGCTCGATGTTCTGACGGATCCACCAAGTCGCGTAGGTGGAGAAACGGAAGCCACGCTCCGGATCGAACTTTTCGAGGGCATGGATAAGCCCCAGATTGCCCTCCTCCACCAGGTCGAGCAGCGGTATGCCCCGGTTGAGGTAATGCTTGGCGATGTTGACGACGAGGCGCAGGTTCCGCTCGATCATCGTCTGGCGGGCCAGAAAATCCCCCTCGCGGACCCGCCGAGACAGGGACAGCTCCTCGTCCGCAGTCAGCAGCGGATTGGCACCGATCTCATTGAGATAGAGCTGGGTGACATCACCCAGAAATTCGGTGTCGGGCGACTGCGCCGGGACTTCGAGGAAGGCCTCGACCTCCGGGGGCAGGTCCGACTCGGGGCTGTCGAGTTCCTCAGGAACGGCCGGATCGTACATGGAACCCTCTCTGAACCGTTGGGAGACACTCAGGGAGACAACATTTCATGCAGCTCCTCCTGCCAGTGCTCACCCAAAGTTCGGCAAGGGTGATGCCTGGCGACTATAGTCATTCATATCAGCGCACCGCTCGCCCCTGCCCCGCACCCTTAGGTGCTCAGCGAGGCGGCAGGAACTTGCCGGGATCAACCGGCTTGCCCTGCTTGCGGATCTCGAAGTGCAGCTTCGGGCGGTCGCTGTCGGTATCGCCCAGTTCGGCAATTTTCTGTCCCTTGCTCACCGCCTGTCCTTCCTTGACCATCAGGTTCTGGTTGTGGGCGTATGCGCTCAGGAAGTTATTGTCATGCTTAACGATAACCAGTTTGCCATAACCACGCAAACCCGTACCGGCATAAACGACGCGACCGCTGGCCGCCGCAAGTACCGGGTCACCACTCTTGCCAGCCAGGTCCACACCCTTGCTGGAGGTTTCGTTGAAACCTGCAATGATCTTGCCGGATGCGGGCCAAGCCCAGTCGATCTTGCCATCCTCACCGGATGTCGCCGGAGCGGGCTTGGAAGGCTCAGGCTTCTTGTCTTCCTTGGGTTCGGGCTTTGGTTCTGGTTTGGCGGCCTCGGGCTTCACGGCTTCCGGCTTGCCGGCATCCAGCCGGGGCTCGACCTTGGCCACGGCGACGGGGGCTTCCGGCTTCTGGGCCAGGGCCCAGGCCTGTTCGGAATAGGGCACCTTGCCCCCCTTAGGCTCCCGGCGTACTCCGTCGCTACTTGCCGCTACTGCGGGCACGGCCGAGCCGTTGGTGGCGCCAACAGGACGCACCTCGACCCCGGACGACACCACCGGCCGCGTCACCGCACCAGACTCGGGCGGACGCACGCGCAACTCCTGCCCGACCTCGATCAGGTTGGGGTTATCAAGGCCGCTCCAGGCCGCGATATCCCGGTAATTCTGGCCATGATCAAGGGCGATACGGATCAGCGTGTCACCGGGCTTGACGATGTAGTACCCCGGCCGTGCCACCTTGGGCTGCGCAGCCGGCGCCGGCGCTTCGCCTTTGTCCGGCGCCTGACTTGCGGGACGCGTTGTGCGCTCCGCAACAGGGGCTGGCGACTTGGTGGCGCAACCGGCCAGCAGCAGGGCCATCAGGAGACTACTTGTACAAACGCGGGACAACATCATTCGTTGAGCATCAATCATTCTGTGCCGGGCAGCAGGGGTACGAAGCGCACCGCGCTGAGGCGTGTTTCTCGGATGCCGCGAGCCGTGCGCTCGATAAGAACCAGCACCTGCTCCGTCGCGCCGACCGGCAGGATCAACCGACCGCCATCGGCCAATTGTTCGACCAGTGCCGGCGGCACCTTCGGCGCCGCCGCAGCGACGATGATCGTGTCGTAGGGCGCGGCTTCCTTCAAGCCCACGCTACCATCGGCATGTTTCAGGCGCAGGTTGGGGCGACGCAGGTGGCGCAGGTTGTTGCGCGCCCGGTCGAGCAGCGGGCGCAAGCGCTCCACCGAATAGACTTCCGTTCCGAGGTGCGACAACACCGCCGCCTGATAACCACACCCAGTTCCGACCTCCAGCGTCTTGCCAAGTTCGCGGCCCGCCATCAACAGCTCAATCATCCGCGCCACGACGAAGGGCTGGGAGATGGTCTGCTGCAGGCCGAGGGGCAGCGCCGTGTCCTCGTAGGCCCGCGATGCCAGCGCCTCCTCGACGAAGAGATGGCGCGGCACGGCCATCATCGCCGCAAGTACGCGTTCGTCGCGAACACCCTGCTCCTTGATTCGCTCGACCATGCGCGTCCGCGCCCGCAGGGTGGTCTGCAACGCGGTCCGCAGCGCTTCACTGCTCATTTGCCCAGCCAGTCGCGAACAGTGGAAATCTGGCTCTGGTGGGTCAGATCGATCTGCAGCGGCGTGACGGACACGTAGCCGTTGGCCACCGCATGGAAATCAGTTCCCTCACCGGCGTCCTGGGCTGCGCCGACGGCCCCGACCCAATAGACGGTCTCATTGCGCGGCGTCACCGACTTGACCGTGGGCTCGGCCTTGTGACGCTTGCCGAGGCGCGTAACCTGGACGCCCTTGATCTGCGCATAGGGCAGATCGGGCACGTTGACGTTGAGCAGCGTCGGCACGCCGATAGACTCCTGCTGGAAACGCTCGACCAGCTCGCGGGCCACCCGCGCAGCACCGGAGAAATCGGACGCGCCCTTGGCGACCAGGGAAATGGCAATGGACGGGACCCCCAGCAGGAACCCCTCGGTAGCCGCCGCAACGGTACCGGAGTAGATGGTGTCGTCGCCCATGTTGGCGCCGTGGTTGATGCCCGAGACGACCATGTCCGGCAACTCGTCCAGCATGCCGGTAACGGCAAGGTGCACGCAGTCGGTGGGCGTGCCATTCACGTAATGGAAGCCGCTGGCGGCCCTGCGCAGGGACAGGGGCCGGTCGAGGGTCAGGGAGTTACTGGCGCCACTGCGGTCACGCTCGGGAGCAACCACGGTGACCTTTCCAACTTCAGACAGGGCAGCCGCGAGGGCATGCAGGCCAGGAGCGAAATAACCGTCGTCGTTGCTCAGCAGGATGCGCATTGGAATCCGGGATCAGGCTTTCAAACAGGTGGAATGGAGGCTTGCCCGGCACGTCCCGCGGGGCTTGGGCCCGGCCGGGCGGCTGCATGCAAAGACCTTGGACAGGCGGCGAGTTTAGCAGAGTCGGCTTGGCCGCTGCTAGGCGCAAACCACGCGGTGGCACACCGCTGCGCCCACGACGGGGAAAGATCAATTTGTTTTCAGGGGCGTGGAATAAAGTACCCGCATGCGCTGTTTAGACAATACCCAGCCACACACGAAGGAGACCACGACCATGAAAAAGCTGTTCCTCGCCATGAGCCTTTCGGCCGTCCTCGGCGCTTGTGCCAGCATGCCCGACACCCCGCCGGCCCAGAACCGCTACGGCATGCTCACCGACACCCAGGGCATGACCCTCTACATCTTCGACAAGGACGCGGCCGGCAGCGGCAAGAGCGTCTGCAACGGCCCCTGCGCCACCAACTGGCCGCCCTTGATGGCCAGCGAGAAAGACCAGGCCCGCGGCGACTGGAGCATCGTCGGCCGCGACGACGGACGCCGCCAGTGGGCCTACAAGGGCCGGCCGCTCTATACCTGGAGCAAGGACCAGAAGCCCGGCGACACCACCGGAGACGGTTTCCTCAACAACCAGTGGCACGTCGCCCGCCCTTAAACGACGCACGCAACGCCAAATGCCCGCCGAGCACGCCATCCTCGCCGAGATCCCGCGCCTGCGCCGCTATGCGCGGGCGCTGACGGGCAACGATGCGGATGCCGACGACCTGCTCCAGGACACCCTGGAGCGAGCCCTCGGCAAATGGCTGCTATGGCGGCCGGGCAACCTGCGGGCCTGGCTGCTGACCATGATGCACCATGTCTTCCTCAACCAGCTGCGCCACCGGCCGCCCCTCGTCACACTGGACGAGGACACGCCCGCAATCCCGGTACGCCCCCAGCAACAGGATGAACTGGACGTGCGCGACCTGGACCGCGCACTCGGGCGCCTGCCCCCCGAGCAGCGGGAAGTCCTGCTGCTGGTCGGACTGGAAGAACTCAGCTACGCCGACACCGCCCGCATCCTGGGCATTCCGCCGGGAACCGTCATGTCGCGCCTGTCCCGCGCCCGCGAGCGGCTGCGCGCCATCCTGGCCGGCGAGGACCGGCCCATGCATCTGAAGGTCGTGAAATGAACAAGGAGCACATCGGCAAGGATCAACTGCACGCCTACGTGGATGGACAGCTATCCGCCGCAGATACGATGCGGGTTGCCGCCCACCTCGCCACCCATGCCGACGATGAAGCCACCGCGGCGGCCTGGCGTGACCAGAAGGCCCTGCTGCATGTTGCCTACGATCACCAGCTCGACGCACCGCTCCCTCATGCCATCGTCGCCCGGCTGAACGCCCGCCCCCACAGGCGCCTCCATCAGGCGGCCATTGCCGCGGCCTGGCTCGCCATGGGCATCGGGATCGGAATCATCGCCGACCGCCAACTCGTGCCCGCGCCTACAGCCGCCCCGCTCGCCCTGGCCAGCCTGCCGCAACGGGCCGCCATCGCCCACGCGGTGTTCACGCCGGAAGTGCGCCACCCGGTGGAGGTCGGCGCAGATCAGGAGGCGCACCTGACCGCCTGGCTGTCGAAGCGCCTGGGCCATGCACTGCACGCCCCCAAACTAGCAGCCGAGGGCTTCCACCTGGTTGGTGGCCGCCTGATCACCGCCGACAACGGCCCTGGCGCGCTGCTGATGTACGAGGACGGCGGCGGCCAGCGCCTGACCCTGTACGTCTGCGCCGACAATCAGGACAGCGGCGCCACCGCGTTCCGCTTCGCCCATCAGGACGGCGTCTCCACCTTCTACTGGATAGACGGTCGCCAGGCCTACGCCCTGTCCGGCAAGCTCACGCGCGACGCGTTACTGCCGATTGCCAGCACGGTTTATCGGCAACTCAACGGGGACAGCTAGGTCAAAGGCGGGGCTCGCCCAGTGGGGGCGAATGAATTCGCCCCCACTGGGATGCCCGGAAAGACCCCGGCCTGCGATGCTGTAATTTTTGCGAGCCTGCTCCGTCTACATCACCACGAATAATCACAATGGACACGCTGCCATGCTGATCCGTCGCCCCACCGACATCCTGCCGTCCGAAATCACCTCACCCGAGCTGTACCGCGACCGGCGCCGCTTCCTGGCCCAGTCCACCGCCCTCGCCCTGGCGGCAGCCCTGCCCGCCGGCCTGGCCCGCGCCGCCGGCCATAGCCTCGGCCCGCTGGCCAAAAGTCCCTACAGCATCGGCGAGACGCCGACGCCCTACAAGGCCGTCACCACCTACAACAACTTCTATGAGCTCGGCACCGACAAGGCCGACCCGGCCGAGAACACCCGCCGCCTCAAGCCGGCCCCCTGGACGCTGCGCGTCGAAGGGCTGGTGAACAAGCCGCGCACCTTCGGCATCGAGGAACTGCTCAAGCTCGCCCCGCTGGAGGAGCGCATCTACCGCATGCGCTGCGTAGAGGGCTGGTCGATGGTCATCCCGTGGGTCGGTTTTCCGCTGGCCAGCCTGCTCAAGCTGGTGGAGCCCCAGGGCAGCGCCAAGTACGTAGAGTTCGTCTCCCACTACGACAAGAGCACCATGACCCGCGGCGTGCTCGACTGGCCCTACAACGAAGGCCTGCGTCTCGACGAGGCCCGCCACCCGCTGACCCTGCTGGCAGTTGGGTTGTACGGCGAGGTGCTGCCGGTCCAGAATGGCGCGCCGATCCGCCTGGTGGTGCCGTGGAAGTACGGCTTCAAGGGTGCCAAGTCGCTGGTGACCCTGCGCCTCACCGACAAGCAGCCGCTCACCGCCTGGATGAAGGCCGGGCCGAGCGAGTACGGCTTCTATTCCAACGTGAATCCGGAAGTGGACCACCCGCGCTGGAGCCAGGCCACCGAGAGGCGTATCGGCGAGTTCTCCAAGCGCAAGACGCTGATGTTCAACGGCTACGCCGACCAGGTCGCGTCGATGTACACCGGCATGGACCTGCGCCGCTTCTTCTGAACATCACAAGACAAGAACAACTATGACCCCGACCAACTCCCAACTCGGCACCATCAAGGCGGCCCTGTTCGCTCTCTGCCTGCTGCCCGCCTTCCTGCTGTGGCGCGGGCTGGAGATGGACACGCTGGGCGCCAACCCGATCGAGGCGCTGACCCGCGCCACCGGCGAATGGACACTGCGTTTCCTGCTGATCACCCTGTGCGTGACGCCGCTGCGCAAGTACTCGGGCTGGCACTGGCTGGTGCGCCTGCGCCGCATGCTCGGGCTGTTCGCCTTCGCCTACGGGGTGACCCACCTGCTCACCTACGTTTGGCTGGACCAGTTCTTCGACTGGCATGCCATCGCCAAGGACATCCTCAAGCGCCCCTTCATCACCGTCGGCTTCGCCACACTGGTGCTGATGACACCGCTGGCCGCCACGTCCTTCAACGCCGCCATCCGCAAGCTCGGCGGACGCCGCTGGCAGGCCCTGCACCGGGCCATCTACCCGATCGCGGTGCTCGGCTGCGTGCACTTCTGGTGGCTGGTCAAGAAAGACATCACCGAGCCGCTGATCTACGCACTGATCACCGCCGGCCTCCTCGGCCTGCGCGCCTGGTGGCGCGAACAGGAACGCCGCAAGCAGTTGGCCGGCGGCTACCTGCCGCAGCCACGCTTCGAGAGCAAAGTGATCAAGATTTTCGCCAAGTAGTCCGAGCCTTGCCCTTGGCATCCTGTTGGGATAACCAGAATAATCCCTGACAGATCCATCCCTTTTCAGAAAGCAGAAAGGAAAAGATGCGCCACCAAGGCAAACTGACCAAGTGGGATGACTCCCGTGGCTTCGGCTTCATCACACCGAATGACGGCAGCGAACGGGTCTTCGTCCACATCAAGTCCGTCCGGCGGGGGCAGCCCAGGCTGACTGAAACTCAACTACTGACCTACGAACGAACGATTGACGAGCGCGGACGCGCGCAAGCCATTGATGTCGGAATCGCTGGAGCGCCCCAAGCCCCCGCGCCACGCCCTTCGCAGACTAGAACATGGCCCCTGATCCTGGCCGCCGCGTTCTTTCTCGGTCTGGCGTGGACCTGTTTTTCCGGCAAAGCTCCGTCGCGCTTGCTTCTGCTCTACGGGGTTGCAAGCCTGCTGGCCTTTCTGGCGTACTGGTGGGATAAAAGTGCCGCACTGCACGGCCACTGGCGTACGCAGGAAAAGACTCTGCACCTGTACGCGCTGCTGGGCGGCTGGCCAGGCGCAATCGCCGCTCAGCACCTACTCCATCACAAGACGCAGAAGGCCTCATTCCGCTCGGTATTCTGGATAACGGTGATAGCCAACTGCGCAGCCTTGGGCTGGCTGCACACAACTCAGGCTGCCGCACCAATCCGCACCTTTCTCGGCTACGTTTGAATCGTCCGGTAGCACTCAGGCATCAGGTCGCCCTCAAGCCTTCGGGCGGATCGCCGACTTGGGGCGGAAGGCCTTGACGATGGCCTCATCGGTTTCGATATAGGGCCCACCGATCAGGTCGACGCAATACGGCACCGCGGCGAAGATGCCGTGCACCTTCTGCTGTCCATCGACATCCTTGAGGCCTTCGAGGGTCTCGGCGATGGCCTTCGGCTGGCCCGGCAGGTTGATGATCAGGCTCTGACCGCGGATCACCGCCACCTGGCGGGACAGGATCGCCGTCGGTACGAAGGCCAGGCTGACCTGGCGCATCTGCTCGCCGAAGCCCGGCATCACCTTGTGGGCCACGGCCAGCGTGGCTTCCGGCGTTACGTCACGCAGCGCCGGGCCGGTTCCGCCAGTAGTCAGCACCAGCGCGCAACCGGCCTCGTCGCACAGTTCGATCAGGGTTTTCTCGATGGACGACTGATCGTCCGGGATAAGGCGGGTCACAGCCTCCCACGGCGTGGTCAGGGCCTTGCCCAGCCAGTCCTGCAGCGCCGGGATGCCCTTGTCTTCATAGACGCCGCCCGAGGCCCGATCGCTGATGGACACCAGGCCGATCTTCACGCCCTCGCTCATTCCTCGTCTCCTGACTCATCGTGCTCGTGGTCAACGGTCTCGCCAGCCGTCCCCTCTTCCAGCTCGCGCAGGACCCGGAACAGCTCGCGGTAGGCGCGCGGCGGCTTGTTCTGCTCTTTTTCCTTGATCGCATTGCGACGCAGCACGCGGAGCTGTTGCAAATCGGCGCCCGGGTGGGCAACGGCGATGTCGTGGAGGGTCTTTTCATCCTCGATCAGCTTGGTGCGCAGGTTTTCGAGGCGATGCATCTTGGCCGTCTCGACCGCCGATACACCCTTGAAGGCATCCAGCGCTGCGCGGATCGGCGCCGGATCGACATTGCGCATCAGCTTGCCGATGTATTGCAGCTGGCGTCGCTTGGCCTCGTGGGACGGAAAGCGCTGGTAGTCCTTCACCGCGTCGCGCAGGTCCTCGTCCATCGGCACCTTGGCCAGGCGCTCCTTGCCGAGGGCGACCAGTTCCTGGCCGAGATCCTGAAGGGCATGGCTGGCGCGCTTGAGCTCCGACTTGCTGGGGCCGGTGTCTTCTTCGTCTTGATGATATTTGTAGTGGGCCATCTGGGGGCAGGAAGTGCTCGGGAAGGGTAAGATTATAGCCTTTAGCCCCTATCCAACCGGATCGCCATGGCCGACAACCGTTTCAGCTTCACCCAGGACCAGCTCAAGACCATCGCCGAAGACATCCTCAAGTTCGCCCGCAAGCGCGGTGCGACGGCCTGCGAGGTGGATGTCTCGGAAGGCTTCGGCCAGTCCGTCACGGTCCGCCGCGACGAGGTGGACACCATCGAATACAACCGGGACAAGGGCGTCGGCGTCACCATTTATGACGGCCAGAAGCGCGGTTACGCCAGCACCTCGGACTTCTCCAAGGAAGCGCTCAAGGCCACTGTAGACGCCGCCGTGTCGATCGCCCGCTTCACGGCCCCCGACCCAGCTGCCGGCCTGCCCGACGAAGCCCTGCTGGCCAAAGAATTTCCCGACTTCGATCTCTACCACCCGTGGAAGATCTCCACCGAGGACGCCATCGAGTTGGCCCGCAAATGCGAGCGTGCCGCTTTCGCGGTGAGCCCGGAGATCCGCAATTCCGATGGCGCCAGCGTGTCGATGCAGGAGGCGCACTTCATCTCCGCCAACAGCCTCGGCTTCCTCGGCGGCTATGCCAGCTCCCGCCACTACCTGTCCTGCTCGGTGATCGCCGGCGAGGGCGACGACATGCAGCGGGACGACTGGTACTCGACGAAGCGCGACCCGTCCGAACTGGCCGACGCCGACGAGATCGGCACCTTCGCCGCGCGCCGTGCCCTGGCCCGCCTCGGCGCCCGCCAGATCTCCACCTGCGAGGTGCCCGTGCTGTTCGAGGCGCCGCTGGCGGCTGGCCTGATCGGCGCCTTCGTACATGCGGTGAGCGGCGGCGCGTTGTACCGCAAGTCGTCCTTTCTGATGGACAGCCTCGGCAAGCAGGTCTTCCCGTCCCACATCCAGATCTCGGAGCGCCCGCACCTGGCCAAGGCCTTCGCTAGCAGCCCCTTCGACGACGACGGCGTTGCCACCCAGGATCGCGAGGTCATCATCGACGGCGTGCTGCAAGGCTACTTCCTCAGCACCTACTCCGCGCGCAAGCTGGGCATGCAGACCACCGGCAACGCCGGCGGTAGCCACAACCTGCTGGTCAAGTCCGGCCAGTACGACCTGGACGGCCTCATCAAGCAGATGGACCGCGGCCTGCTCGTCACCGAGCTGCTCGGCCACGGCGTCAATTACGTGACCGGCGACTACTCCCGCGGCGCGGCCGGCTTCTGGGTCGAGAATGGCAAGATCCAGTACCCGGTGCATGAGATCACCATCGCCGGCAACCTCAAGGACATGCTGATGGGCATCCAGGAAATCGGCTCCGACGTGCTGGTGCGCGGCTCCAAGCACTGCGGCTCGATCCTGGTGGACCGCATGACCGTAGCCGGCGCCTGATCCCCAAAAAAGTCCCGAGCAAGGAGAGCGAGCATGGAGAGACGTTCCTTCCTGAAGCACGCCGGAGCCAGCATGGCCGGCGCGGCCGTGGCGGCCCCAGCTTCCGCCGCCGAGCTGCCGACTATCAAGTGGCGACTCGCCTCCAGCTTTCCCAAGACCCTCGACACCATCTTCGGCGCCACGGAATCGGTGGCCAAGCATGTCGCGGCAGCCACAGGCGGCAAGTTCCAGATCCAGCTCTTTGCCGCCAACGAGATCGTGCCCGGCCCGGGCGTGCTCGACGCAGTGAAGGACGGCACCGTCGAGATCGGCCACACGGCGTCCTATTATTACGTCGGCAAGGATCCCACCTTCGCCTTCGATACCTGCCTCCCCTTCGGCCTCAACAGCCGCCAGCAGACTGCATGGATGCTCAGTGGCGGCGGCCTGGAGCTGATGCGCGAGTTCTTCCGCGACTACAACATCCACCTGATCCCCTGTGGCAACACCGGCACCCAGATGGGCGGCTGGTTCCGCAAGGAGATCAAGTCCCTCGACGACCTCAAGGGCCTCAAATTCCGCATCAGCGGCATCACCGGCCAGGTGCTGGCCAAGCTTGGCGTGGTGCCGCAGCAGATCCCGGGCGGCGACATCTACCCGGCCCTGGAAAAAGGCACCATCGATGCCGCCGAGTGGGTCGGCCCCTACGACGACCTCAAGCTCGGCTTCAACCGGGTGGCCAAGTATTACTACTACCCGGGCTGGTGGGAGGGCGGACCCCAGCTCTCCATCTACGTGAACATGAAGCACTGGGCTTCGCTGCCCAAGGAATACCAGGCCATCCTCGAGGACGCCTGCCTGCGCGCCCACTCGGAGATGCAGGCCAGCTACGATGCCAAGAGCCCCAACGCCCTCAAGCAACTGGTCGGCTCGGGCACCCAGCTGCGGCCTTTCCCCAACGAGGTGATGGCTGCCGCCTTCAAGACGGCGCTCGACCTCTACGATGAAATCGCCGCCAAGAACGCCAAGTTCCGCAGGATCTACGAGACCTGGAAAAAGTTCCGCGACGACCAGCTGCAGTGGTTCGCGGTAGCCGAGAACCGCTACGACAATTTCATGCAGGCGACCCGCGTTGCGACCCGGGCCCGCAACAACAAATAGGCAAACGATGCGCTTGCCCTGTGGGGGCGAATTCATTCGCCCACCGCGCGCTGATTTACCTCCGGGGGCGAATGAATTCGCCCCCATGGAAGCAGCCCCCACTGCGCCCCCTCACGGAAGCGCCCCTCACAGTGGCCGCCCCAACGGGTCGGTTCCCATTCCACAAAGCCAGCGCAGTCCCTCGCCTCATCACAAGATGCACCTTGTACCTTTGAAACACGCCCTTCGCTTTTCCGGAGGACTCCACCCATGATCGCCGCCTTTGCCCTTCTGCTGGCTTTCCAGCTCGCCGGCGAAGCCCTGCGCGTTGCACTGCACCTGCCGGTCCCCGGTCCGGTGATCGGCATGGGGCTGCTGCTGATCTACCTGATCGCCCGCCGCGGGCCCACCGAATCTCTGCGGACGACCTCCGGCAACTTGCTGCAGAACCTGTCGCTGATGTTTATCCCCGCCGGTACCGGCGTCATGCTGCACGGCGCCCGCCTGTTCGATGAAGCCGGGCCGATTCTGGTCGCGCTGGTCGCCAGTACTGTGCTGGGCCTGGCCGCCACCGGGCTGACGCTGCACTTCCTGACCCGCCGGAACAAGCAGGAAGGACCGCGATGAACCCCGAAAGCATGACCGAGATCTGGGTTTACCTGTCCGCCCAGCCGCTGCTGTGGCTGACCCTGACGCTGGCTGTGTACCTGCTGGCCCTCGCCCTGCACCGCAAGGCCAAGGGGCATCCGGTGGTCAATCCGGTACTGGTATCGGTAAGCATCCTGGTCGTCCTGCTGCTGGTCACCGGCACGCCCTACCAGCGCTACTTTGACGGCGCCCAGTTCGTGCATTTCCTGCTCGGCCCGACCACCGTCGCGCTCGCGGTGCCCCTCCACGCCCAGCTCAAGCGCCTGCTCGCGATGGGCGGCCCCCTGCTGATCGCACTTGTTGTCGGCTCGCTGACCGCCGGCCTATCGGCCTACGCCATCGGCGCGATGATGGGTGCCAGCACACCGACAGTGATCTCACTCGCGCCCAAGTCCGTCACCACGCCGATCGCCATGGGCGTCGCCGAACGCCTTGGCGGGCTGGCCTCGCTAACCGCGGTATTCGTGATCCTGACCGGCATCTTCGGAGCGATCTTCGCCGACGGCATCCTGCGCCGCCTCGGCGTAAAGGACGACGCCAGCATCGGCTTCGCCCTAGGCCTGGCCTCCCACGGCATTGGCACCGCGCGGGCCTTCCAGCTCAGCGAGCAGACCGGCGCCTTCGCCGCGCTGGCAATGGGCCTCAACGGCCTGTTCACCGCCATCACCCTGCCCTGGCTGCTGCCGCTTCTGACACCGCTGCTCAAGTAGCGCTGCGTGAACTAGGGTTGCCCTCAGGTTGCCCACGGCGTATGCGGCCCCGATAATCGGGGCCGTTGCCATTTTTGCTGCACTGCATCCATGGACCTGCTTATCGATGTGATCCTGCGCGCCGGCCGCTCAGCGGTCGAACTGTCGTTCTTCGTGCTGCTGCCGGTGATGATCGTCATGCTGTCCCTGATGCGCCTGCTGGAAGCCAGGGGCGTGCTCGACTGGGTCGTCGCCCGGCTGGCTCCGCTGCTGCGCCCCGTCGGCCTGACCGGCCTCGGCGTGTTTGCGGCGCTGCAAATCAACTTCGTCAGCTTCGCCGCTCCCGTCGCCACGCTGACCATGATGGACCAGCGTGGCGCCTCCAGCCGCCACCTGGCCGCCACGCTGGCGATGGTGATGGCCATGGCCCAGGCCAACGTGTCGATGCCGATGGCGGCGATGGGCCTGCATTTCGGCGTCGTGCTCGGCTGGTCGCTGGTCGGCGGACTGGCCGCTGCGGCAGCCACCTACTACGGCTTCGGGCGCGGGCTCAGCAGCACCGAGCACACCGTCGATGAAACCCTGCACCACCCAGTTGCCGAGAGCGCCAAGGGCATCCTCGACGTGATCAACCGGGCCGGCGCAGAAGCCTTCAAGATCGCCGTCGGCTCCATCCCGATGCTGGTGCTGTCCCTCACCGTCGTCCTCGCCCTGCGCCGCCTCGGTGCTCTGGACGCCCTCACCGGCCTGCTGTCGCCGCTGCTGCTGGCGGTTGGCGCCGACCCGACGCTGATCCTGCCGACCCTCACCAAGTACCTGGCCGGCGGCACCGCGATGATGGGTGTCATGGACGAGATGCTGCGTGCCGGCACCGCCAATGTCGCCACGCTCAACGGAGCCAGCGCAGGCCTGCTGATCCATCCACTGGACGTGCCCGGCGTAGCGGTTCTCATCTCCGCCGGCCGGCGCGTCGCCGACGTGTGGAAGCCCGCCACCCTCGGTGCACTGGTCGGCATCGTTGTACGCATGGCCGGGCACATGGTCGCTGGCTGAACCCGTTGCCGTCGAATTGCTGCGATGCCACACTGACAGCACTTCCGAGGCCCCCTCGACCAGGAAAGCGGGCCCGCCATCCCTGGAGAACCCCATGTCGACTGCGTCGCATCTGCATTCCCCAGCCCCACGCCAGTACAAGTATTACGAATTCGTGATGGCGGCCTTCGTCGCCGTCTACCTTTGTTCCAACCTGATCGGCCCGGCCAAGGCCGCGCAAGTCGTCGTCCCGGGCCTCGGGCCGGTGACCTTCGGTGCGGGGGTGCTGTTCTTCCCGATCTCCTACATCTTCGGCGACGTGCTCACCGAGGTCTATGGCTACGCCCGCGCCCGCCGCGTGATCTGGGCCGGCTTCGGCGCGATGGTCTTCGCATCGGTAATGGCTGCGGTAGTAGTCGCCCTGCCGCCGGCTCCGACCTGGACCAACCAGCCAGCCTACGAGATCGCCTTCGGCTCCACCTGGCGCATCGTCGCCGCGTCACTGACGGCCTTCTTCTGTGGCGAGTTCGTCAATTCCTACGTACTCGCCCGCATGAAGATCCGCAGCAACGGCCGCCATCTATGGAAACGCACGATCGGTTCGACGATCTTTGGCGAGGGAGTCGATTCCCTGCTGTTCTATCCCCTCGCCTTCTGGAACTCCGGCCTGATCCCCAACGAGTTGCTGCCGAGCATCATGCTCGCCCAGTTCGTCACCAAGGTCGGCGTCGAGACGCTGTTCACGCCGCTCACCTACAAGATCGTCGCGTTTCTGAAAGAAGCCGAACGGGAGGATCACTACGATGTGGACACCGACTTCACGCCCTTTTCCATCAAGGTGTGACGAGGGTTGCGGCGCCGCGGCATTTCACTAGGCGAAATCAGCGCACCTGAGATACCATTCCGCGTCCTTGAATCAGAGGCAGGAAATCCGTTGTCCACGCCAGAAACCGCGAAAAGCCCCATCCAGGTCATCGAGCGCATGATGAAGCTGCTCGACGTCCTCGCCGAGCACCCCGATCCGGTTGCCCTCAAGCAGCTCGCCGCCGAAACGGGGCTCCATCCGTCTACAGCCCATCGCATTCTCGGCGCGATGAGCAGCAGCGGCTTCGTCGAACGCAGCGACGGCGGCGCTTACCGCCTGGGCATCCGCCTGCTCGAACTGGGTAGCCTGGTGAAATCCCGCATTTCCCTGCGGGAAACTGCCATGGCCGCGATGATCAAGCTCCACGCCACAACCGGCGAGAGCGTCAACCTCGGTATCCGCGCCGGCGATGAGATCGTCTATGTGGAGCGGACCTCCAGCGGCAAGTCCGCCGTGCGCGTCGTCCACATTGTCGGCGCCCGCGCGCCGCTGCATACCACCGCCACCGGCAAGCTGTTCCTGGTGGAAGACGGCGCCCAGAAGGTCAAGGAATACGCCCGCCGCACCGGCCTGCCGTCATCAACGCCGACCTCCATCACCACCTTGCAGGGCCTTGAGAAGGAACTCGACAAGGTCCGCCGCCACGGCGTCGCCTATGACCTGGACGAAGTCGAAACCGGCGTGCGCTGCATTGCCGCCGGCATCCGCGACGACAGCGGCGACCTGGTCGCCGGCTTGTCCCTATCCACGCCATCCGAGCGCTTCAACCCGGACTGGGCGCCGCTGATCCGCCAGACCGCCGACGAGATCTCCAGCGCGTTGGGCTATGTCGCCCCGGCCACGCGCCAGCCCTGAGTCACGGCCGTTTGTGTCGAGCGGAACCATACATCTTGAAGCCTAGGGGCGAATGAATTCGCCCCTACGAGAGCCCGCCAGGAAAGCCAGCACCGGCGTTACAGACGGCGATCGGCCTGACAGGATCCAGCAGCACGCATTCCTGAAGGCCACAAAAAAACGGGCGCCTCGGCGCCCGTTTCCATTTCCGCTACAGCAGCCCTCAGGTTGCCGGACCATGTCGGCCGGCGGCGGCGAGCTTCTGCTGCATCGCGGCGCTCTCAAGCCAGCGCTTGACGCGCTGGGCATCGGCCACCCGCGTAAAGCGGCCGAAGGAGTCCAGCAGCACGATGATCATCGGCTTGTTTAGCATCCAGGCCTGCATCACCAGGCATTTGCCCGACTCGTTGATGTAGCCGGTCTTGGACACGCCAATCTGCCAGTTCGGGCTGCCAACCAGCGAGTTGGTATTGTTGAATTGGCGCTGACGACCGTTCAGGGACACCACGTAGTTGGCGGTGGTGGAAAACTCGCGGATCAAGGGATAGCGGGACGCCGCCGACACCATCTTGACCAGGTCGCGGGCGCTCGACACATTGGCCGAATTGAGTCCCGTGCTGTCGGAGAAGCGGGTGTCGTGCAAACCGAGAGCCGCGGCCTTGCGGTTCATCGCCGCCACAAAGGCCGGCAGGCCGCCCGGGTAATTGCGGCCAAGGGCGGACGCAGCCCGGTTTTCCGACGACATCAAAGCCAGGCGCAGCATGTCGTCCCGCTGCAATTCGGTGCCCACCGGCACATGGGAACTGCTACCCCGCAAGGTATCCACGTCGTCTTGGCTGATCGTCAGCGTCTCGTTGAGAGCCAGGCGGGCATCCAGCACAACCATCGCGGTCATCAGCTTGGTGATGGACGCGATCGGCACAACGGTGTCGGAGTTCTTTTCCAGCAGCACGTTGCCGGTGGCCTGGTCCGCCACCATGAAGGCCGCAGACTGGAGCTGCGGATTGCCCTCATGGTCGATGTCGTTGCTGGCCGCGGCAACCGCATGGCGGGCGTGGCGAGGCGCGGCAACGACCTTGCGGTTCTGCGCTTTCTCTTCGACCGCTCTGGCAATCTTGCTTCCCTTGGCCTTGCCGGATTTGGACGACTTGGCGACCTTCTCGGCCTTTTCAGCCTTGGGCGCTGCCTTGGCTGCGTGGGACTTCTTCGACGACGCATGGTGCGCTACAGCAAAGGCGTCGCCGAGCACTGCGGTGTTGAGTGCAAAGGCTCCCAGCAGGGTGAGTACGGTAGTACGGATTTTCATCGTCTTTCAAACAGGTTCACAAGCGGGAAGCAAAGCGCTTCCCCAATGAAAAATCTTCGCGACAGACCAAGCTCGCGGGCTAAATCAGGCTCGGGCGGCAAATGCGTTATGAATGAACTCAACGGCAGCGCCGGCCGGCTCAAACGCGAACAACATACTTCTTATTCAAAATAAGGGGTTATTTTAAATTTTTGAAGTTTTTTGTGAATGACTTTTTTGCACTTGCCCGACCGCGCGGACAACACGCCATGCATGGCTCCCCATCAGGGCCCTTCGATCCGCAGGAAACGAGCCAGTTCAACTCGCCGGGCCATCGCATCCCGATAGCCCAACTCCATCAGGGAGCGCGTGTAGGCCTGCTCGAAAAGCAGGTAGGAAAGCAGCACGGAGCCGTCCTTGCGCATCGCACCAATGCTGCGCAAGACCACGCTCAAGGCCCGCGGCAAGGTATTCCGATGCCGTGCCGCAAGATAATCAAGGCGCTGGGAGGGTGCGATCACCAGGGTTTCGATGGGCCGCAACGCAATGCCGGCGGCGGCCCGTTGCTCCGGAGTAAGGGCCGAGAGAGTGGTGTTGATGCGCTCCAGGCGCTCCAGGTCCATCGCCAGGCCATCGAGGAAGATACTCGACATCGCATGGCCAGCCACTTGCGCCGGGGACGGATAGCTGTCGGTGCGCTGGCGCGCCTCTTCCGAACGCCGCCCGCCGGCGATTACCAGGATGCGCTCCGCGCCGAGGTGGATGGCCGGACTGATCGGCGCCAGCTGGCGCATCGAACCATCACCGAAATACTCCCGATTGATGCGCACCGCCGGAAAAACGAAGGGGATCGCACTGGAGGCCAGCAGGTGCTCGACTTGCAGCTCGGTACGCATACCGATGCGCTTCTCCCGGCGCCATGGCTGCAGCTCGTCGCAGGCTTGGAAAAAAGCCAGGTTGTCGCCCGAAGTGTACCCCGACGCGCTGACCGAGATGGCACGCAGGTGGCCGGCATCGATGGCCCGGCTAATGGCCGAGAAATCCAGCTGCGCTTCCAGCAGTTCGCGCAGTGGCGTGTTGTCGAGCAGGGAGCGTGGCGACTGGCGCACCAGTGCGCCAAAGAAGATCGCGGACCCCCAACGCAGCACCGACTGGGTGACGGCCGCGGTGTCGGCCCGATAGACGTGATGGACGCGGAAATTGCGCCAGATGTAGGCGAGCTTGCGCACAGCCTCATCGAAGTTGGCGGAGAACACCGCCAGCGCCGCCGCATTGACGGCGCCGGCGGAGGTTCCGCACAGGATCGGGAAAGGATTTTCCCGGCGCCGGCCCCATACCTCCCGAATGGCGAGCAGCGCGCCGACCTGATAGGCCGCCCGCGCCCCGCCACCGGTTAGTACCAGCGCCGCCTTGCCTTCCTCCGCCATCCCGCTCTCCATGATCAGATCCACGGAGTTTAACGGCGCCGGACGACGGAGGCATTAGCCCTAGATCAACGCCCCGCCTCGACCACCGTCAGCGCCGTCATGTTGACGATCCGGCGCACCGTCGCCGTCGGGGTCAGGATGTGCACCGGCTTGGCCGAACCGAGCAGGATCGGGCCGATGGTCATGCCTTCGCCGGCAGCGGTCTTGAGCAGGTTGAAGGCGATGTTGGCGGCGTCCAACGTCGGGAAGATCAGCAGGTTGGCGTCCTCGCTCATCTTGGCGTTGGGGAAGACCTGCTTGCGGATGCCCGCATCCAGCGCCGCATCACCGTGCATCTCGCCTTCCACTTCCAGGTCGGGATGCTCGTTGTGCAGCAACACCAGCGCCTTGCGCATCTTCTCGGCGGTCGGCGAGTTGTCGGTGCCGAAGCTGGAGTGGGACAGCAGCGCGATGCGCGGCTGGATGCCGAAGCGACGTACCTCGTCGGCGGCCAGGCGGGTCATCTCGACGACCTGCTCTGGGGTCGGATCGTAGTTGACGTAGGTGTCGCACAGGAACACGGTCCGGTCCGGCAGGGCCAGCAGGTTCATCGTGTAGAAGTTGCGCACGCCCTTCTGGCGGCCCAGCACCGTCTCGATGAACTTGAGGTGCAGGTGGTGCATGCCGTAGGTACCGCAGATCATCCCATCAGCGTAGCCGAAGTGCAGCAGCAGCGCGCCGATCAGGGTGGTGCGGCGGCGCACCTCACGCTTGGCGTAATCCACCGACACACCCTTGCGCTCCATCAGCGAGTGGTAGTGGGACCACAGCTGGTTGAAGCGCGGATCGGAGTCCGGGTTCACCATCTCGAAGTCCAGCTCGGGGCGCAGGCGCAGGCCGAAACGCTCGATATTGTGCAGCACCACCTCAGGGCGGCCGATCAGCACCGGGCGGCACATGCCCTCATCCACCGCAGTCTGCACCGCACGCAGCACACGTTCTGCTTCACCTTCAGCAAAGATGATGCGCTTGGGCGCCTGCTTGGCGGCCTGGAACACCGGCTTCATGACCAGGCCGGACTGCCACACGAAGTTGTTGAGCTGCTGGCGGTAGGCTTCGAAATCGGTGATCGGGCGCGTCGCCACGCCGGACTCGATCGCCGCGCGGGCCACTTCAGGCGCGATCTTGACGATCAGGCGCGGGTCAAACGGCTTCGGAATGATGTATTCGGGGCCGAAGCCGGAAAGCTTCTCGCCGTAGGCTGCAGCCACGATATCGGAGGCCTCGGCACGGGCCAGCTCGGCGATGGCGCGCACGGCGGCCAGCTTCATTTCATCGGTGATCGTCGTCGCGCCGACGTCCAGCGCGCCGCGGAAGATGAACGGGAAGCACAGCACGTTGTTGACCTGGTTCGGATAATCCGAACGACCAGTGGCGATCAGCGCGTCGTCGCGGACCGTCTTGACCTCTTCCGGCAGGATCTCCGGTGTCGGGTTGGCCAGCGCCATGATCATCGGACGCGATGCCATCTTGGCAACCATCTCGGGCTTCAGCACACCACCAGCGGACAGGCCGAGAAACACGTCGGCGCCCTCGATCACCTCCGTCAGCTTCCGGGCGTCAGTCTTCTTCGCGTAGCGGGCCTTGATCGGATCCATCAGCGTCGTACGGCCTTCGTACACCACGCCTTCGATGTCGGTGACCCAGATGTTCTCGACGGGCACGCCGAGCATCACCAGCAGGTCCAGGCAGGCCAGCGCGGCGGCGCCGGCGCCGGAGGTGACCAGTTTGATCTTCGAAAGGTCCTTGCCCAGCAGATGCATGCCGTTAAGCAGCGCCGCCCCAACGACGATGGCGGTGCCGTGCTGGTCATCGTGGAAGACCGGGATCTTCATCCGCTCGCGCAGCTTGCTCTCGATGTAGAAGCACTCCGGCGCCTTGATATCCTCGAGGTTGATGCCGCCGAAGGTCGGCTCCAGCGCCGCGATCATGTCGATCAGCTTGTCCGCATCGGGCTCGTCGATTTCAAGGTCGAACACGTCGATACCGGCGAACTTCTTGAACAGCACGCCCTTACCCTCCATCACCGGCTTGGCCGCCAGCGGGCCGATGTTGCCCAGGCCGAGCACAGCCGTGCCATTGGTGACGACACCGATCAGGTTGCTGCGGGAGGTCAGCGATGCGGCTTCGGCCGGATCCTCGACGATCGCATCACAGGCCGCCGCCACGCCAGGCGAATAGGCCAGCGACAAATCCTGCTGGTTGGTCAGCGCCTTGGTCGGCGCGATGGCGATCTTCCCGGGCTTGGGCAGACGGTGGTATTCAAGTGCAGCCAGGCGAATTTGCTCATCCATTCAGGTATCCCTCTCCATTGTTGATGTGTGTTTGTGTACTGCCATCATCCAACCATCTTGCCGTTACGGCAATTCGTGACATCCACAGCACGAAATGCCATTCGAGTACATTTCTCTATGCCGCGAACCATGGCATAATGAGCGGCTAAGTCGGTCGGGTTAATCCCGATTGACGCCAATAATACGCGCCGAGCCCTGGTGGCCCAAAAAAGACGCGATTGCCCAGCCGGAAGCCTCCCCAAACCGGCACTTGAAACAACGCATCCGTAACGTCCTGGAGAATCGTCAGATGTCTCAAAGCATTGCCGAAGCCGCCATCGCCGCCGCCCCCGATTACGTCAAGCACCAGAAACTGAAGGAATGGGTCGCCGAGATCGCAGCCCTTACCGAGCCCGACCGCGTGGTGTGGTGTGACGGCTCCGAAGAAGAATACGACCGCCTGTGCGCCGAGATGGTCGAAGCGGGGATGCTGATCAAGCTGAACCCGGAAAAGCGCAAGAATTCCTACCTCGCCTGGTCCGACCCCTCCGACGTGGCTCGCGTCGAAGACCGTACCTTCATCTGTTCCGCCAACAAGGACGACGCCGGCCCCACCAACAACTGGGAAGATCCGGCCAAGATGCGCAAGACCCTGAACGAGCTGTTCAAGGGCTGCATGCACGGTCGCACCCTGTACGTGATCCCGTTCTCGATGGGCCCCCTCGGTTCCCCGATCGCCCACGTCGGCGTGGAAATCTCCGACAGCCCCTACGTGGTCACCAACATGCGCACCATGACCCGCATGGGCAAGGCCGTCTTCGACGTGCTCGGCACCGACGGTGAGTTCGTGCCCTGCGTGCACACGGTTGGCGCTCCGCTGGCCCATGGCGAGAAGGATTCCCGCTGGCCCTGCAACCCGACCGTCAAGTACATCGTCCACTACCCCGAAACCCGCGAGATCTGGTCCTACGGCTCCGGCTACGGTGGCAACGCCCTGCTCGGCAAGAAGTGCTTCGCACTGCGCATTGCCTCCAACATGGCCCGCGACGAAGGCTGGCTGGCCGAACACATGCTGATCCTCGGCGTGGAGAGCCCCGAAGGCGAGAAGACCTATGTCGCCGCCGCCTTCCCGTCCGCCTGTGGCAAGACCAACTTCGCCATGCTGATCCCGCCCAAGTCCTTCGACGGCTGGAAGATCTCCACCGTTGGCGACGACATCGCCTGGATCAAGCCGCGCAAGGAAGCCGACGGCTCCACCCGCTTCTACGCGATCAACCCGGAAGCCGGCTTCTTCGGCGTTGCCCCCGGCACCTCCGAGAAGACCAACTACAACGCGCTGGCCACGCTGCGCGAGAACATCATCTTCACCAACGTCGCGCTGACCGACGACGGTGACGTGTGGTGGGAAGGCATGACCAAGGAAGCCCCGGCTCACCTGGTCGACTGGCAAGGCAAGGACTGGACCCCGGAGATCGCCAAGGAAACCGGCCGCAAGGCTGCCCACCCGAACTCCCGCTTCACCGCCCCGGCCAGCCAGTGCCCGTCCATCGACCCGAAGTGGGAAGACCCGGCCGGCGTGCCCATCTCCGCCTTCATCTTCGGCGGCCGTCGCGCCACCACCGTGCCGCTGGTGTACCAGGCCTTCAACTGGAACTTCGGCGTTTACATGGCCGCCACCCTCGGCTCCGAAACCACTGCCGCGGCCTTCGGCGCCCAGGGCGTGGTTCGTCGCGACCCGTTCGCCATGCTGCCGTTCTGCGGCTACCACATGGGTGACTACTTCAACCACTGGCTGAAGATGGGGCACACCGTCGACCAGGCGCCGGGCATCTTCTGCGTCAACTGGTTCCGCATGAACGAGAAGGGCGAGTTCATGTGGCCGGGCTTCGGCGAGAACATGCGCGTCCTCAAGTGGATCGTCGACCGCGTCCGCGGCCGCGTGCACGCCACTGAAAACGCCCTCGGCTGGATGCCCCAGTACGAAGACATCGACTGGACTGGCTCCGACGTGACCAAGGCTGAGTTCGAAGCCCTGGTCAAGATCGACGCCGACGCCTGGAAGACCGAACTGGCCGGCCACCAGGAATGGTTCGACAAGCTGCAAGACCGCCTGCCCAAGCAGTTCGTGCTCAAGCGAGAACTGTTCGAACTGGCCCTGTCGGTGTAAGTTCGCAGCAGCCAGCCGGCTGCTCAGGTAACGCAAAAAAGCGCCGAGCAATCGGCGCTTTTTTGTTTTTCACCGGCCTCTGCCGGAGAGCACATTACCCGTGGGGGGGGGGGTGGTTGGGCCCCGGCGGGGGGCGGGGGGCCCGCCGGGGGGAGGGAAGGGGCCGGGCGCCCCG
>NZ_JAYSDK010000019.1:78955-97954 GCF_041914405.1 Zoogloea sp.
GGGGGGGGATTTTTCCGGCCCCGGGGTTGAACCTGGGCCCCCTCCGGTTCTTATAACCCCCCCCCCACAGCCCCCCCCAACTGGTTTGAAGCCCCAACAGCCCCTTTCCGACCCCCGCCTTTCAGGAACGCATCCATGACCCGCAGCGCCCGCCGCATGGCCGACATCCAGCCCTTCCACGTGATGGAGATCCTCAAGCGCGCCCACGAACTCGCCGCCAGCGGGCGCGACATCATTCACCTGGAAGTGGGCGAGCCGGACTTCCCCAGCCCCCAGCCGATCGTCGAGGCGGCCCAGCGCTTTCTGGCCGGCGGCCACGTGCATTACACCCCCGCCCTCGGCCTCACCATCCTGCGCGAAGCCATCGCCCGCTTCTACCACGACCGCTTCGGCGCCAACGTCTCGCCGGAACGCATCATTGTCACCCCCGGCGCCTCCGGCGCGCTGATGCTCGCCCTCGCAGCACTAACCGACCCGGGCGACGAGTGGCTGCTGCCCGACCCCGGCTATCCGTCGAACCGCCATCTGGTGCGCAGCTTCGAAGGCTGTCCGCGCGCCCTGCCGGTGGACGCCAGCACCCGCTTCCAGCCCACCCCTACCCAGGTCGAGGCAGCCTGGACGACACAAACCCGCGGCCTGATGGTCGCCAGCCCCGCCAACCCCACCGGCACCCTGCTGACGCTCGACGAAATCGTCGCACTGCAGGAAACCGTAAGCCGGCGCCAGGGCGTGCTGATCGTCGACGAGATCTACCAGGGCCTCAACTACGGCGTAGACGCCTGCACCGCCCTCAGCCAGCTCGACGACGTCTTCGTAGTGAACAGCTTCTCCAAGTACTTCGGCATGACCGGCTGGCGCCTCGGCTGGCTGGTCGCCCCCGAAGCCTACGTGCGAGACATCGAGAAGCTGGCCCAGCACTTCTTCATTTCGCCCTCCACGCCGGCCCAGTACGCGGCGCTGGCAGCCTTCGAGCCAGCCACCATCGCCATCCTCGAAGAGCGCCGCCACGAGTTCGCCGAGCGCCGCAACGCGCTGCTCCCCGCCCTACGCCAGCTCGGCTTCCAGTTCGCCACCGAACCCCAGGGGGCCTTCTACCTGTACGCCGACATCTCCGGCATCGCGCAGGACAGCCAGACCTTGGCCCGTCGTCTCATCGAAGAGGCCGGCGTCGCCACGACACCCGGCATCGACTTCGGCGACAACGCACCGGAGCGCCATCTTCGCATCGCCTACACCACCGGAACAACAAGACTGCTGGAAGCCGTTGAACGCATATCCCGCGTCCTGTAGGGGCGAATTCATTCGCCCACAAACGCCTGAGAGCCTCTGCCCGCGAATGAACACACCGCTCCAGAAAAGCGATCCTGACCGAAAACAAGTCAGCACCAGTCCCGGACTACAAGACTGACGACACAAGCTCCTTGCATAATGCACGCATGACCCCACCGCACTTGTCCGGATCAATCCGCGCCCTCCTTGCCGCGATGCTTGCAACCAGTCTGCTGGCCGGCCTGGAGATCCTGCAACTACTACCTTCTGGAATAGGGCCATTCGCGCTGGCGTGGAGCATCAACAACCATCCGGTCTCATCCTGGCTGGGAAGCCTGCTGGTTGTTTTTCTACTGATCCTCAGCGGCCGCCCCCTGTTCAGCCTCGTGTCCGTCACGCTCGGCTTCGCCATGCTGATCTACGCGTCATGGGTCAAAATCGATTACCTCGGCAAGCCGATGACATTAGCGGACGTCAAGTTTTTCGCATCAAACCTGATCGAAAACGCGGTTCTCTTCAAATCTTACCCATCACTCGGAGCGATACTGCTCGGTGCGCTGGCGCTTATCCTGACAGCCGCAATCCTGGCATGGCGGCTCGCCCCCCCCCGCCACCGCTCTACCCGCATGCTGGCCAGCCTGGCTCTCGCGGGGCTACTGGCAGGAGCCTGGCTAGCCCGCGCCGATGGACTGAATTCCGCCTTGCCACAACAAGCTACGTTTGGTGACGATCGTGCCCTAGGGAATGGCTTCACTCAGCTTCAGAAATTCGAAGCCACCAAGGAACGGAACGTTGCCGACCTCCTCGAGATCTTCTTCACGGACGCGTCCACTCACTTCACGCTCCCTCCACACATCAACCAGCAGCGCTTTCAGGCATCCGCCCAGCGAGTCGCCACAGGCAAACCCGACATCTTCGTGGTTTTGGAGGAAAGCACCTTCGACCCGACACTCCTCGCGGCCTGTTCGAATGTGCCCGCCTGCCCGCAGCCCTTATTTTCGCCCCCCGGCGCCGATCAAGAGTCCGGCCCCCTGTTCGTACACACCACCGCGGGTGGAACCTGGTTATCCGAATTCACCTTCCTGACCGGTCTCGACTGGAGGGTGTTCGGCCCTGCAGGAGCCCACGCACCCGTCAACCTGGCCCATGCCATGCGCGCGCCCTTACCTAAGCATCTGCAGGGGCTTGGCTATCAGACGATCGCGATATACCCCGTCGGTGGAAACTTCCTGAACGCCCGGGAAGCCTACCGACAGTACGGCTTCGAGCACTTCCTGGCAGTGGAAGACCTGAATTTGAGCTCGGACTGGCGCCATACCAAGGATGAAGCGCTGTTTTCCAAGGCGCTCGATGCTGTGGCCAAATTGAACGATGGACGACCGCTATTCGTTTTTCTGCTAACGATCCGCAACCACGGCCCCCATGCCGAAACGCTTGCCGAACTGCCCTCAACGGTCCCTTCTGCTCTCGCCCCCTTGCCGCCGCCCCTCGCGGACTATCTACTGAGATTGCAAGAATCGGTCGAGGCGTTGAGCCAACTCAGCAAGCGCTGGCTCGACACCCCTGAACCCCGGGTCCTGGCATGGTTTGGCGATCATCAACCACTGTTTGCCAGCACGGCCACACACGCCCAGCATTATGGGAACAAACTCTTTGCACAACCACCCGACGACAACCAGCTACGTTATCTAACCTGGTACTCGATCCGCACGAACCGAGCAGCGGGGGCGCCAACCGCCACCTCAAACAGGGTTTCGGACATCGCCTACCTCGCGCCCCGCCTTCTCGAAATCAGCGGGCTCCCCCCCCAGCCCAGCGATGACGCCACCCGCCTCATCCAGGAAATCTGTCCCCATGGCCTGGCGCTCTGCGCGAACACCAAAGCTGTCAGCGAGTACCTGTCTTTCCGGATCTGGGAGCAGCACGAGGTGAATGGAGCCTCGCAATGAAATCTGATCTGCTCCCCTTCTGGCGTTCCTTCCTGCGCGACCCTCGGCGCATCGGGGCCATCGCACCGGCGGGACGCCCTCTCGGTGAAGCAATGGTCCGTGAAGTTCTTGCCGTCGGGCATCCTGGCATCGTGATCGAACTGGGCGCAGGCACGGGCTCCATCACCCGCGCCTTATTCGAGTTCCGGCACCTCATGACCGAACTCATCGCCATAGAGAAAACCCCAGAGCTCGCCATGCATCTGCGCAAAAAGTTTCCGGACATGCGCATTCACGTCCATTGCGCGAGCGAAGTCGAGCGCCTTTCCCTCCCCGTGCACAGCAATCTGACCCTGGTATCGTCATTGCCCTTCCGCTCCCTGCCGACACGGGATAAACACCGGCTGAGCAGCGCGATTGCAAGGATCAGCGAAAAAAGCCCGCACTTCAGGTTGATCCAGTACAGCTATTTTGGCCGGCTTCCATTTCCCAGCCCAGCCAAGAATCTTGTCTGGCAACGCAAGCGCACCGTCTTACACAACCTGCCACCTGCAACCGTGTGGGTTCTGGAACGAACCTGAACGCCTGAGTCTGTAAACAAAAAAACCCGCCTTTCGGCGGGTTCCTCTTCCCCAGGCTCGGGCGCGGGTCAGGCGCCGACGATCCTTCCTCCACTGCGGGCCACCTGGCTCAGCATGGCCTTCACGGCCATCACCTTGCTGGCGTAGGGCGCCGACGGATCACCGACGCCCCCATACTGCTGAAGGGCCCGCTCGACGGAACCGGTGCTCTGGATGTACTCCTTGAGCACCAGCGCGCCGACGCGGATGTTGGTTTCAGGATCGAACAGGGCACTCTTGTCCGATTTCACATCCACCTTGTCGGGGTGGAACTTGGGGATCACCTGCATCAGTCCCTGCGCACCCATCGGGCTCTCGGCAAAGGGATTGAAGCGGGATTCGATGGCCATCACGGCCACCAGCAGCAGGGGATCAACGCCCACGCTGCGCCCGGTCTGCTGGGCCGACGCCAGCAGCGGCTCGAGGGCCACGGCCGACACCTGGTAACGCTTGGCGACATAGGTCTTGACGCGCTGCAGATCCGGGCTGAGCTTGGCCGGAGATACGGCTTCTGCTGCCTGGATGATTTCAGCCTCTGGCTCAGCCGCAGCCTCATCAACCGCGGAGATGGATGCCTGGGAACTACCGGTCAGGCTCTCGATGGACAAACCCTGCACACCATGGTTGGCAATCCGGGATGCCACGAAAAGGGTGAGGACGAGACCCGCGACAAGAAGACCGCCGTGGGCGAAGTGAAGCATGAGTGAAGCCGCGTGACGTGCGAACTTCGCGATACGAGTTGCGAACATGGGCTCTCCTTTCTGTGGCCACAGTCCAGCAAACGCGCGCGCACAACCGCCCCTAGGACAGCAGGGACAGGACATCCGTTTGTATCACCCGACAGCCCTCGAAAAAGCAGGGCCGGGTTCAACTCGTCAGCCAAAAAACCGGCCGACGGCGCTCGAAGGACTAGGTCGCCAGGGGTTGATCCAAACACGCTGATGCAACCAGACAGCGTGCCAAAAAAAGTACCGAGCCAGACCTTGAAAAGGTCAGTAACCGGGGGGAAGAAGGCCGGTTATGCGGCGGCTCAGGCACCGACTTGTAACAAGATTTTTGCGCCAAAAAATGCACACGGAACGCATTCTATTGATTCGACAGGGTTTTGTCAATCAAGCTCTTGTGTACGCCACCAGGACCAACCTCAATGGCATATCCCGGACGCCATGCAGACTGACACCCCCCGGATAAAAATTCAGGGCTTGAGCAAGGCGCAGCGCACTGCGGAAGCGGGATCTCCCGGCTCAAGAGCCCCCCAGGTTTTGGGATCCGAAGTTGGCAAGACTCCCCCTGGTTGTCCAAGCAATGCCAGCCAGGCAAGGGAGACATCGCGATGGGCAATCAACCCCTTTTTGTGGCGCAAGACATCGAGCACCTTGGCACGCCCGCTTCTCTGGAAGGCCGCATTCCACAGCACGATCGCCGGTACCACCGAGTCAGCCCGGCTGCTCGTCGGCCCCGCGTGCATCCGCCGCCCAGTGCCATCGGACGGCAGGTTCTCGCCATGGTCACTGGTGAAAACCAAAAATGCAGGCTCCGGCTGTGCGTCGAGGACTTCGGCAGCGCGCAGCAGGATGCTCGCTCCATACTCCGCAGCCCGCTGATAGCGCAACTCGTTCAGCACCTCACCATCGAGCCCCGTTGGCTCAGGCGGAAACATCGCCGCGGGATAGCGTTGCTCATAGAAGAAGTGCTGACCGTAAAGGTGAATCAGCACCGCCTTTGACCGCGCATCCGTACGCTTTAGAAAGTCCGCCACGGCGTCTATCGCCACCTCGTCATAGGTATTGACGTCCATCGACGAAATCTTCTGACTGAAGTCATGCCCCTCCTCCGGCACGACCCAGATTTCGTGGTTATTGATGTAGGCCGTACGTGCCCCGGCAGCCTTTGCCATGGCAAGCACCGTCGGCTTGCGGGCGGCTCCCGCCTCATCCGCCACATCAACAACGGTCAGCAGACGGGGGACCGACGCAAAGGTGCCATTCCCTCCCGCGCAAGCATCGGGGAGGCGCACTCCCAGTCCTCGCTCCAGCCGCGCAGCTAACCCGGCCGACCACTGGCCACGGGCAGGATCCAGCAATGCATCCGCTCGCAGCGACTCCCCGACGATGAACACAGCCACCCCGGGCTGTGCATCGAACTCGCGGGGCACACCAACGGCGCTGCGGACGAACTGAGGCTGTGCCTCGGCCGACATGACAGCCTGACTCAATGCTGTGCGCAGGCCCTCCTTACCCATCTCGAGGTGCGACAGCCAGACAACGCCCATCCGCGCCTCCGGGCCAGCCAGCCTTGCCCAGCCCGCGTAGCCTCCGGCATCGAGAACCGCCGACGAAGCCGGCAGCATGGCGGCCAGAAAGACCAGAGAGAGCCAGCCACTACGGCCTTGCGGAGCGCGCCAGGCCGCCCGTGCGGCGGCGGCGGCCAACCCCAGAGACAGCACGGCAACCAACTGGAACTGCCGATTCCAAAGCACAACGCGAGCGGCAGTCAGGACTTCCTTGTAGGCCCCATTGGTTGCGGACCCAATGCTCGCGGTGGAGGGCCCCATCCCGGTAACAGCAACCGCGCCAATCCAGGCCAGAGTCAGCGGCAGAAGCAGCAGTTGCATCGCCGCGGCCCAACGGAGCGCCCGCCCGGGCGCCGACGCCGCCAGCACCCCACACAGCAACGCCCAGCCCGCCGCCTCCAGAGGGCGGGCGAGGCGCCCCGACGAGATCAGCCAGATAAGCATCGGAGCCAGCGACGCAAGCAGCAGCAGAAATCTCGCCCGGAGTCCGGCTTCAAGTGCGGACAAACAGGTGACGTGGAGGACCGGAGCAGACTTGTGCATAGCCATTACGTCATCCAGCGGGACGGATGGAGTTCAGACAGGACGCCCGTCAAGCGGAAACGGCCAGCGCATGCACTCGCCATCTCCTTCCCGCGGCGCCGGCTCGACAAGATCGGGCAGTCCCGTACTGCGCAGCTCCAGTAGATGTCGCAGGCGTGTCCACGAAAAGAAGGGCCCGGGGTCGGTCTTGCGCCCCGGAGCGATATCCGAATGACCGGTTATTCCCTCGATCGGAAAGCGCCCGCAAAGCTCAGCCAGCAGATCGGCCAACACCTCGTACTGTGCAGCCTCGAAGGGCAGCGTGTCGCAGCCTTCCAACTCGATACCGATGGAGAAATCGTTGCAACGCTCACGGCCGCGCCAGGACGACACCCCGGCGTGCCACGCCCGCATCTGCGGATCGACGAACTGGATCAACTCGCCGGTACGGCGAATGAAAAAATGGGCCGAAACCCGCAGGTGGTGGATGCCCGCATAGTAGGGATGCTCCAGCGGGTCGAGGGTGTTGGTAAACAACTGGCTTACACCGGGGCCACCGAAGCGGTCCGGCGGAAGGCTAATGGCGTGGATGACGACGAGGCGAATGTCGGCGCGGTCCGGACGCTCATCGCAATTCGGGGAACGCAGGAACGTTGCTGTGTTCATGTCACCCATTCTCCCACACCGACCTGGCAAGCCCCTCTTCCGGAAGGACAAAGGGCCCGGAGGCTTTCGCCATCCGGGCCCTTGCAGTCAGACTGTCAGGCTGGCTTCAGATCAGCACAGGCCAGCAGTCTTGCAGGTGCCAGTGATCGCCCAAGTTACATCAGAACCGGACGGGGTCGGAGTCATAATATACGTGTAACCAGTAGTATCGATCTTCGCGAGCCCACTGGAATTGGACGTCGCAGTGATTACCCCAGTGGCTGCGACAGCAACCGAAGCAACTTTGCTCTTATCCTGATCAAAGGTCGGTGCACCACCCACATAATTGCCTCCAGCGTCACAACCAGTTACTGGGGCTGCAGTAATGGACTGTTGCTGTATGCAGGACTCAACCTGAGATTTGAACCCCTGAGCAGCCTGCACGACCTCCGTAAACTTTGCCTTTTTAGTGTAGGTTTGATACTGAGGCACAGCAATCGCGGCCAGGATGCCGATGATAGCCACGACGATCATCAGTTCGATCAGGGTGAAACCGCCTTGTTTCTTCATGATGTGATCTCCACTCGTTGAATTTTGATGGTGCGGGCTATCGCCTCGTACGCAGGGACTGAGGCAACCGGCGTGCCAACACTGCGCCAGTTTTCGCCTTTTCATTTAAAAACAGCTTGTTGCCATCCCACATAGGCTTCAGCACGCTCTCACTACCCCTGGAAACCCATTCTTCACGTGACATTTTTCGTCACCCGCTGCCGAAACTCGTCAGCCACCCAAAATGGGGCGTGAGCCGTAGGGGCGAATTCATTCGCCCGCGGCCAGTCGAACCGGAGTCCGGCGAATGAACTCGCCCCCACAGGAAACAGGCCCCGGAAGAGGCCTCATAAGAGAGGTATGCACGATGGACGCTCCCAACGACAAGTTCCACCCGGCCCGCATCCTCTGGCTACACCGCTGGAGCCCCCGCCTGCTGTCCTTCCGGCTCAGTCGGGAGCCGGGTTTCCGCTTCGTGCCGGGGCAATTCGCACGCCTCGGCTTGCACCAGGCCAACGGGGTACCGGTGTGGCGGGCCTATTCGATGGCGTCGGCAACCTGGGACGACTACCTGGAGTTCTACTCGATCATCGTGCCGGACGGCGCCTTCACCTCCCGCCTGGCGCAGATGCAGGTCGGCGACGAGTTGATGATGGAGCGCCAGCCCTTTGGCTTCTTCACCACCAACCGCTTTGCCGACGGACGTGATCTTTGGATGCTAGGCACCGGTACCGGGCTGGCACCTTATCTCGCGATCCTGCAGGACGAGACCACCTGGACGCGCTTCGAGCGCCTGATCCTGGTGCATGGCGCGCGCAATGCCGATGACCTCGCCTACCGGGCGGAAATCGCCTCCCTGCGGGACCACCCGCTGTGGGCCGAGCACGGGCACAAGCTGGTATACCAGCCGGTCGCCACCCGCGACGACTCAGTTTCCGGCGCACTCCATGCACGCATCCCGGCTCTGCTGCAGAGCGGTGAGCTGGAGGCCCGGCTCGGCATCCCTCTGACTCTCGCCGACTCCCGCATCATGATCTGCGGCAGCCCGAGCATGGTGCATGACACGCACAAGACCCTGCTGGGGCGCGGCTTCCGCCTCAGCCGGCTGAGCGCGCCGGCGCAGATTGCGGTGGAGAACGCCTGGTAGGCCGGACATCGACGCTCCCGTGGAAGCGTCATTTTGTAGGGGCGAATTCATTCGCCCAAGGTGCTTATTTGAGCTCCGAGGGCGAATGAATTCGCCCCTACAGCAATCCCCCACTGCCTCCTCACAGTAATTCTCCACCACGCCCCCCCCAACCGCGGCTTGTGGAATCCATCTCGAAGATGCATTAATTTGGTGCGCAAACCATCAACTTGCACGATCATGGTGCCAAACCATACCTTACCCTGATGGCAAGCCCTTCATTCATCAGGGGTTTTCACTAAAATTGAGCTGGCACAGCACCTGCTTGGTGCCTCGCTTCATTTTCGGAGCCCAAAATGGAGCAAATCAGTAACACCAGCAACGTTCTCTTCGTGCTGCTAGGCGCCATCATGGTGCTTGCGATGCATGCCGGCTTCGCCTTCCTGGAAGTCGGCACGGTGCGCAAGAAGAATCAGGTCAATGCGCTGGTCAAGATCCTTACCGACTTCGGCGTATCCGCCGTCGCCTACTTCTTCATCGGCTACACGGTGGCCTACGGGGTCAACTTCTTCTCCAGCGCTGAAGTGCTGGCGCAGAAGAGCGGCTACGAGATGGTCAAGTTCTTCTTCCTGCTGACCTTCGCCGCCGCCATCCCGGCCATCATCTCCGGCGGCATCGCCGAGCGTGCCAAATTCCACCCCCAGAGCGTCGCCACCTTCCTGCTGGTCGGCTTCGTCTATCCCTTCTTCGAGGGCATCGCCTGGAACGACAACCTCGGCATCCAGCCGTGGCTGGAAGCGGCCTTCGGCGCCAAGTTCCATGACTTCGCCGGCTCGGTCGTGGTGCATGCGGTCGGCGGCTGGATCGCGCTGCCCGCCGTGCTGCTGCTCGGAGCACGCCGTGGCCGCTACACCAAGGACGGCAACGTCTCCGCCCACCCGCCTTCCAACATCCCCTTCCTGGCCCTCGGCGCGTGGATCCTCACCGTCGGCTGGTTCGGCTTCAACGTGATGTCTGCCCAGACCCTCGACAAGGTCAGCGGCCTGGTCGCCCTCAACTCCCTGATGGCGATGGTCGGCGGCACGCTGGCGGCAATGGTCCTCGGCAAGAACGACCCGGGCTTCATCCACAACGGCCCGCTGGCCGGTCTGGTCGCCGTATGTGCGGGCTCCGACCTGATGCACCCGATCGGTGCGCTGGCCACCGGCCTGATCGCCGGTGTGCTGTTCGTACAGCTGTTCACCATTACCCAGAACCGCTGGAAGATCGACGACGTGCTCGGCGTGTGGCCGCTGCATGGCCTGTGCGGCGCCTGGGGTGGCATCGCAGCGGGCATCTTCGGGGCCAAGGCGCTGGGCGGCATCGGTGGGATCAGCATCGTGTCGCAGTTGATCGGCACCGCCGGCGGCATCGTCGTCGCCGCAGCGGGCGGTACCATCGTCTATGGCGCACTGAAGTCCATCGTCGGCATCCGCCTGGATGCGGAGGAAGAATTCGACGGCGCCGACCTGACGATCCACAAGATCACCGCGACGCCGGACCGGGAAACGCACTGGTAAGCGATATAGCAAGAAACGTCACGGAAAGCCGGCTTTGCCGGCTTTTTTCATGGAAGCGCCGCGGGGGAAATCGGAAGCATGTGGGAGCGAACTCATTCGCCCCCACAGCCCCCCACAGCATTCCCTATCCCCCCCCTCAGAAGTCGCCACCTTGCCTCGTCCCGCTCCTGCGACTTAACCTCTGCCTGCCATCGACCCTCTTGCCGGAGGCCCAGCATAGGCACCATGCAGACCCTTTCCCGCATCGACCGCTCCCTGCGGGCCGCCCGGCGCATCGCGCTGAGCCATTACGTGGCCAGCGGCCTGGTGGCGGCGCTCGGCATGTTGCTGATTTCCGGTGTCATGCACTTCTACTTCGGCGCGTTCGCCGCGGCGGCGGCATCGGTGGGCGTGGCCATCGTGATTCCGCCGGACCAGCCTGCTCCCCAGCGCGGCAAGTTCTGGCAGCTGCTGCCGGCCGCGTTGATCGGCCTGCCGCTGTTCCTCGCCGTCCAGGCCCTGCACAACGCGCCGGTGCTGCTCGGCCTGCTGCTGGTGCCGGCCAGCTTCATCGCCTTCCTGGCCGGCGCCTGGGGCAAGCGCGGGCTACCGATCTCCATTTCGATAATGTTCGCGCTGGTGCTGTCGATGGCTGTGCCGGTGCAGGGCGGCACCGGCAGCATCGCAACGACCGGCCTGTACTGCACCATCGGCAGCGCGGGCTACCTGGTGTTCGCCAGCCTGGCCAACTCAGCCCTCAACGCCCGCTACCGGATCCAGATGCTGGCCGACGTGCTCTTTGCGCTGGCGGGCCTGATGCGCTGCCAGGCACGGCAATTCTCTGCCCTGTCCCAGCCGTCGGATGCCGCCCCGCTGATCGGCGAGCTGCTGCACCGCCAGGCCTCACTGGCCGACCAGTTGCAGGCGGCCCGCAACATCCTGCTCGAATCCCCACGCACGCCACGCCGCCAACGCCTGGCCGGCATGCTGCTGCAGGTACTGGAGATGCGCGACCACCTGCTGGCCAGCGAACTGGACGTGGACACCCTGCGCGCCCACCCCGGCCACCCGCCACTGCTCAATGCCCTCGGCGAGATCCTCGGTACCCTGGCCGACGAGCTGGACAGCCTCGCCGACGCCCTGCTAATCGGCCGCCAGCCGGAGCCCTTCGCCAGCCATCGGCCCCGACTTGCCCGCCTGGAGTTGCCCGATGAAGAAGACCACGGCGCCAACGACAGCACCCCGTCGACGGCGATGCTGGCCCGCGGCCTCAGCAACCGCCTGGGCCACATCAACGACGAAACCCTGCGCCTGATCGCCCTCGCCCGCGGCGAGGCGCAACCCGACCTGAGCCTGGTGCGCACCGCCTGGCAGGCCTTCGTCAGCCCCACGGCCTGGTCCTGGCAACCGCTCTCCGAGCTGTGGCACTGGAACGCGCCGCCGCTGCGCCACGCGATCCGCGCCGCCCTTGCCATCGGCAGCGCCTACGCGCTGTCCCTCGCCGTACCCTGGGGCACCCACGACTACTGGATCCTGCTGACCATCGTCGTGGTGCTGCGCGGCAGCCTGGCCCAGACCGTCGAACGGCGCAACCACCGGGTGCTCGGCACCCTGCTCGGTTGCGTGCTGACCGGCGCGCTGCTGGCGATCCATCCGCCTTCCGTCCTCCTGCTGCTGATCGTCATGCTGGCCCAGGGCATCGCCCACGCCTTCGCAGTGCGGCGCTACATCGTCGCTGCGGTAGCCGCAACAGTCATGGGCCTGGTACAGAGCCACATGCTGAACGCCGGCAGCGCCACCTTCGAAGTCATCGAGCGCATCGCCGACACGCTGGCCGGCGTCGCCATCGCCTGGGCCTTCGCCTACGTGCTGCCCAGCTGGGAGCGCGGCCGCATCCCGGCCCTCGTCGCCCGCAGCCTCGCCGCCCAGGCCCACCACGCCCGTGTCGCGCTGGGCCTCGGGCAGTTGCAGGCGGTGGACAACGAACCCGAACTGGCCTGGCGGCTGGCCCGGCGCGAGGCCTACGACAGCCTGTCGGCGCTGGTACAGGCCACCCAGCAATCCCTCGCCGAACCCCGCGCGGTACGCCCGCCGCTGGAAGCCCTGGGGCGTCTGCTGGCCCACAACTACCAGCTCCTCGCCCAGCTCACCGCGGTGAAGACGATGCTGATGTCGCGCCGCGGCCGCCTCGACGCGGCGCGTATCCAGCTTCCGCTGCAACAGGCCGCTGAGGCCATCGATCAGGCGCTGACAGCCTCCGACCCGCAGCCGATGGCTCAACCCCCGGCACAGGAGCCCCCCGCCCTGCCCGACCCTTTCGAACAGGACCTGAGCCCGTGGCTGCTGCGTCGCCTCGGCCTGGCCAGCGAACTTGCCGCGCAGGTGCGCGGCGATGCAGAGGCGGTGTTGCGGTCGGCGAAGGCAGAGGCGGACGCGGATCGCGCTGGGCGGGGGGCGGGCGAATGAATTCGCCCCCACGGGAGCCTCCGGTTGGCAGCTTGCCGCTGTGGGGGCGAATTCATTCGCCCATCCCCCCCAAACCCAAACCAAAAAAATCCCGCCAGAGCGCAATGCTCGGCGGGATGCTAAAGACCGGCGGGTAGTTTGGGAGGAGAGGTGCCCGCCGGGTGGGAAAAGCCAGTACAAGTTCAGTGCCGCAGGTCGCTCTCCAGCCGCCCACGATGGGAAAACAGAAAACCGAGGCAGACGAACAGCAGCACGCCCTCGATCCACAAGGCCACCTGCACGCCCCACCAGGCCGCCAGCAGACCGGCCGCCAGCCCACCGATGGCGTCGAAGCCGAAGCGCGTCGCCATGAAGAAGGACACCACGCGACCGCGCATGGTCTCCGGCGTGCTCGACTGCAGCAGCATGTTGATGCCGGCGTTGCAGACGGTGATGCCGAAGCCCAGCAGCACCAGCCCGGCAAAGGCCAGCGCCGGCAGGTGGCTGGCGCCGATGCCGACCAACGCCACAGCGCTGATCGCCACCGCGGCAACCACGCCCTGGCTCAGCCGCGCCAGCGAACGCACTCGGGTCAGCACGATGGTCCCCAGGAAGGCCCCGCCTCCCGCCCCGCCCCACAGCCAGCCGAGGGTCTTCGCATCGCCGAGGAAGACGTCCTTGGCCAGGATCGGCAGCAGCGTCGCATAGCTCGACGCGGTCAGGTTCACGCCGATGACCACGCCGATCAGCACCCGCACATACCAGGTGTCCCACACATAGCGCGCGCCTTCCTTGAAGACCCGCCCGACCGGGCCGCGCACCGGCTCCGGCATGCGCCCGTCGGCACGCAGCACCGCGAAGATCAGCGCCATGAAAGACAGCGCATTGAGGCCGAAACACACCGCCTCCGAACTCAGCCCCAGCAGCAACCCGGCCACCGGCGGCCCGAAGAAGCGGCCGCCATTGACCAGCATCGAGTTGAGCGCCAGTGCATTGGGCAAGTCCTCACGGCTTTCCACGAAGGCGTTGATCAGCGAATGGCGCAGCGGCGCATCAAAACTGCTCAGCACGCCGAGCAGCAGGGACATGGCGACGATCAGCGTCGGCCCGATCCAGCCCAGCGCCGTCAGCACCGCCAGCGTCAGCGCCTGGGTCGCGAGCAGGGACTGCACGACGATCAGGCAGCGCCGCTTGTCCTGCTTGTCGATCCATGCGCCGGCCAGCGGCCCGAGCAACAACTGCGGGGCCAAGGATGCAAAGGTGGTCACGCCGAGCAACGCCGCGGACCCGGTCAGCCGGTACACCAGCCACACCAGCGCCACCTGCTGGATCCATGAGCCCAGCAGCGACACCGCCTGGCCAAAGAAGTACAGCCGGAAATTGGCCGACCGCAACGCACGTATCGACTCGGGAACCCTTCTCTCACTCACCCCTGCACACTCCGCAAACCGTCAAGCCGTCAGCCCCTCCTCGCCTGGGCCGACATGCGGACCGGTGCGTTGGAAGCCCCGAAGCCGGCATAGCCGTCACGGCGCTGGACGATTTCGAAGAAAAAGCGGTCCACGAACATCTGGGTGTAGAAGTGGAAGAATTCCCCCTCCTCGTTGCGGTCGTAGAGGACCCCGAGGCGGCGCATGCGTTCGAGCAGCGCGTCGTCCAGCTCGAAACGGGCCGGCAGGTCTTCATAATAATTGTCGGCCACGTCGAGCAGCGCGATGCCGTGCTTGGCCAGGTACTCGGCGGTGACAAAGAGGTCATCGCTGGCCAGCGCAATGTGGTGCACCCCGCCGCCCTGCAGCGCCTCCATGCTGCGCCCGGTGACGGTGGCGCGGCTGTGGGACACGTTGAGGGCGATGCGCAGGGACTGGCCCGCATCGACCATCGCACAGCTGCGCACCAGCCCGTTGGGATCGGCCAGCTCCATGCTCTCCTGCGGATGCAGGCCCAGCACCACGCGGTTGAACAGCACGCCGGTATCGAACTGCTCGAAGGGGAAGCCTTCCGCCAGGTGATCCACGCTGCGGATGCCGGCCTTGCTGCGGCCGAGCTTTGCCGGGTCGACGACGAAATCGGTCTCGAGGAAGCCCTTGTCCTCCAGCGCCTGGGACACGAAGTAGATGATGCTGTCGTCCACCGCGCGCAGCGCCGGGATCAAAGCCTCGTTGGGGCCCACGCGGCCGGCATGGCTGGGCACGTGGAAGGCCACGCCGCGGTTCACCGCCCGCTGGCCGTCGTCGGTGGCCAGGCCCAGCGCGCAGATCGACGGCCCGCGGCGCTGGAAGTAATCGCTGGCGAAGGAGCCCGGCTCGTTGTTGAGCACCAGGCGCACGTCACCCTGCTGGTAGAGCTCGACGTTCTTGGTGCGGTGGGTGCCGGAGTGATCGAAGCCCAAGCCCTGCAACGCCTTGCCGAGGGCCTTGCCGGACGCGTCATCCACCGCGAACTCGATGAAGGACAGGCCACGCAGCTTGGGCGGCGCCGGCGGGTTGAACAGCTCGATGCGCTCGGTCAGCGCGCGGGCAGCAGTATCGCTGACGGCCTGGGCTTCCAGGCGCGCGCGGATCTGTTCCTCGAGGTAGAGCAGCGACGAGAAGGCGTCGAGGGTCGTGCGGCGGTTCGGCGCGGCGCGGAACACGTCGTTGAAGATCTCCAGCGACAGCGGGCCCGGATAGCCGGCCTTCAGCACGTGCTCCATGAAGCCGACCAGGTCGAAGGTGCCCTGGCCCGGGAAGCAGCGGTAATGGCGGCTCCACTGCAGCACGTCCATCACCATCCGCGGCGCGTCAGCCAGTTGCAGGAAGAACAGCTTGTCGGCGGGGATCTGCTCGATGCCGGCCGGATCGTCGCCACGCGACAGGATGTGGAAACTGTCCAGGCAGATCCCCAGATGCGGGTGGTCGGCCTTTTTGACGATCTCCCAGGAATGGCCGTAGCGATTGACGTGGTGGCCCCAGGCCAGCGCCTCGTAGGCGATGCGCAGCCCGCGCTCGGCGGCCTTCTCGGCCATCGCGTGGAGTTGCGAAGCCATCAGCTCATCGTCGCAGATGGTGTTGGCCTGCACGTTGGAGCACACCAGCAGCATCGGCGCACCGAGCTCGACCATCAGATCGAACTTGCGCTGGGCGCGGTCCAGATTACGCTTGAAACGGGCGTCGTCCACGCCGTCCATGTCGCGGAAGGGCTGGTAGAGGTCGATGCCCAGGCCCAGGTCGGCACAGCGCTGGCGGATCTCGCGCGGCGACATACGGCTGTAGATGAGGTCGTTCTCGAAGATCTCCACCGCGTCGAAACGCGCGCGGGCAATGGATTCCAGCTTCTCTTCGAGGGTTCCACTGATGCAGACAGTGGCAATGGCTCGGCGCATCAAGGGTCTCCGCCTGTTGTGCTTGTTTATAGACAGAATGGTAGGCAGCCCGTTTTGGACGGACCATTGCCCAGCAGGGCTTACTGCGCGACAATCGCGCACTCCACACCAACAATCGCGCGCTTTGCACCGGCGGTATCAAACGGTGGGCGTCCGAGACGGAGACACGGAAATGGCCGACGAAGAACAGGAACTCGACCGACGCGACTGGATCGCCGGTCTCGAAAAGGGCTTGCGCATCATCGAGGCGTTCAGCGACGCGCACCCACGCCTGACGCCCTCCACTGCCGCGCGGCGCACCGGCATCACCCGCACCGCAGCACGGCGCTACCTGCTGACCTTGCAGCACCTGGGCTACGTGGACAGCGACGGCACCCATTTCTGGCTGACGCCGCGCATCCTGCGCCTGGGCTGGTCCTATTTCGATTCAGCCAAGGTGCCACGGGCGGTACAGCCCTTCCTGCAGCGGATCAGCATCGAATTGGGCGGTTCAGCCTTCTTTGCGGTGCTCGACGAGGACGAGGTGGTCTTTGTGGCCCGCAACGGTACCGGCCGCGTGCAGAGCCTGGGCTTCGTGCTCGGCGCCCGCATTGCCGCCAACCTGGCCTCGGCGGGCATCGTGCTGCTGGCCTGCAAGCCCGCCGAGGAGGTGGAGCGCTGGCTGACGGGGCGCAAGTTCATTCCCTACACCCCGCACAGCTATACCAACGTGGAGGACGTCCGCGCCGTGATCGACAAAGCGCGGACCAATGGCTACAGCATCCTGGAACAGCAGCTCGAGCAGGATCGCCGTGGCATCGCCGTGCCGGTGCGAACCCGCGCCGGCGTGGTCGTCGGGGCCATCAGCGTGAGCCTGCCGATAGGCAACGAAACCACGCAGCAGGCCCTGACCCGCGCCTTGCCAGTCCTGCGCGAAGCCGAGCACGCGCTGCTGTCGCTGCTCTAGGCGCCATCAGCGGATAGCCGACACCGCCGCACGCAGGGCAAGCAGGTAGCTGTCCACGCCAAAACCACAGATCTGCCCCTTCACGATGTCGGCAAACACCGACACGTGGCGGAACGGCTCGCGGGCGTGGATGTTGGACATGTGCAGCTCGACGATCGGGCAGGTCAGGATCGCCAGCGCGTCGCGGATGCCGTAGCTGTAGTGGGTCCACGCGCCGGCGTTGATCAGCACCGCATCCACGCCATCGGTGAAGGCCTGGTGGATGCGCAGGCACATGTCGCCTTCCTGGTTGGTCTGGTAGCTGTCCACCTCGACGCCCAGTTCGCGGCCCAGAGCCTGCAACTGGCCGTCGATCTCCTCCAGCGTGACGGTGCCGTACTGCACCGGGTCGCGCTTGCCGAACATATTGTGGTTGATGCCGTGCAGCATCAGGATCTTCTTCATCGCGCGCGCCTCCTCAGTACTTGATCTGCGCCACGGCGCGCAGCTCATCCGGCGTGGCGGTGCCGAAGCCGAAGAACTCCAGGTAGGCCGGGATCATCTCGAACAGCATGTCGGTGCCGACCTGGATCGGGCAGCCCTTGGCCTGGGCGGCGGCGAGCAGCGGCGTAATGGCTTGCTTCATCACCACTTCACCGACGAAGGTGGTCGGCGCCACGCGGTCCATGTCGAAGGGCAGCGGATCGTCTTCCTTCATGCCCAGCGGCGTGGCATTGACGATCAGGTCGAAGCCAGCCGGATCGTTCGAGCCAGTGCTGACCTTGAGCTCGGGGTAGTGGGCAACCAGGCGCTCGGCGAGGCTCTTCGACGAGGCCTCGAAGTTGTCGTACAAGGCGATCTCGGCGACGCCGGCCGCCGCCAGCGAAGCGGCGATCGCACAGCCCACGCCGCCGTTGCCGGACACCAGCACGCGCTTGCCCTTCAGCTCGAAGCCCTTGCGCAGCACGCCGCGCACGAAGCCGGCGCCGTCGAACTGGTCGCCGAGCAGGGTGCCGTCCGGGCGCAGCAGGATCGCGTTACAGGCGCCGGCGACGCTCGCGGTCGGCGTCACCTCATCCACCAGCGACATGGTGGTGACTTTGTGCGGCATGGTCACCAGCGCGCCGCGCAGGTTGGTCATCTTGCGCAGGGACTGGATCGCCGCCGGGTAGTCCTCCGGCTTGACGCCCATCGGCATCACCACCGCGTCGATGCCCTTCGACTCGAACCACGGGTTGTAGATCATCGGGGCCTTGAAAGCCTCGGTCGGGTAGCCGAGGTGGGCGATGACGGTCGTTTTGCCACTGATCATGAGTGTCTCCTTTTTATCCGGGGGAATGCGACGACGTCCGTTGGCCCTCTCTGGGCGGAAAGCTGGCGGTGCATCGCGCCGTTGCGGCCAAGCCCGGGGTATCCCGGGCGACGCAACATGGAGCGCAGCTTAGCGACGCGGGCACAGCGGCAAAATCCGCTAAACACCAGTCTTGGGCGATTAACGCACAGCACGGCGCGACAATCGCCCAGCTTGGATACCGCGTCGCAGCAATTTTTCGACCCAACAGCCCCGCCCCCGAAGCTGCGCGCCAATCGCGCCAATCAGCGCGACAATCGCGCAAAGCCTGCCAGAAGCACGGTTTTTCGCAGGAACCTCCTCTGTAAGCTCCGCCCCGTGCTGACCTCGCCAGGTCTGCAACTCCACACAAGCCGGATCCCACGAATCGGCCCAACAAAGACAGAGGAGACATCCATGATTCGACACAAGACCCTGCCCGCCC